>JBJSXJ010000100.1:0-3753 GCA_046086325.1 Planctomycetota bacterium | reverse complement strand
CATCGAGTTGGCACGAGTGAGTCCCACCAGCCGTCAGCAAGCCCTCGATGCAGCGGAGCGATTAAACCACCTGCCACTGCCGCCGCATCAAATCCTTGCGGCAGAGATCAAGCGAATTCGTGAGTCCCCGCCCGCCCAGAGGTCGCCGTTGATCGGCCCGACGGACAATGTTGATTAAACGTGAAGTGCTAGACGATACTTTGACTGACGCGGTAAAAGTTAACACAAGGACATCCAACAGAAGCGATAAATCACTATCATCATCGCATGGTTGATCACTTACCCTTTCAGGCATCAAGGCCAACCGTGCGACACCTGCTGTTATTCGCCGTTAAGATCACGATCTTCGTGTGGCTCTACTTGCCAGGCGATTCAACGTCGCTCTGGATAGTACTCGGAGATGGCTCGCGCTGCTGGGCTCTGGACGATTCATTCCCGAATTCCAACGAGGATGATCAAGCCGAGACCAATCGCAACTCAGGGCTCGTCCTGCGATCGGTTTACGCTCAGGACCATATCGTGGAACACTGGTCGCCACTCCCACGACGGCTTCCGGAAAATCCTGAAAACACCGACCAATCTGAAAAAGCTGAAACGCGACAACAGCTCCCAGCTCGAGCCATACAGCCGGTCGCTCAGCAGTGGCGCGGCAGTCTCGAAATTGATGCTCCAGGCGATTACCGCTTGGTGCTCTACGGTCACGGGCGAGTGCAACTGCGTCTGGATGATCAGGAGTTGCTGCCTCAGACCAATCTGAACAACTCCTGGACGACACTGCCGGTGAGTAAACTGGAAGCGGGGCGTCATCGCTTTGAGCTCACGCTGGATCAAATCACCTCTGGCAGTCGCGTGGCCGTTTATTGGAGCAGTTCACAGTTCACGCTCGAACCAATTCCCGCTCGTTATTTTCATCACGAGCCCAGTGATTGGCGAGATGAATCACGAGCGCGTGATCTGCAGCATGGTGAACTACTCTTCGACGCGTTGCGCTGTGGCAGCTGTCATGACTTACCGGCAGCTTCGGAACGTCATCTGCCGCTGGCCGCTCCGTCACTGCAGCATCTAGGTGGACAAATTCAGCCCTCGTGGCTCATTGAGCATCTACTCGGCACGAATTCAGCAGCCGGTCGACGTATGCCCCACTATTCGCTCGACCGCCCGCAGGCCGATGCACTTGCGGCGTACCTTTTGAAAAACAGCGTGAAACGGACTTCGCTGCCTGAAACCAAGCCCGCCCCGGAGCTCGACGCCAAACAGCGCGGCCGCAAGTTGTTTCTCAGCGTTGGTTGTCTGGCCTGTCACACCTTCGATGGTTTAGGGCGCAACGACTTTTACGGCGGCGGCGACCTGACCGCCATCGCTCGTAAGAGACCGCCGGACTTCTTTGGTCAGTGGTTGTCTCGCCCCGAGTCGCTCAATCAGCACCATCGCATGCCGGTCTTTTCCTTCAGCCCGGAGGAGTTGCGAGATCTGAGCGCGTGGCTAGCGAGCGGCCAACTCCGCTCACCCTCGGCAGATTCCGGCGACGCAAAAAATCCTCGCCAAACCACATCTGCTCCGACGACAGATTCCACACCAGCAGCGACGTCGCTCGCCAATCACCAGCCGGATCCCGCTCTGATTGCGCAGGGAAAGCAACTGTTTATTGAGTTCGGTTGCCGGAACTGTCATGAACCGCCAGCAGCCTCCGCAGAGTTGGCCCCGAAACCAGCGGCCTCCCGCATCGCTCTGCACCGCTCCGATACCTGGCGAACGACCTGTTTTGAAATGCCAGTCAAGCAGCGTCCGGGTTATCGCTTACCTGCTGCTGACACACGCGCGCTTACCATCTATATCGACCAACAAGAGAAGCTCGCCGAGCTAGCATCGGCACAGCGATCCAATCCAGCACAGCGATCCAATCCAGCACAGCGATCCAAGCAATCACCGTTACCGGATGAAACCAAGGAGGTCGATCAAACGCAGCTCGCCGCCGCCCCCGCGGCACTCGTCGCCGTCACTCCCACGACCATTGATCCGCTGCGGCGACTGGGCTGCGTCGCTTGTCATGCGCGCGAGGATCAGTTTCTTAGCGTAACCAAACATGCCCAACCGCTCGGTACCGAAACTGGATTGGCGCCCGTCCTGCAGCAGCTGCTGGAACGGGAACCGCAGTGGGCGGCCACGGTGGCGGCCCTCACTCCACCCGCTCTAAATAGTGTCGGCGATAAACTGCTTGATGCGGCTTTGCGCGAGGCGATCGCGCGAACGACGGCGACGCGGCGTCCCTGGCTGCAAGTGCGCATGCCGCGCTTTCCACTGCCAAACGCATCACTCGACCAAGTCACTCGGCATCTAGCCGCGCTGGATCGCATTCCCGATGACGCTCCGCTGTCGATTGACCACCGAGCGACTGACGAGACGGCGCTGGCGGTCGGTCCAGTGGCACTGCGAACGGTCGGCGGACGATTACTCACCGCCGATGGATTTGGCTGTCTGAGCTGTCATGCGGTGAGCGGTTCACCACCTCCCACAGCTCCGCTCAACGCCCGCGCGCCTGAATTGTCACAGCTCGGACAGCGTATCCGGCGCTCCTGGTATGAACGCTGGGTGCGCGGTCCCGCGCGTATCACGCCGCGGATGGAGATGCCGTCGCTGCAGATTCCGATTCGCGGAGTGCTCGCTGATCAGTTGCCGACTCAGATCGCAGCACTCTGGCATGTGCTGAATCTGCCTGACTTTCAGCCGCCCGCTCCGCATCCCGTGCAGACGTTGCGACTCTCCGGGGTCGGCGACCGTCAAGAGCGTACCGAGCTGGTCACCGACATTGTCCAAGCGGATGGCCAAGTGCTGATCAAGCCGCTCTTGATCGGGCTTCCCAACCGACACAATCTGTTGTTCGATGCTGCGACGCATCGTCTAGCACGCTGGTCTCTCGGTGATGTGGCGCGCCAACGCACCAAAGGAAAATCTTGGTACTGGGAAGCGGCGGGGCAGGATCTGTTGCACGTGGGATTTGATAACTCGGAACTGCTGCTCACAACAAAAGATGATCCCGCTCGCTACCAGCTCCCGCTCCATGTCGGTCAGTTTCCGCTGGAACTAGACGGCTGGCACGTGATCCCCGACGGCCTGCAGTGGGACTATCGACTGCAGTTTCCAACCAGCACGACAGCCGCTGATAAAGCTGCTGATGCAACGTCCGCTGTGGAGGCGGCCGCAGACCGGGCGGCGGTCGCGACGATTCCGCTTCGAGTCACTCAAGTGGTGAAAGCACTTCAGTCTTCATCGCTGGCCGACCGCAATGGTTTTCGTCGCGAGCTGATCGTGACGGGAGTTCCCGCTAATCGGCAACTGGTCTGGAAACTGGTGGATCCGAAGCGTGCAGCCAAGGCGGAATTGCGAGCGGCCGGACGAGAACTGCATTGGCCCAACGAGGGCCTCACGATTGAAGTGCAGGACGAGTCGCTGCGGCTGACGGCGGACGGCACCTGTCTCATTCCCACCACTGGCCACGCGACGCTGGCCTATCGAACGACGCTACAGAACGACCAGTATCCGGGGCTCCCGACAGCGCCCGCAGGTCCCGCGGCTCCAGCAGGCCCCGCATCTCCTGCAGGTCCCGCGGCTCCGGCAAAGCTCGTCGCCCCACCTGCCTCAACTGTCCCACCTGCCTCAGCGACTCGCCACAAACCGCCAGCCGTGGCCGAGGAAACTCCCGAGCTACAGGAGGTCGTGCCTGGTTTTCAGGCAACTCGGCTACCGCTTCCCGAA
>JBJSXJ010000099.1:0-10110 GCA_046086325.1 Planctomycetota bacterium | reverse complement strand
ATGAAGGGTTTGAAGAGCCGCGAAGACAACATGGCACGCTTGCTCGCGGAAGCTCAAACCAATGCGGCGCGCAGCGAAGCGGCGATCAAGGAACACGAGACGAAGTTGGCAGCTGCCAACGAAGAAGCTCGTACCATCCTGGCCGACGCTCGCAAAGCGGGTGAAGAGTTACGCGAGTCGATTGTTTCGGAAGCTCGCGCGGCGGCCCAGCGGGAACGCGATCGAGCGGTTTCGGACATTGCAGCAGCTAAGCAGGCGGCCTTGTCGGAAATCGCGGAGTCCAGTGTGCGGACGGCCATCGGCTTGGCGGGACGAATTCTCAAACGAGAAATTGGTCCCCAAGATCAAGATCGTTTGGCCCGCGAAGCGGCTGATCAGTTTACCAGCAACAATTAACGATTACGTCCTACAGCATTAGGCCTGGTGGCTCTCGCGGTGAATTGCTTCAGCGCGAAACAGTTGCCAAACAGGGTGGGCACTTATGGCGAACACTCAGTCCTCTGAGCAATTCGATTCCGCACAACAGCAGCTGGGGCAAACTTATGCCAAGGCGCTTTTGGGCGTAACAGAAAAAGCTGGAACGACCGCCGCTGTGCTGGCCGAACTTGATTCGTTCGTGCAGGATGTCATCGAGAAGGTGCCTGATTTTGTCGCTGTCATGGGGACGGCTCGAGTGAGTTTCGAGGAGCGCGAAGCGATCCTCGATCGTACACTCGGCGGCCGCATGAATCCGCAGCTGCTCAACTTCCTCAAGGTAGTCGTGCGACATAATCGCGTAGACTGTTTGCGAGCCATTAGCTATGCGGCTCAGCGACTGTACGACGACATTTGTGGACGGTTGCGAGTGCTTGTGACATCAGCCAGTGAATTATCGACGGAGACGCAGTCGGTAATTCAAACGCGGCTTTCCGCCGCTTTGAAAAAAGATGTAATCCTGTCGCGGCGGGTCGATCCAGCCATGATGGGAGGATTGCTCATTCAGATTGGTGACAAAGTGTTTGATAGCAGTGTGCAGCAACAACTGAGCAGCTTGCAGGAAGAGATTCTCGCCGGTGCTCGTCAGCGTCTGCGTCAAGACACCGATCGATTCATCAAAGCAGTTTAATCGGCAATTTAAATCAGACAGTTCCATTCTGCTCGACGAACTTGGTCACATAGTACGTTGATACGTTTCGCCGCGCAGCACGAGGTTGGTCCATGAAGTTCAATGCAGACGAAATTGCTTCGATCATTCAAAAAGAGATCGAAAACTATAAGAGCACCGTTGATGTGCGTGAAGTCGGCGTGGTGCTGGAAGTGGGCGACGGTATCGCTCGCGTGCACGGCCTGTCGAGCGTGATGTCGGGTGAGATGGTGCAGTTCCCCAACGGAGTTGTGGGACTGGCCTTCAACCTGGAAGAGAACAGCGTCGGTATCATCATCTTGGGTGATTATCTGGGTATCCAGGAAGGCGATGAAGTTCGCTCCCTCGGCCAGCTGCTCTCGGTTCCCGTCGGTGAATCGGTCATCGGTCGCGTGCTCGACCCCCTCGGCAACCCACTCGACGGCCGCGGCCCCGTGGCTTCCACCGAACGTCGCCCCGTCGAATTCATGGCTCCTGGTGTCGCCGGTCGCCAACCGGTGCGTGAACCGCTGCAAACGGGTATCAAAGCCATCGACGCCATGACCCCAATCGGACGTGGTCAGCGCGAACTCATCATCGGTGACCGTAAAACGGGCAAGACGACGATCGCCATCGACACAATTCTGAACCAGAAGAAGTCGGGCGTAAAATGCTTCTACGTAGCGGTCGGCCAGAAAGACTCCTCGGTCGCCAACACCATTCGTACTCTGCAAGAAAACGGGGCGATGGAGTACACGACGGTGATCGTGTCCGGTGCCAGTGCCCCTGCTCCGCTGCAGTACATCGCTCCCTACGCCGGTACGGCGATGGCCGAATACTTCACCTACAACGGGCAGCATGCGTTGATCGTCTATGACGATTTGTCGAAGCAAGCCGCCGCCTACCGTCAGCTGTCGCTGTTGATGCGACGTCCACCGGGACGCGAGGCCTATCCGGGTGACGTGTTCTACTGCCACAGTCGTTTGCTGGAACGATCGGCCAAGCTGTCGGATGAACTAGGCGGTGGATCGCTCACTTCGCTCCCCATCATTGAAACGCTGGAAGGCGAAGTGTCGGCCTACATTCCGACGAACGTGATTTCGATTACCGATGGTCAGATTTACCTGCAGCCCGACCTGTTCTTCAAAGGCATTCGTCCTGCGATGAACGTCGGTATCTCGGTTTCCCGCGTGGGTGGTGCCGCTCAGATCAAGGCGATGAAAGACAAGCAAGTCGCTGGCGGTCTCCGCTTAGCACTCGCCGCCTTCCGCGAACTGGAAGCTTTCGCTCAGCTGGGAACCGACCTGGACGCCGCGACTCAGTCGCGTCTTGATCGCGGTTACCGCATGGTGGAATTGCTCAAGCAGCCACAGTACCAGCCGATGGAAGTATTCGATCAGATCATGGTCATTTTCGCCGGTAACACCGGTTATCTGGACGATGTTCCTGTGAAAGATATGGCACGCTGGGAAAAGGCTTTCCTGCAATATATGAAAGACGTCAAGTCGTCGGTGCGACAAGCAATTGTTGACAAGAAGGAATTGACGGACGACATCAAAACTCAATTGCGAGCCGCAATCGAAGATTTCAAGAAACAGGATCGTAGCAAGTCGTAGTCGCGATCCGCATCGCGAAACATGGCACACCAGATCTTCCTTGTGGGAATGATGAACTGATATGGCAAAGGCTCGAGCCCTCGATAAACGACGCAAGTCGATCCGTAACATCCGCAAAATCACGCGGACGATGGAATTGATCGCCACTGCGCGCTTTAAGAAAGCGATGGATCGGGCGACAGCGGCCAGTGCTTACACCAAGCGGATCACTCAGTTGGTGGCCGACTTGACGAAAGCGGGCGCCGAAGTTGATCACCCGCTGCTGAAGGGTCGTGAGAAAACGAAAGCCGCCCAGCTGCTCGTCCTAACCGCCAATCGCGGTTTGTGCGGCGGCTACAACGGCTCAGTCATTCGGCAAGCGGTCCCGCGTCTGGCCGAACTGCAATCGCTCGCCGAAAAGGTCGATTTGGAAGTGGCTGGTAAGCGTGGTATTGCGAACTTCAAATTTCGCAAAGTCGCCATGACTCGCACCTATACGCAGTTCGAGGATCAGCCGAAATTTGCCGAAATCGACGAACTGGCCACCCGTTATTTGGAAGCCTACGCGGCTGGCGAGCTGGATCGGCTGGATGTGGTCTATACGAAATTCGTGAGCAGTTCCAGGCAGATAGCGGTCGTCGAAACGCTATTGCCGATGGGATCCCTGGAGTTGCCGGTTAAGGGTACGCCCGCCAAGGAAGAGAAGACAGACGAAGCCCCAGGTCGTGAAGATCTTGGTGTGAAGTATGACTTTGTCCCCTCAGCGGACGCGATCTTGAAGGAAGTGGTTCCCACCAGTTTCAAGATTCGTTTGTTCAAATGCTTTTTGGATGCGGCGGTGAGCGAACAAATCGCTCGCATGGTGGCGATGAAAGCCGCCACTGAGAATGCTTCCGAAATGATTCATCAGTTGTCGCGCGATTACAATCGCGCTCGACAAAGCCAGATCACTGGCGAAATTATGGAAATTATTGGCGGTGTGGAAGCGCTTAAGGGATAAGGTCCCCGGCTTGTGGCCACTGCCCTGCACTGCTCGAATCAACAACCCACCTTACAACTAAGTTTTCTCCTGAAACCTTAAACGAGTTGCGAACATGGTTACTGGTACTGCCAATGTCGGCCGCATCACGCAAGTCATCGGCTCGACCTTTGATGCTGAGTTTTCCGATTCGAGTTTGCCGGCGATCTATAACGCGGTGAAGATCGATTCGGATGAAAAGGGTGTAAAAATCCGTTTGACGGGCGAAGTGCAGCAGCACTTGGGTGGCGGTCGCGTCCGCTGCGTCGCTTTGGGAAGCACCGATGGTCTCCAGCGCGGTCAAGCCTGCGTGGACACCGGCGCTCCGCTCTCCGTGCCGGTCGGTGAAGCGACCCTGGGTCGAGTGTTCAATCTGCTGGGTGATCCGATTGACAATCGTGGCGAAGTGCCAGCGAAAGATCGCTGGCCCATCCATCGCGACGCTCCACGCGTGGACGAATTGTCCACCAGCACCGAACTGTTCGAAACGGGTATCAAGGTTATTGACTTGCTCACCCCGTTCGTTCGCGGTGGTAAAGCTGGTTTGTTCGGTGGTGCCGGTCTCGGCAAAACCGTTATTTTGACCGAACTCATCGCTCGTATCGCCAGCGCCCACGGCGGTTACTCGGTGTTTGCGGGAGTCGGTGAACGAACTCGCGAAGGAACCGACTTGTGGTTGGAAATGCAAGAAGCGAAGATCGGTAACACCGGTCGGAGCGTGATCGAGCAGACCTGCATGGTGTTCGGTCAGATGAACGAACCACCCGGATCTCGTCTCCGCGTCGCTCTGTCGGCTCTGACGATGGCCGAGTATTTCCGTGATACCACGGGAAAAGATACGCTGTTGTTCGTCGATAACATCTTCCGATTCTCGCAGGCTGGTTCGGAAGTATCCGCCCTCCTCGGTCGTATGCCGTCCGCAGTGGGTTACCAACCAACTCTCGCCACGGAAATGGGTGCCTTGCAGGAACGCATCGCATCGACCAAGAAGGGTGCTATTACGTCGGTGCAAGCCGTGTACGTGCCCGCTGACGATCCGACCGATCCCGCACCTGCCACCGCGTTCAGCCAGCTCGATGCTTTCATCTATCTGGAACGTGCCATTTCGGAAAAAGGTATTTATCCGGCTATCGATCCGCTCGCTTCGTCCAGCCGAATTCTCGATCCGCAGTACGTCGGTGCTCGCCACTACGCCTGTGCTCGACGAGTGCAGGGGATGCTGCAGCGGTATCGCGAACTTCAAGACATCATCGCGACCTTGGGCGTGGAGGAATTGAGCGAAGATGATAAGCTCGTCGTCCATCGCGCTCGACGTATCGAACGCTTTTTGTCGCAGCCGTTCTTGGTCGCCGAAGTGTTCACGGGGAAACCTGGTGAAATCACCAAACTGGGTGACACAATTCGCAGCTTCGAAGAACTCTGCGATGGTAAGTGGGATCATCTGCCCGAAGATGCATTCATGTACGTTGGGCCGATTGAACAGGCCGAGGAACAGGCCAAGCGTTTGGCAGCCAAGTAACTTTTGAAGACCTTTGATCAACGCCGCTTCGGCGCACAAGTGCAATTATGGCAGCCCTTCGTTGTCTCGTCGTAACTCCCGAACGAACCGTGCTCGAGGCGGAAGCGGACTTCATCGCTTTGCCCTTGATCGATGGTGAAGCGGGTATTGCACCGAACCGTGGCCCACTCATTGGACAACTGGGCTATGGCGAACTCCGTCTGACGCTCAACGGTGCCGCCACGCGCTACTACGTCGATGGTGGCTTTGTTCAAGTCTTGCAAAATGTGGTCTCGGTCCTGACGCAACGAGCTCAGACCGTGGAATCGATCGACGCGGCAGCAGCCCGAGAACAATTGGCTGCCGCCATGAAGAAGCCCATCTCGACACCAGAACTAGCCGAGTTGCGGGAGCGAGCGATTCTGCAGGCTCGGTCGCTGGTGCGTCTGGCTGAGAAGCGTTAGTCGCTGACGCTTCGACCGTCCGTCATACCGCCACGGCGTCGGCTTGCGAATTCGCAGTCGTCCGCGTAGTTCAAACAGTTTCAGTGGTCGACGTATGACCGCGCCCCTCTTGGGATCCACTCGCCAGTCCGGCGGGATATCGCGTTGCAGCCGACTCACCGCTCGCTTGAGTTGACTTCTAACCGTGCTGTCGGGCAGCTCTAGAATCGCGGCCATCTCATACGGTGAATATCCCTGCGTGATCAGCTCCCAGATAGTTTTCTCGCGGGGCGTCATCAGTTCGGCCACCAATTGCCGCTCTTCACGCTGCTCAGCAATTTCATCCGGCGTGGGAGCGTTGTCGGGAAGTGTGTCGAGGTCGATGGAACGCATGCTCACGATGCGCTCGTTCCGCGGCTCCGAACCAAAAAACTCTCGCCATTTGTCGATCAATTGATGTCGCAGGAGACAGCGGAGATAAGCCAGCATGTTGTCGGGACGATAGCTTTTCCCTTGTCGCCAGCTTCCAATCAAACTCATAAAGAGAAGCTGGCGAATATCCTCACGATCTAAATCGGTGGTCGCCAAGAGACTGCGGGGATAACGCTGCCGCTCACTTTGGATGAGCTGCATGAGTTGCCGATCGCAATGCTCGGCAATGGTGGCCAGGGCAGAAAAATTGCCGTTGAAGAAACTAGCCAGGAGTTCATGAATATTTGCTGGTAACATGGGGCCTCACAGTTCAGGAAAGGAACACCCCACATCAGCTTACTTGGACGCCCGTCGCGATCCCTGCCACAAACGTCCAGTGCCGCTGTTGTAGTGCACTAGTGTTCATTGATCAAGAGGTTGTGGGCGAATTCATTCATGGGCCAACAAAAAAACTTGGATGGACGCGACTGGATCGCCATCGGACTACTAAGCAGTCCGCTGCTCGCTCTGCTGACGGCTGCGACGACGTGCAAACAAGTGATCGCCTGGCGCGATGGCGCCCATTACTACTGGCCGCTTTACGACTGGCTGGCCAGACAGCAGCGCTCCGGTGAATGGCCGCTCTGGAATCCACTGGAGAACGCCGGCGTTTCTCTCGCCGCCGATCCCACCGCCGCTCTTTGGTATCCCCTTAAACTGCTGCTGTTGCTGCCTCTTCCCGCTGCCACGTCTTACAACCTCTATCTGATCGTGCATGCACTGCTTGGTTTGACCGGTGTCGTCGCGTGGTTACGCGCATCCCCCCGAGAATCGTCCGTCACCAACGCCTCCTTCCCCGATTCGTCCGTGGACCACGAACACACCTCCAGTGCCAATCTCAGCCGCCCAACTTCCCACTCACGCTTATCTCGTACCGCCGCCTACCTGGCAGCGATTACCTACGTTTACGGTGGTCCGTTTCTCATCCAATACTCCAATGTCATTTACCTCGTCGGAGCCGCTTGGCTGCCCTGGGCCTGCTATGCCATCGAGCGACTGCAGCAGTCCCGAGCGGTGAAGCCGATCATCCACTTGGCAGTAATCCTCGCCCTCATGACATTGGGAGGCGATCCGCAGATGAGTTATCACGTAGGCCTTATCGCTTTACTAAGACTATTGATCAGTCCGCGAGTTGATGGTGACCAAAACGATCTGCTCAGCCGAGGTGCACGACTAGCCCAACTCGCACGACTAGCCTGCGCGGGAACCGTTGCCATCGGCCTGGGAGCGATCCAGATATGGCCCGCGTGGAACGCCGTTTCCCAGAGCGGTAGAACCTCGCAGTTACCTGCGGCAGCGGCGGAATCACTCGATCTTGCCCGCGATACTCACGAGGCCGCTCGGTATGAATTCAGCGTTGGGCCTTGGCAATGGGCCGAGATCTTGTGGCCGAATGTTGGCGGTCGTCTCTTTCCTCGTCATCAGCGCTGGTGGTCGGCACTGCCCGCTGACGGTCGAGTCTGGTGTCCCTCGCTATTCATGGGTGTTCTACCGGCTGCACTCATGCTGACCGGTTTGTCGTTCACCACCAAGTCCGCGCGCATTCGCTGGCTGACTTTCCTGTTTGTTCTAGCCCTGGGCGCGGCGAGCGGTTGGTATGGAGGCGGTTGGCTAGCGCGCGAAATCGGTCGTGCCTGCGGCTGGCCCGCCGCCTTCAGCAACCTACCTCCAGAATTCGGCAGCCCTTATTGGCTCTTCGTTCAGCTGCTGCCGGGATATGCCAGCTTTCGCTATCCAGGAAAATGGCTCGTCGTCGCCAACCTCGCCCTAGCCGTGCTGGCCGCTCATAGCTGGGACCGGATCCGAACAGCCCTCACCACCGTTCGCCTGAGCTTGTCAACTTCATCAGCCGTCGCCAGGTCGAACCGTGCAACCGGAAACGATGCATCGGTGTTCGAATCGAAAAAACTACTACGGCGCTGGCGACAAGTTTTACTGCTGCTAAGTCTACTGACCGCCTTTCTAGGCATCAGTCAGTTGGCGGCTCAGTGGCTGGGCTGGTGGCAGTCTTGGCTCAGCCAAGCACCCGCTGACCCGTGGCTAGGCCCACTCGATCAGCACGGTGCCGCGCGCGATTTCACGACAGCTTGGCTCCAGACCGCCTCACTACTCGCGCTCGCTTGGTGGTCGACCCGCAGAATGGCAGAATCACGTCCCACAGCCACCGACGGGTCCGTGCTACCAAAGAGATTATCCTCGCTTCACGCGCTGGCTCAGCGTCACGCAGCCACCGCCTGGTTAGTCGTCGTGTTGCTGGATCTCTGGTCTGCCAATCACTGGCTCGTGCAGTTCTTACCCGTGGAATCGAACTCGACCGACTCCCCTACCCTCGCGAGCGACTCGACGGCAGCTGCCAGTCGCGTTGCCCGTGCCTGGCGCGCGGACTGGGTTGAGTGGCTGCCGCCCGAGTGGGCGCTGGAGAATAGTGCTCAGCGCCTGCGTGCAACCCAAACGTGGGAAGAGGCGACCGAATTCCCCAAGTGGAATCTGCGGACCGGTCGCGGCATTGTCTCGCGCGAGGAAAGTCTGATGCGCGAAGACTGGCTGGTCTACTGGAACTTGGCTTCGGAACAGGGATTGCCTCGTCCAGATGGTAGCTCGGAACCGCGCATCGAACTTCTGCGATTGCTGGCCATCAACGAACTACTCTTGCCAGCAGGTACCAGGATTCCTTCTGCATGGCATACAAGCTTGGAAAAAATCGGAGCAAGTCACCCAGCGCTCGAAACGTCTAATCTGGAACGCTACCGATTGATTCGTCCTCTGCCGCGCGCTTGGCTGGCAGATCGCCTCGTGGTTCTCCGCCCACTGGAACCGAAACACGAAACCGCCTGTCTGCAGCAGACTCGACGCGTACTTCACCTGTTAGACTCCCCCTTAGACGAACCGCAACTGGCAACCGTCGAGACGAGCAACCCCAGTGACGTGGCGGCTATCGAGCATCTAGTTGCCGCTCGTCAGATGCCAGCGGAACAACCAACGTCTGCTGACTTACCACCGATCACACACCAAACAACGGCTGACGCTCGCGGCAATCTCCCCTCGCTGGGCACTGTGCGTCTTGTCGTCGATCGGGCCAATCAAGTGGAATTAGAAGTCGAGAGTCGTTCTCCGGCCTTGTGTGTACTCGCCGACCGCTATGACGACGACTGGCAAGTGGAAGTTCACGTTGCCGGTGGCTCCCCCAGTGCGCACAGTTCATCTGTTCTGCGCACCAACCGACTCATTCGTGGTGTCGTCGTACCTGCAGGAAAGAGCACGGTGAGCTTCACATATCGACCGTGGCGAGTGTGGTGGGGAGCAGCGGTATCGGCGATTTGTGGAATTGCCTGTGGGATCTTCCTGCTGATTCCAGGTCCGCCAAACGGAAGCGCCGGCAGCTAGCTCCTGATCAAGCAGGCATCCAGCCAATTTGCGTGATCCCACTCATCACCTCGATCCGCCCGCTCGACCTGCAACTGCAATCGCCTTCCGCCCCGCACATCGATCTCCACCTTCTTCGCAGGATCGCCACCGCGCTGAATGGAACTTTTCCAAGCCTCCATCCATTTGCCATCTCCTCGATCAATTAGCACTCGAAAGATCACGCTTCCGGACGTTCCAGCTTCATCATCCACCGCGATCAAAGCCTGAAATCGCTGGTCGGATTCCGTGAGCTGATACTCGAGCGTCGAGTCGCTATGCATGCCCAGACCTTTACTGATGGGATGACCGCGATAACGGAGTATTCCACCACTGACGCTTCGATTCGTACCGTAGTGCCAGGACTGTGTGAGGAACGGTGTGTGGTGGAATGCAGTTGGCTCCAGATCCGAGAGATAAACCACGCCGGCTGATAAAGGCTGTACAAACGAAAGCTCCGACCAAAACGAAGCTGGATCAGCGGTCAACTCCCAACTGTCCGAGCAGCGCAGTTGCACTGCTTCATCCGTTATTTTTAAGCTCTGCACTTCAAACATCGATCCATCTCGAAATCCAAGAAT
>JBJSXJ010000098.1:0-7434 GCA_046086325.1 Planctomycetota bacterium | reverse complement strand
CCCAGTAAAAAATGACGCCGATTGATCCGAGTGTAAACGTGATACAAACCCGGTTGAGACTCATCAATCACATCCCGCCGATTACGCCTAGCCATGGTTATCTCCTTGCAACACAAGCTAGATAATGCCCCACGGTTAATGGTGAACAAAATATCAGTTTTTAAAAACATCACAAGGTGTTGCGGGCTATAGACAAAGGAAATCCTCTTTCGATCGTCGCGGGAGACAACATCGACCTTGACTTCAAGGCGAGTTCGACGCTAGCCTCCTGCCCAACTCAAGACAGGTTGCGTAATCGGAGCGTGGCCGGTGCACTGCCGCGTCGACGGATCGAAGTGGCAAAGCAGTACGGAATGAGGGAGTCTGGCATGAAGCCAATTGTGCTTAACGAAACGATCTTGCGTCGCCAATTCCTGGCTCTGGGCTTGACGTCTCTTGGCAGCGGCTGCACCTCGCTGATGGTTACTGAGGAACCAGATGCAAACTTCGATGCCTTACTCGCCGACACCACTTCGGAGGAATCCGGAACTACTTTGGTGCGAAATGTCGCTCGAGAATGGGGACTTTCTTGGCTGAAGATCGAAGCTGTCGCACTCGTCAATGGACTGAACAACACCGGTAGCAACCCCCCCGCAGGTCCTCAACGACAATCTCTTGTTGATGAAATGCAAACTCACCGAGTCCCTAACCCAAACGAACTACTCGCCTCACCTACCACCTCTCTGGTTCTACTGCGTGCCTCCTTGCCTCCAGGTATACGCAAAGAAGATCGATTCGATGTCGAGGTGATGATTCCGCGACGCTCGGAAACTACAAGTTTGCGTGGTGGGTGGTTAATGTTGAGCCGCATGCGTCAATTAGAAGAACTGGGCGGAGTCGCTCGACAAGGCCACGTGATTGGTCTCGCCGAAGGTAATGTCATCGTCGAATCAGCATTCACTGACGGCAATGAAAAAGTACTGGAAAATCGCGGCTGGGTACTGGGTGGTGGCAAATCACACCTTACACGGACACTCGGTCTGATGATGCGCGATGATCATCGTTCGGTCAAAACATCTACAATCGTGGGAGCAGCCATCAATTCACGATTTCAGCTTCTCGACCATGGCAAGAAAGGGGTTGCGAACCCCAAACGCGAAGACTTTATCGAACTCGCCGTCCATCCAACCTATCGACACAATATTCCCCGTTACCTTCAGGTGATCCGCTCAATCGCCATCAATGAGAAGCCACAACAACGGGCCGAACGGCTTCGCGATCTGGAAGTCAAACTCCACGAACCCACAATGGCCTACAAGTCTGCCTTGCAATTGGAAGCGATTGGCCGAGAAGCAATACCGATTTTAAAACGTGGGATGGAGTCGGCAGACCCCGAGGTCCGCTTTAATTCAGCCGAGGCGCTAGCCTATCTCGATGATGATGCCGCTGCCGCCGAACTTGGTCGAGCCGCAAAATCGAACCCCGCCTTTCGATCTGCGGCTCTCGCTGCTTTATCAAATATGAAACATATCAACGCGTTCGATGCACTATCCGACCTGCTGCACGTCGCCAGTGCGGAAACCCGCTATGGCGCCTTCCGAGCACTACGCACTCGGAATTACCTGGATCCAACCGTCCGCGGTACCGTCCTCGGTGACGATGCATTTAGCTTCCATGTGGTGAGCACTTCCGGAGAACCACTCATCCATTTCACCCGCACCCAACGACCGGAAGTAGTGGTTTTTGGAACTGATCAGCGCATGAAGCCACCACCCTATCTCCTCGGCAAGAGTGATATCCTCATCAAACAGGTGGATGACGAACACGTACGCGTCAGTCGTTTTAAACCTGGTAAAGAAGATCAGCAGGTTGTCTGCTCGAATCTAGTCGCTGACATCATTCCTGCCGTCGTGCAAGTCGGTGGTGGATACGTCGAAGTACTGCAAATCATTCGTGCTGCTAAGAAAGAAGGATATCTTGAAGGCCGTGTGGCGGTGGAAGCACTGCCCCGTGAAGGTCGCGAGTACCATCGCGATGACGAAAACCTAGAATCGTCCAATGATCCGCTTGCAGGTAAAGATGCCGATGAGTCATTCTCTAAAAACGACGCCGACAGCGACCGAAACGCCACGAACAACTCGCGCAATGCACCCGCACCGGGCGGCCGTCGAGGTCTGATCCAGGAGGACTCACAGCGCCTCGCTCCCGAGGACTTCAATAAGCAGGAAAAACCGACCTGGTGGCAATCGATGACTCGTTGGATGACGCCTGCGGAGTAGGCAGTGAAGGTTCACTCACCTCATGCTCAAAGCACTGGAACTCGTCGGCTTCAAAAGTTTTGCCGACAAAACACGTTTTGACTTTCCCGCCGGAATCACGGTGGTTGTGGGCCCCAATGGCTCCGGTAAGTCCAACGTCGTCGATGCCATTAAATGGGTACTCGGTGAACAAAGCGCGAAGAGCTTACGCGGTCAGGATATGGCCGACGTCATCTTTAAAGGCTCCGGTACCAGCGGTCGTAAACCACTAAATACCGCCGAAGCGACCATCATCTTCGACAACATCGACCGTCGTCTGCCTCTCGACGCCCCCGAAGTTCATGTCACTCGGCGCGTCTACCGCAGTGGTGAAGGCGAATACCTCATCAATCGGCAGCCCTGCCGACTCAAAGACATCAAAGATCTTTTCCGCGGTACCGGTGTCGGCGTGGACGCCTACAGTTTGATCGAACAGGGAAAAGTCGATCGCTTGCTGCAAGCCTCGCCCAAAGATCGCCGAGCCATGTTTGAAGAGGCGGCTGGCATCAGTCGCTTTAAATCAAAAAAACTGGAAGCTCAACGTCGAATCGAACGAGTCGACCAGAATCTGTTGCGATTGAATGACATCGTTGAAGAGGTCGAAAACCGACTGCGAGGAGTTCGGGCACAAGCTTCGAAAGCCAAGCGTTATCGCGAGCATCAGCAACGACTCCAGGATCTACGCACTCAAGTCGGTCTCGCCGATTGGCGCGCCCTCACCGATCAAATCAACGCCCGTGAACGCGAATGTCAGCAGCTCCGCGATTCCGCTGCTGAAATTCACGCCAAAGCCGAATTGATTGAGGCCCAATCACTGGAGATTGACACGGAGCTCACAGTCTCTGTGGAGCAGGTCCGACAACGTGAAATGTATGTCGCTCAGTGTCGTGAACAGATTGTTGCTCACGAATCGACGGCCCATCAGGACCGCGCCCGTATCCAGGATTTATCGGACGAAGCGCAGCGCCATCGACGCCATATCGCTGCACTCTGTAGTCGAGCGGGGGACCTGCGCGGTCGTCGTCGCGAGTTTGATGCCAAGCTGCTCGATTATGAACGTGAGCATGGCGCCGTTGCCGGTCGCTTGGCAATTCAAGAGTCTCTGTTACAGGATGCTACGGCTCAGCTTACCGCTGCTCGTACCGAACTCGACGCCCAACGCACTCGTCAAATGGCCAAGTTGCGAGGCGCCGCAACCTTAAGTAACGAAGCGAGTGGCTATCGCTCTCAACTGGCCGCCTTGGCTGAAACCGCTCAGCGCTGCCGCTTGCGAGTCGAGCAATTAGATCTGCAGCATGCCCGTGACACCGCGGAACTTACTCGACTGCAAGCAGCCGAGGTGGAGCTGGAGCAAAAAGCTGAAGAGCAAGCGAAGACATTAACAGCCATCCAACATGACCTGGCAGAGAATCGCCGCATTCACGCTCGACGCCAACAAGAACTCGCTGAAATGAATGGCATGCTCGGCGGCGTCCGCGAACGCGCCGATATGCTCGTCGACTGGGAAACTCGTCGAGAGGGACTCGGAACGGGCGTCAAAGAAGTACTCGAGTTAACTCGTCAACCTCATCCCGGTGCACTAGCGGAAGTGCGCGGGTTGGTAGCGGATTTCGTGCAAGCAAATCTCGAGGTAGCACCACTCATCGATATTGCACTCGGGGAAGCCGCACAGCATCTGATCGTGTCCGGCGACGAACTGCTACGCCAATTAGCGAACGCTACTTTTCGCCCGTCGGCACGAGTTGGTTTTGTACGTTTATCAAACTCCGGATGGTCAGACCAAGCCAATTCCACATCACCCACCGTCTCTGCGGTCCACAGTCAACCAATAGGTCGAACAGCGGCGAGTACGGATTTGGAATTACTGCCCGGAGTCTTGGGGCGCGCAGACCGACTGGTCGAAACGACGCCCGAATACGCCAGCCTCATCTGTCGCTTGCTGGGTGATACCTGGATTGTGGTCGATCTGGATACCGCTTTTGCTCTGCAATCGAAGGCTGCGCGCGGCAGTCGCTTCGTCGCTCGCACCGGCCAATTGCTCGATCGCGACGGCACAGTGATTTCCTGTGCTCGCCAAACCTCGGCCGGTCTTGTCTCTCGACGTAGTGAGCTGCGCGACCTACGGCGACGAATCGAAGTACTCGAATCTCGTATTCTGGAAAGCGAACGCGAGATTGAACGTCTGCAAGTTAACATTGAACAACAGGTCGGTCAGGTGCGAATGCTGACGGCAGATCATCAGCAGCTCATGGCAACACTGACCGAACATCGCATGCAAACTCGCACGCTGGCTGATCAATGCCTGCAAGCGAGTCGCCAGCGCGAGGCTGTAGCGAGTGAGTGGGACGATGTGCAGCGACAGCATGCCGCCGTGAGCGCTCAACTGGACGAAGCAAGCAGCCAACTCACAGCGATCGAAGAACAACTCCAAGAGCTCGAAGCGGCCATCAAGGAAGCGGAAAGCGGTGTGCAGCGACTCGATTCCGCTCGTCAGCAAGCGACAGCTTACGTTACCGCCGCGCGCGTGGAACTGGCCAAGAGTGAACAACGTGTTGATACGCTCCGCATTCAGCTCCGTCAGTTTGAGCGGGATGAGGAAGAGCGACGGCAGGCAATCGCCAACGCTCGGCATCTCTTGGAGCAATCGGTGGAACGCGCGACTGCCTGTGAACGTCGCGTGTTGATGGCCACAAGCCAACTGGCGGAATGGTACTTGAATAAAGAGTCCGTCGGAGTTGAGATCCTTTCGGCTTGGCGACGCCGTGACGAATTAACCCTCGTGCGCTCTCAACTCACCGAAAAAATGCAAGGACATCGCCGGCAGATTCGAAGTTTAGAGGAGCGACTGCGGGAACAAGAGCTGGCGGTTGGCACGTTGCAACACGAACGACAAGCTTTGGTTAGTCGGCTGCAGGACGACTACGGTATTGATATTGCGAGTGTCGAGCTGCCGGTGACGGGCGAGGAGCAGCAGGCTCGTGAACAAGTCGAAGAAGAAATCGCCGGGCTCCGAAAGCGACTGCAAAGCATTGGCTCCGTGAACATGGAGGCGCTGGAAGAACTGGATGAATTGGAGGCTCGGTTCGCCAGTCTGTCGGGACAATTCAATGATCTGAAACAAGCCAAGGAATCTCTGGAACGAATCATTCAGCGGATCAACATGGACAGTCGGCGCCTGTTTTTAGAGACGCTGGAAAAGATTCGCACGAATTTCCAAACGCTCTATCGTCGTGCATTTGGTGGCGGACGCGCCGATATCGTGCTGGAAGAAGGCGTCGATCCTCTGGAAGGTGGTGTCGACATCATGGCGACACCGCCCGGAAAGCCATCCTTCAACAATTCGTTATTGAGCGGTGGCGAAAAGGCACTCACCGCAGTCGCGCTGCTGCTGGCGATTTTTCAGTTTCGTCCCAGTCCATTTTGTGTGCTGGATGAGGTGGATGCTCCGTTCGACGAAGCGAACATTGGCCGATTCATGGATGTCCTCAAGGACTTCTTGGGATTCACCAAATTCGTGATCGTCACCCACTCCAAGAAAACCATGACCTCGGCCACCACGCTCTATGGCATCACCATGCAGGAATCTGGGGTTTCCAAGCGGGTAGCCGTGAAGTTTGAAGATGTGACGGAAGACGGACATATTCGGCGAGAAGCGGTCGAACAAGCAAAAGACGAGCGCTCGATCAGTGGTGGGGAGCCCACGGCGGAAGAACGAACGGGTGGTCAATCGGCCGCGTAAGACTGAAGCCCCTACAGCTTTGCTAATCCATCTCGTTGGGCTAGAGGTGCCTTTCCGGGCGATCCGAATGAGCGTCTTGACCGCCTTGTTCCTTAGGACCTGCTATTCTTTCTAAAGTAATCACCCCGCTCGAATCGAAATTAACTTTCGGAACGTTATTGCTGGTGCGTGCAAATGCTCCTGCTGTAACGGCCCAGGGGGGAACGCTTGCCGGAGGTGCCTAGTGCATCTCTAAACCATCCGTAGTGCGCGCCGAATGCGCTGTGGATCCCGCATGAATTCTCGCCTGTGCCAACCTCGCGCTTCGCCGAGTGCTGGGGATTGGCAAGGCCGGAAAGTATTGGATTTTGTCGATGAGTGATTATTGACAAGAGCTGATCAAAAGCCGTTTCCGGTCGTTCACGTGTCGCTGTCAGGTTCCGACAACAGGTCAGATGGATCTGCCTTGTTGAAGGATCAAAAACAAGTCCCAACCCAGATGTTTGTGTTGGTTCGGTTCGTGCCACAGCCGGTACGAAGGTCCGAATGCCGACTATCACAGACAGGGGCTGTCCGCCCGAACCGGCGTCCCGCCGTGCCGGGCCAATTGAAACTCAACGATTGAGTAAATGGAGTGCCCGAGATGAAGGTCTTCACCACTGGTCAGGTCGCGAAGATCTGCAAAGTAGCCCCGCGAACTGTCAGCAAATGGTTCGATTCGGGTCGGCTCAAAGGATACCGGATTCCCGGTTCCCAAGACCGCCGAATTCCCCGGGATTACTTGATTCGCTTCTTGAAAGAACACGGAATGCCCCTGGGCGACCTCGAAGATGAGGCGATGGCCAAGGTGCTGATCGTGGCCCAGGACCAAGTCCTGATTGAAAATCTCAAACGTGAACTTCCCATTGAACGCTCGTTCAAGGTTGCCGTGGCGGCGAGCGGGTTTGAAGCTGGCATCCAAGCCGAAAGCTTCCATCCCGACTGCATCATCTGCGACTTCTCGATCGGCAAGGTCGAGTCGCTGCAGATTTGCCAGAACCTCCGCAAGAGCCAAGATTTTGCGGAAACCATTCTGATCGCTCTGCTTCCTGATGACGGAAGCCCGCTGAGCTTTGATCGCTCCAGCATCAATGAGACGTTTAAGAAGCCGTTCGACGCCAAGCTTTTGGCCGAACGTCTGCGTACCTTGATCGGCGCGAAGAAGGAACTCGTCTAACGATTTCCACCGCTGGCCTCACCGCCAGCAGTCGCACCGGTTCGGTTACCACGTTACCGATAAACGCACAGGCTTCGAAGCTACTTAGCGGCGAAGCCTGTAGTTTTTTTTCCATCCGACTAATACGAAGTCGTGGCTAATCCTATACGCTGTAGCTGAACTCGCCAGAGTTCAGCCGATTCACCCCGCAGCCGGCAACGCAGGGCGACTGAAGTCTTGCGACT
>JBJSXJ010000097.1:0-27174 GCA_046086325.1 Planctomycetota bacterium | reverse complement strand
AATTACAACTCATTCATCCCCGGTGGCACACCAGCCACCATCAAGATGACGGTGAACGATCTGGGGAATAACGATGATCCCACCAGCGGCGTGGGCCCACTCACCGACATCGAAACGGTCATCATTACGGTCAATGCCGTGAACGACGCGCCGGTGAACGTGTTCCCAACGACGCCGCCGAATCTAATCACGTACGAAGATATTACCACCTTCGCGTTCACGGGTGCGAACAAGATCCAAGTCACCGATGTGGATGTGCGGGAAACGGCGGCGGATCCGTCGGTGAGTGTCGTCGTGTCGGCCCTGCATGGCAACTTGACGATCGGCACCACGCCCAGCGGCGTAACGGTGACGAACAACACGACGCATGCCGTCACAATCAGCGGCGACATCGACTTGGTGAACTCGGCTCTGCTCACGCTGAGCTATCAGTCGGATTTGAATTTCAATGGTGTGGAAACGATCACGATCGTATCGGACGATCTGGGACACACCGGTAGCGGTGGACCACTCACCGACACCGACACCGTACTGCTCACCGTGTTGCCGACCAACGATGCACCGATCAATCTCTTCGGTGGCACGACCTTCACGTCGACCCCGACGCTGAATGTTGATGAAGACACTAATCTGGTCTTCACCGGTGCAACTCGACTTACGACGTCTGATGTGGATGTGAACGAAGGCACTGGCATCGTTCAGGTAACGCTCACCGCGACGAACGGTCTTCTGACCGTCGTAGGCTCGATCACCGGCACGACGATCACGAACAACAACACGTCGGTTGTGACCATTCAAGGTCCGATCGCTGACGTCAACAGCGTGCTCGATGGCCTGATCTTCCGTAACTCGCCCGCGAACTTCAACAACACAAATGCCATCGCCAGCGTGGTCATCAAGACCGATGACTTAGGCAATACGGGCTACGTCACGATCGGTGGACCGCTCAACGAGGCCCTCACCGATACCGACACCGTGCTGATCAACGTTCTGCCGATCAACGACGCACCGGTGAATCAGTATGGTGGCAGTGCACTCACGGGCACGCCGAGCCGCAGTGTGAACGAAGATGAACCGCTCGTCTTCACGGGTGCGACTCGTATCACCGTGGCCGATGCCGACTACGCGAACAACGAAGGCAACGGCAATGTGAAAGTCACGTTGTCCGTAACCAGCGGCACGCTCACGATTGTCAACGCCGTGAATGGTGTGACCGTCACGAATAACGGCACCAGCACCGTGGTGCTCACCGGACCGCTCAACAACGTCAACGTTGCTCTGGATCAGCTCACCTACCAAGGCAATTTGAATTTCAACGGTAGCGATGCGGTGGTAGTGACCAGCGATGATCTGGGTAACAGCGGTAGCGTTGGTGGCATGACCGGTGTGGCACTCACGGACACCGATACCATCTCGCTCACCGTTAACCCGATGAACGATGGACCGCTCAGTGTGATCCCGCCGACGCAATTCGTCGACGAGGATACGCTGCTGACGTTCTCAGCCGCGAATGGAAATGCCATCACCGTCTCGGACGTCGATGTGCTCGAAACTGCTTACAATCCGGCCGCCAATGCTGGAGTGCTGCGAGTGGTGATTAGCGAGTCGGTTGGAGCGGCCCGGTTCGATGTCGTCAACGGCACTGGTGCCATCATCACCAACGACAACACCAGCTCGGTGACCATCGTTGGTACTCCTGCTCAAATCAATGCGGCTCTGAATGGCATGACGTTCCTGGGTAATTTGAATTTCAGTGGTGCCGCTCAGGTGAATGTGTTTGTCGACGACCTAGGCAACTCCGGGAATTCCAACACCACCCAGAACCCGGGCTATATCAACCCGATTAGCAGTTCGATCACGGTTAACGTTACGGCCGTGAATGACGCGCCGATCAACCTCTGGAATAGTTCGACCACCTTCCCAGCAATCGGCACGATCACGATGGCCGAGGATTCGGGAACACTCACGTTCTCGAGCACCACGTCGCGTCGCATCACCGTTTCGGATCTCGAAGCGGGTACGGCCGGTACGGTGCAAGTGCGGATCGTCGTGAACAACGGTACGATCACGCTGCCCAGCACCACCGGGTTGGTGTTCAGCGAAGGTGACGGAACCGCTGATCCGGTCATGCAGTTCACGGGCAGCGTTTCCAACATCAACAATCGACTCAACGGCTTCACCTTCCGACCGACCGCCAACTTTGACGGCTTGGCATCGATCGTGATCACGACGAATGATCGTGGCCTCACCGGTAAGGGTGGACCGCTGGAAGACACCGACTCGGTGCCGATCGTGGTGACGCCCGTCAACGACTCGCCGTCGAACCTGGTGCCCGTCGCGCAATCTGTCGACGAAGACACGGATCTGGTGTTCTCCAGTGCCAATGGCAATCCGATCATCGTGACCGACGACGCCGGCCTGCAGCCAGTCGAAGTCACTCTGTCGGCTGCCAACGGTGTGCTGACGCTCAGCCGCACAACTGGCCTGGACTTCAGCTTCTCGGGTGGTTTAGGCGACGGCACGGCCGACACGCTGATGAAATTCCGCGGCACACTGGCTGACATCAATGCCGCACTGGACGGCCTGATTTTCCGCGGTAACCAGGATTTCAACGGTTCGGCGAGTGTCACGATTACGCTCAACGATCTCGGTAACACGGGTGGCGTCACACCACAGTCGGATACCGACACGATTCCGATTACGGTGCGAGCGGTGAACGACGCGCCGGTCAATCTGTTCAACGGTCTCACCACGACCTTCACGGCGACGACGAACGACGAAGAGCCGATCACGTTCTCGTCGACCTCGTCACCCGCCCGAGTGATTTCGATCACCGATGTGGATGCGGGAGCGGCCGGTATTGTTCGCGTCAGCCTGACGGCCGGGAACGGCTTCATCACGCTCAGCGGTCGCACTGGTCTGACCTTCACGGTCGGTGATGGTACGGATGATGCCACGATGAGCTTCACCGGGACGATGTCCAACATCAACACCGCGCTGAATGGACTGATCTTCCGTCCGGCAGACTTCTTCAGCGGCACGGCAACCTTGGCCATCACGACCAACGACAACGGCAACACCGGCTCCGGTGGAATTCAAACGGACACCGATATCGTCAATATCACCGTCGTGGCGGTGAATGATCCACCGGTTAACAACGTTCCGGTCACGCAGAATGTAGCCGAGGACGTGGCGCTGGTGCTGTCGGCCGCCAATGCGAATGCACTGACTATCTCCGACGATGCGATGACCACCAACTCGCCAGTGCGAGTCACCTTGACGACGACGGTCGGCACCTTGACGCTCAGCGGTCTCACGGGCCTGACGCTCATCAGCGGTGGCAACGGTACTTCCACCTTCACCTACGAAGGTCAAGTTGGAAGTCTGAACACGGCGCTCAATGGCCTCACACTCGCGACGCCAACCGATTACAACGGCTCGGTCACGGTTACGATCACGACGAATGACCTCGGTAATTCGCCGTCATCCGCCCAGTTGATCGCGACGAATTCGTTCACGGTGAATGTGATTCCGCAGAACGACGCTCCGGTCAACTTGCTGGCTGGCGCGCCGATCTCGGCCCCAGTGACCCTTACCGTCGCCGAAGATACCGATTTGACGCTCACCGGCGCGACTCGCATTGGTGTCAGCGATGTGGATGTGAACGAAGGCGACGGCCGAGTGTCGGTGAACTTGGCGGCGACCAATGGTCTGATCACAGTCGTCAATTCACTGGCCAGTGTGACGATCACCAACAACGGCACCGGCTCGGTAACGCTCGTCGGTCCCATCACCGATGTGAACTCGGTGATCAACGGTGTGATCTACCGCGGTGCTGCGAACTTCAATGGCACCGACAGCCTCGTGATCACGACCAGCGATCTCGGCAATCGCGGCTTTGTGGGTAGCGTGAACAATCAGGCACAGATCGATACCGATTCGATCACGATCACGGTCACGGCAGTGAATGATGCACCCGTGGTCAACGTGCCGGCGCAAACGCAGAGCACGCTGGAAGACACGGCACTCGTTTTCTCCGTCGCCAATGGCAACGTGATTACGATCACGGATGATTCTGGCAGCAATGCGATTCAAGTCACGATCGCGAGTGTGAATGGTCTGCTGACACTCAGTCAGGTCACCGGGCTGGACTTCAGCTTCACGGGCGCTCAGGGTGATGGCACCGCCGACGCGACCATGACGTTCCGCGGTACTACCTCGGCGATCAACGGAGCACTCAACGGACTCACGTTCCTACCTGCCAGTAATTACAGCGGTTCGACGAGCATCAGCTTCCTGGTCGACGACTTAGGGAATACCGGTACCGGTGGAGCTCTGACGGGCAGTGGCTCGGTCACCGTCGACGTGCTGGCTCGAAACGACGCACCCGTCAACAATCTGCCGGCGGCACAGTTCTCACCAGAAGACATTCCGCTGATCTTCTTGACCGCTAACGGCAATGCGTTGACGGTATCCGATGTCGACGCCGGTAACGGCACGATCAAGGTGACGCTGACCGCCACCAACGGCTTGTTGACGCTGGGTGATACGCTCGCCGTCAGCTTCAGCGGCGGCGCGGGTGATGGTGTGAGCGACGCAACGATGACGTTCTTCGGAACGATCAGCGGTGTGAACCAAGCCTTGAGTGGATTGCGATTCGTGCCAACAGCGGATTACTTCGGTGCCGCCACGTTGACGATTCGCACCGATGACCAGGGTAATACGGGTGCCGGTGGAGCACTCGTCGACACCGACGTGCTGTCGATCACGGTGACCGCAGTGAATGATCCGCCGATCCCAGCTCCGGTTGGTCGCACCACCGCTGAAGACACGGCGTTGACGGTGTCGATCGCCACGCTGATCGCTAATGATGTTCCCGGTCCGTCGAACGAAGCATCGCAAGTGCTGACGTTCGGTGGAGTGATCGCGACGAGTGCTCAAGGCGGCACGGTCGCGGTGGTGGGCAACAATGTGGTCTACACACCAGCCGCGAACTTCTTCGGCACGGATACCTTCCAGTATCGCATCACCGACAACGGACAGACCAACGGAATTGCCGATCCCAAGACTTCGCTCGGCACCGTTACGGTCGTTGTCACGCCGGTCAATGACGCTCCGATCGCCGTCAACGATAACTACACGATGGACAAGAACACGACGCTTGTCCGCTCGGCGTTGCAAGGCGTGCTCGTGAATGACAGCGACGTCGAAGGCAGCCCGCTGACGGCGACGAAAGTGAGCGGACCGACGGTGTCGGGTTCGGCCAATCCGGGCACCTTGACCTTGGGTGCCGACGGCTCGTTCACCTATCGTCCAGCAGCCAACTATGTGGGACCAGTGACGTTTACCTACCGAGCGAATGATGGACAGTTGAATTCCAACATCGCCACGGTGACGATCACGGTCAACAACACGAACAACCCACCGGTAGCCGTAAACGACTCCGCAACGACCACGGTCGGCGGATCCGTGCTGGTTACCGTGCTCGCCAACGACTCCGACAGCGACGGTTCGATTGATCCGGCAAGTGTCTCGATTGCGGCGAATCCGACGCGTGGCTCGGTGGTGGTGAACGCCAACGGCACCGTGCTCTACACGCCAACGGGAACGACCACGGGCAGCGATACGTTCCAGTACACGGTTCGTGACAATGCGGGCGCCATTTCGAATTCGGCCACCGTGTCGATCACGATCAATCCGGCGCCGCCGCTCTGGCAAAATCCGCCGCGCGTGATGGACGTGAATAACGACACGTTTACTACGCCGATCGATGCGTTGTTGATCATCAACGAGTTGAACGTGAACACGCTCAACTTGGGGCCCGATCGACGCCTGCCGACGAGTGGTGTGACACCGCCGCCATTCTACGACGTCAACGGAGATGGATTCCTCACGCCAAACGACAGTTTGATCGTGATCAACTTCCTGAACAGCGGCGTAACGGGCGAAGGTGCGGGCGAGGGCGAAGGTGGTGCCACGAGCAGTTTGACGTCGATGGATGCGATTCTCGGGTCCGTTAGCAACTCGACCATCCAGCTGTTGTCACTGCCACAGGGTACCTCGACTAGCAGCCTCAGTCTTGGCGGCGATCAGGGAGCAGGGCTCGTGGGTTCGTCCTCCGGACGTGCTCGCCGAGTGCTGGAGATTCCAGTGCTGATGCCGCTGAGCACCACGGTATCGCCGACGGCCGAGTCCCGTTCAACGGGGAACGCTTGGGACCCGATGGAAGACGTGCTCGACTCGCTCGTGTCGTCTCGTGACGCTGCTCATAGTGCCGCGCTGGATGCTGCCTTGGACGATATCCTGGGTGGATAAATCGTGGAAAACAGGAGCCCCCCCGCGTTGCTATGACCGGGGGTGCTGTCAAGGGGTTGGACATTGCATGCGGCGACTCCATCACGTACGTTAACGGGCGTGTTGAGCGATCAAACAGTTGGTCGATTCAAGTCGCTGGCTTGAACACGGCGATTCGGGCAGACACGATTTCGATTTTTTCTCCGTTGGTACGGATATTGGCGGGGAGACAGGACCACTGGCAAATGGCTGTTCGCTTATTAATTGTCGACGATCATGAAGTAGTACGTTGTGGCTTACGCAACCTCTTGCAAGGCAGCGACGTGCAAGTGGTGGCAGAAGCATCAAGTGGCGAAGAAGGCGTGGCGAAGGCGAAGAAGGGCGGGGTCGATGTGGTACTGCTTGACGTCCGCATGGCTGACGGCGACGGACTCAACGCCCTCGGTCGCATCAAGCTCGATCATCCCGATCTGCCAGTGCTGATTTTTTCCGCCTACGATAATCCCAGCTACATCGCTCGAGCGGTCGCGTTGTGTGCCTCCGGCTATGTCCTCAAAGGCAACTCCCGCGAGCAACTGCTGGATGCGATTCACAAAGCGGCGGAAGGTCAATCGATTTGGACTCGCGAGGGTTTGCGCCGCGTGACGGGTGCCCTGGCAGCTCCACGAATCAACGTCGATTCCGACGTGCCACTCACGCAGCGTGAGAGTGAAGTGCTGCGGCAACTGGCCAGCGGTGCCACGAATAAAGAGATCGCTAAGACAATGCAGATTAGTTATGAAACGGTGAAAGAGCATGTGCAGCACATTCTGCGCAAGCTTGGCGTTTCGGATCGCACGCAGGCCGCCGTCTGGGCCGTGCGTAAAGGTTTGGTCTAGTCGCTGTTTCCCCTGCGTCGGTCTCGCCCGCGCTGGTTTTGCCCGCGCTGGTTTTGCCCGCGCTGGCCTTGCGAGCCGATTTGCGGATCATGGGGCACTAACGTCTGAGTGAAATCACGTATGCGTCCCACGGACATTCGGATCAAAGCGGTCGAATTCACCACGGATCTGAAGACCTATCGAACGCCGATCAAATTTGGCGGTCGAGTGGTTGTGGATGCGTTGCTCTTTAACGTCACGATCGACGTGGAAACACGTTCTGGAAAAATCGGCCGCGGATTCGGTTCCATGCCGCTGGCCAACGCTTGGGCTTGGCCAAGTTCTGTGGTCGATGGCGAACAAGCACTAGCGGCTATGCTGGAGTTCGCTCGGCAAGCGGCACAGCAAGCCGCCGCGCAGCCCCTCACCGCTCACCCCCTGCAGCTCACACGCACCTTGGCCCAGGAACATCATGCCCTGGCCACCGCGATTCAGCAGCGGCTGCAGTTAGCGGAGCCTATTCCGGTGCTGGCGCAGTTGGTGGCAGCCAGCCCGGTGGAGGCGGCTATTCATGATGCGTTTGGTCGAGCGCTCGGGGCCAACGCTTACGATTTACTCGGCCCGGACTACATCAGCGAAGATCTCGGCTCGTTCCTGGGCCCTGAGTTTGCTGGCGAGTACCTGGATCGCTACACGTTGCGGCAGCCAAAAACCCAGATGCCACTTTATCATTTGGTCGGTGCCCTGGATCCGCTGAGTCACGCCGACGTCAAGACGCCGGTCGGAGATGGTCTCCCCGAAACACTCGGGGAATGGATTGGTTACAACGGCCTCACGCATCTGAAAATCAAATTAGCGGGTGACAATCTGCCCTGGGATGTCGCCCGGGTGACGGAAGTGAATCGAGTGTCCGAAGAAGCGCAGGCCGCGCGCGGCTGTAACACTTGGTGCTACTCGCTCGACTTCAACGAAAAGTGCGCGAACGTGCAGTATGTACTCGACTTCCTCGAACAGCTGCGGCTGCAATCGCCGCGAGCCCTCGATCGAGTGCAGTACATCGAACAGCCGACGCATCGCGATTTGAAGCGCTTCCCGGAAAATCGCATGCATGCCGCCGCTCAAATCAAACCCGTCGTCATCGACGAATCACTCATCGATTACGAAAGTTTGCTGCTGGCCCGCGAGCAAGGTTATTCGGGCGTGGCGCTGAAGGCCTGCAAAGGTCACACGGAAGCGCTCCTCATGGGCGCCGCCGCTCAAAAGTATGGGCTCTTCCTGTGTGTCCAGGATCTCACCTGCGTAGGCTATTCGTTCCTCCATTCAGCCAGTATCGCCGCTCGTCTGCCGACGATTGCCGCCATCGAGGGAAATGGTCGTCAGTACTGCCCGGCGGGCAATCAAGGCTGGGAAGAACGATTCCCAACGATGTTCCATATCACCACGGGCTCCGTCGGCACCGCCGCACTCACCGGCCCCGGTTTGGGTTTTTGAGATTCATTCCGCCCGCTTCGTGAGCTCTGTGCCTTGGCGTGAAACACAAGGTGATGGTTTGGTTAAGCGGAGTGAAATGATCTCGTGGTTTGAACCGGACGCTAACGCGAGCCGGCTGTGGGCTACCCAAATAGCGCACGGATCGGTTGGCCGCCATCCGTGATCGGCACGGGGCGAGCCCCATCGCGCAGCTCGGTAGTCGGATCAATCTGCAGCGTGGCCTGAATCGTCGCATGAAAATCGGGAATCGACACTGGATCCGACACTATTTCTTTACTCATCTCGTCCGTCGCACCCCAAACGCCGCGATGCTTGAGGCCGCCGCCCGCTAAGACCATCGAGAACGCGCTGCCTTGGTGACCACGACCGCCACCTCCATCAAAACCGGCCGGCCGACCAAACTCCGTCGCCACGACGACCAGCGTTCGATCGAGCAATTGCTGCCGCTCTAAATCCACTATCAATCCCGCCAGAGCAGCATCCAGTTCTGCGATCAACCGATGCTGCTTTTGCTGTCCCTGGTTATGCGTGTCCCAGCCCGTTCCGTTGATGAAATTCAAATTGTGCGACACCTCAATGAACCGCACGCCCGCTTGTACCAGCCGACGCGCCAGCAGACAGCGCTGCCCAAACTCCCCGCCGTACGCCGCACGCAACGTAGCCGGTTCCTCTTCCAGCCGAAAATGCCGCAAGAACTCGGGGCCCGCCAATCGCAGACTTTCGCGCTGCGCGGTCAGATATTCCTCCAGCAGCCGCTGCTCACCACCCCGCTGCTCACCACCGCGCTCCTGCAGCGCACCCAGCAGTCGTTCGCGATCACTTTGGCGACGCGCGTCGACGTCGGCCGCGCGACTAAAACCCGCCGGTCCGGCCGTCGTATCCGTCAAATAAACATAGCCATGCTTCGCACCCAGAAATCCAGGTCCTCGGCTTACATTGGGATAACCGATGAGGACATACGCGGGCACCTTCGGCGCCACGGCCCCGCGCTGCTGCGCGATCACGGAACCGAGCGACGGATAAACAACATTGCCGCTCGTTCGTCTGCCGGTATGGACCAAGTTGGTCGCGAAGGCATGCTCGTCAACCACTGAGTGGTGCACCGATCGCACGATCGTCAGGCGATCGACCAAAGCGGCGGTGCGACGTAGATGTTCACACAGACGTACCTCTGAGACTGCCGTTTCGATGGAATCATAATCCGAGCCCGCGCGACGAGGGTTCGCCCGTGAGTCACCGCGGCGCTTGGGATCGAACGTATCAATCTGCGCCATGCCGCCGCCAAGCCACAGGAAAATACAGTGCTCGGCTTGTCCCAAAGTCTTCGCGGGCGTCGCCGCCGGCGTTGGCACCTCGTCGGCAAACAGTCCACTACTACCTGACCTGTCAACCGCTCCGCTTGTCAGCGCGACGATGGCCGAACTGGCAGCAGCAGTACCAGCAACTCCCAGCGCCGTACCACCCGTCGCACGCAGCGACTCATCCAGAAACTTACGCCGCGTGACCCGCGGCTGTGAGTCCTTAACAAGCGACAACGTATCAGACTGACGACTGTCATTCAGATTCATGGGAGGTAAATCCATTCTGGTGCATTGAGCAGAGCCCAGATCGCATCTTCAAGCCGCTCACGCCATTCAGCTTGTAACAAACGAGTCGGAGGTGAACCGCGCCGGGCCGCCGATTCTAATTCGACTTTCACCTCATTCGCTTCTTCTGTTAGATGATTGGACCAGGACACATAACGTGGAGGTTGCCGTCGTGGCTTATTTTCAGCAAGCACCGGCGCCGATAAGTCGGCTAAGCGATGAGCAAATCCAGGTTCCAGATGATCGCGATATCGTGCTCGTTCAGTGGCGGTCGGCGGACGATTTAAGATTCGCTCGAATAGCTCATCAATCAATTCATCGATTGTCAGTTGTTCCTGTATTGCCAAGCGAGTGAAGGCATGACGATCATCCAGTCGAGTGAGCCAGATGCTGACGGGACTGTTCGCCAGCACAGCCGGCTGCAAAATATGAACCGACTCATCACGCGCGGTGAGCGGATCGGCTCGCGACGCACGCCATCCAAACGCCTCCAGAACATCCACCACCGCTTGAACTCGCGGTAACGACAAACTGGGGCGATCCCGCTCATTCGAGGTGGAAGCGAACATCCAGGCCCGCGTGGGTCGACCCAGGCTGATGCTGTTCCCCAAATCACGCTGACTGTCGATATCTAAACTAACCTCTTCCGTATCGAACGGTTTTTCAACGGACGCAAACAATGAATCCACTAGCTGCTCGGCGCTAAGTCGTCGCGGCGCAGGTGCGGCGAACAGCGGATGCGTGGTCGTCTGTCGTGAGTCAACTTGCCGCTGATAGGCATGCGAGTTCAGCATGAGCCGCGCGAGCTGCTTGACGTCGTAGCCGGAGCGCACCAGTTCACGGCCCAGCCAGCGCAGCAGCTCGGGATGGAGATTACGCCCGCGCTGCCAATCATCTACCGGCTCGACTAAACCCCGTCCAAAAAAGCGACGCCAGATGCGATTGGCCATCACCTGTGCAAACCGTTCATTTTCGGGAGCCGTGATCAGGGCGGCGAGTTGATCGCGCGAATCTTGTGGATGCTGAGCGACGTGCGCAGCCACGTTCGCGGTGACAATTTCCTTGAAAGGCCAAGCGGGTGCGATCTTGGTTCCCGGTGCCAGGGTGACGGCGATGAGTGGCTGACGTCCACCGGCATGCAATTTATCGAGTGGCACGCTACTCGATTTCGTCACTTCCAGATCCGTGCGTGCCAGCATCGCGGCCAGCGAAAATAAATCGCGCTGTTTCCACGTATGGTAGGGCGCGTCGTGACAGCGAGCACACTTCAGTTCCACGCCGAGCAGCGCGGCGCTCAAGATCGTTCCCTTGGCCGCCAGTGGCACATCGTTCTGACTCGCTTCGCCAAAGCCAGCTGGTCCGCCAAACCGCTTGCTCCCTTCCATGCGAATCAGTTCGGTAACCATTAAATCCAGCGGCTTGTTGTCGAGCAGCGATTCCTGCAGCCACCAGCGAAACGGTCCCGTGTTGTTGAGCGTGGGATTCAGAATGTTCGGGTTCTCGGCGAGCAGATCTTGCCAATAGCCCATCCAGGCATCAGCCCAACGCGGATCGGCCAGCCGAAGATCGATCCAGATCGCGCGCTTGTGCGGACGGCTGTCCGTGCGAAACGCTCGCAATTCTTCCGCCGTCGGAATGACGCCAATCGTATCGAGTGACAAGCGGCGCAGAAATGCATCGTCGGAGACCAGCGGAGTAAAGTCGAGGTACTCCAGCGGCACACTCGGCCACGAAGCACCACGATCGATCCACCGCTCAAGCAGCGCGATCTGTTCAGCAGTGAGCGGCTCGCCCGTCGGCGGCATGCGCTCGGTCGCATCGGTACTCGTGACCCGCTGGAATAACTCACTGTCCTGAGTCCGACCGGCCTGAATCGCAGACTTCCCCGACTGGCCACCGCGTCGAGCGGCTGCTGGATCATCCAGTCGCAGGCCACCCGCCGCCTGTTCACCCGTGTGACAGGTCGCGCAGCGCGCGGTCAGAATCGGCTCAATATCGCGATAGAAATCGATCGGCCCCGGCAGCGCCTGCTTTGCCTCGGCACGCGCTGCAAAAATCTTCTCACCTAGAAAATGGTCGATCGGATTGGCGGCTGGAAAGCCCTCGGGCAGTGGCGGTACGGGCGTGTCCACAGTGGATCGCAACCAGCTACTCGCCGCCTCCCGCCGCTGGTTCCAATAGGCTGCATGTTCTTGGCGACAGGCAGCGCGTCGAGTCGCATTGATTTGTGCGATTCGCACTCGCTCCGTCGCTTCAAAACTTGCCCAGCCTGCATCGGAATAGGCGATCGGTTTGGCGCCATGCCCGAGTAACTGCCAACTGTCTTGACCCTCATACGAGATCGCGACCACCGTCTCGCCTAATTCCGGTCGCCGCTTGGCCTTTCCCGTGAGGCTGCCCACCATCGTCTCGAGCACCACGACTCGATCACCGCCAGCACTCGTCCAGTCACACCACACTTCACGGTTACCCGGCGGCGCGAAACGAAAATCGGGACCCAGATCGAGATAATCTTTGGGAATGGGATGATGGCCGTCCGACGAGTTGGGTGGAAAGGGTGTGGTGAGGACCAGTTTCTCATCGATGTACAGTCGAGCGGCGCCGCGACCGCGCAGGAGCAACCGATGCTTCCCAGCTGGAATTCGCACCACACTACTGGCTCGCATCAGCAGCGGAATCGCGCGATCCGCTCGCACGCCCGTCGCAACATACGACTGCGGCAATTCAAACCAGGCAAACGTTTCATCCCACCAGCGCTCGGTTGTGGTCGGCGATTCGACGGGCCAAGCATTCGCTTCGGGAATTCCCTCGGCACAAAGCTCAACCAGTATTTTTCCAGCGGTCAATTCTCGTCGTTCCACGCGGGGTGCTGGAGGCAAGTATTGGAAGCGGGCGGTGAGTTCCGCGTCGGGTACAGTTCGCTTCCAAACACGCACATCATCGAGCCAGCCGCGAAACGCATTACCTGCGATGCCGCCGTTGCCGGTTCCCACTGCCAACTCGTCGTGGTCGGTGACGGGCGGACGCGTGGTAGCACCACCCATATCCCATTCGCCGTCCACCACGCGGCCGTCCACAAACCCGCGGATTGTGGCTGGTTTTCCAAAGGTGTAACTCACCGCGATATGATGCCAGCCTCCACCCAGTGCGAAGCCACTGCGACTGGTCCAGCGATGCCAGTCGGATGCTTTGCCAGCTTCCGCTTGACTGGCGAAGAGAAAACTGACGAGTGCCTGTTGTCCTTGACCCTTCAAGCGCAAGGCATAGTTTTGATTCTTATCCGCTCCGGGAAACTTCAGCGAACGCCCTTTGCCCACGATGTAGGCGAGCTGACCTTCGCCCAGCGACTGCACACGCACCCAAGCTTCCAGCGTGACCGACTCACCTTGCCCCACGCGCACGTTCGACTCAGCCGCCGCGGCGCCGGGGTCAGTGCCGGGATCAGCGCCGGGGTCAGGTCGAGTGATCCAAGGTGCGTCGCCGGAAAAAAATCTCGCGCGATTCTTAGCCGGAAAATCGGGATAGACGGGTGGCCGCGGTCCGGGTGTCTCGGGGGCAGCCTCCTCTTCAAAACGCCATTCGACGACCGGTCGCTCGGCGGACCGGCCATCAGCGTTATCGGCTGACTGGCCGAGACTGCAGACGACGATGCTGACGGTGAGCAGCAGCGCTATCGCGAGGCATTTGGTGAGGGAGCGGATCAACATCGCTTTCATCGCCTCACGCCAGCAGCTCAGGAACCACTCGCCCAGCCACATCGGTCAAGCGGAAATTGCGACCGGAATAACGATAGGTGAGCTGCTCGTGATCGAGCCCCAGCAGATGCAAAATCGTCGCCTGTAGATCATGCATGTGAACTTTGTTCTCCACTGCCTGATGTCCAAATTCATCCGTGCTGCCATAGGCCAACCCGGACTTCACGCCACCACCTGCCAGCCACATGGTGAATCCATTCGGATTGTGATCGCGTCCTGTTCCGTTTTTCTCAGCGTAGGGCGTACGTCCAAATTCACCGCCGAACCAGACGAGGGTATCTTCCAGCAAGCCGCGCTGCTTGAGATCCGCCAGTAGTGCCGCTACCGGTCGATCGCATGCCCGCGCATGTTCGGCATGCTTCGGTAGGTTGGAATGCTGGTCCCACGCCGGATTAGCGGTGTTGTCGCCGTAGGTCACTTGCACGTACCGCACGCCCGCTTCGCAGAAACGCCGCGCGAGCAGACATTGTCGTCCAAAGTTATCCGTGGCCGCATCACCGATGCCGTAACTCTTCAGCGTCGTGGCCGTCTCCTGGGAAAGGTCGAGTAGGTCGGGGGCGTCATTTTGCATGCGCCAGGCTAATTCATAGGACTGCACTACTGCCGCCACTTCGCTGTCGTCGGCATGTCGCTGCCGCTGCTGCTCGTTGATCTCCGCGAGCAGATCGAGCTGTCGACGCTGCGTCTCCCGGGACAACTCGCGATTGGTCAAGTTGCGAATGGACGCCTCGCGCGCGGGCTGCCCCGCTTTGCCGATGGCGGTCCCCTGATAGGCCGCTGGTAAAAAAGCAGCGCCGTAATTGCGCGTGCCACCATTACCGGCGGAAGGGGCGATCGTGATGAAACCAGGTAGGTTTTCGTTTTCGGTACCTAAGCCATAGGTAACCCAGGAACCCATCGACGGACGAATGAAGCTAGTAGAGCCACAATGCAAAAACAACGTTGCGGGCCCGTGCGCAACACCCTCGGAGTGCAGCGAATGAACAAAACAGAGATCGTCTGCCTGTCTACCAATTTCCGGGAAAAGCTCCGAGACCGCTCGACCGGTTTGCCCATAGCGACTGAACTTCCACGGTGACTTCATCACGCGATGCTGCGATTGACGTTGCCCAGTATTGGCGAGAATACGAGCGTCACCGAACGACAACATCTGACCATCTTGCTTTTCCAGAATTGGCTTGTAGTCAAAGGTGTCGACATGACTGGGACCGCCCTGCATGAACAAAAAAATCATCCGCTTAGCCCGCGGACTTCCGTGCGGGCCACGCTGGGCAGCCTGAGCGACGGCGGAGTCTCGTAACATGCCGCGCAGCGCCAGCAGGCCAAAACCGCAAGCCGATTGACGGAACACCTGGCTCAAATAATTTCGTCGATCAATCATGACTAGATTCGTGTGAGGTTATTGGTAACGAAAATCGACTGAAGCAAATAGCACTTGAAAAAACTGCGTCCAGCGCTCGTCGCGAGTCAAACTCGCTGCTGGCCCCGATCCTTGAATGAACGGCAGAGCCGCGCGCGCTTCTCCCACCAGCGGTGCTCGTCCGAGAACCGTGCGATACGCCAGTTCAATGGCCGCCTCATCCGGCATCGCTGAGTTCTCGATCAGGCCTAGCTGCAGCGCGGTGCGTCGCGCTTGTTCTCGGACGAGTGGATGGTTCATCAGCACCAAAGCCTGCGGAGCGACGGTGCTCTGCGATCGTCGCCCTACCACCATGCTGGGATCGGCGCCATCGAAAGCTTCCAGGAAGTCGGGCAGCGCATTGCGCAGCACAGGCCAGTAGACCGCTCGCCGGCGACTCTCATGCTGATATCCATAATCTGCCGCTGTACCCGGCTTAATCGTCGCCCCACCAAACTCTTCCCGCAGATTCCCACCGAGAAACAGGAGCGTGTCGAGTAACGTTTCCGCATCCAATCGCTTCCGATTCGCATGAGTCCAGAGTCGATTGTCAGGATCACGTTCGCGAGCGTCGGGCGAAGTCTCCTCGGCCAATTGATAGGTGCGAGACAAAACCAACTCGCGGATCAGCTGCTTGACCGACCAATCGTGCGCCATGAAATCAACTGCGAGTCGATCAAGTAGTTCGGGGTGCGATGGCAACTCGCCTGTCGTCCCGAAATTATCCGTCGTGCGCACCAAGCCAGCTCCAAACAGCCAATGCCAAGTGCGATTGACAAAGACGCGGGCGGTGAGCGGATTGTTGGGGGAGGCGATCCACTGCGCTAGCTCGCGTCGTCCACTTTGACCCGCAGCAATCTGGGGCGTCGCATCGACCGCAGCCACCTGCAGAAACCCACGTGGTACCACATCTCCCAAGTTGTGAACGACACCTCGAATATGAATACGAGTATCGCCGACTTCTGCACCTTTCTCTTCTTCCACAGACATATACATCGGTCGTACCGGACCTCGTGCGGTGATCTCCTTCAGCTCGGCTTCGTCGCGTTTTAATTGCGCTTCATGCTGAGCAATCGCCTGTTTGCGCTGTGGCTCGTCGGCGGCCTTCGCGGTGTCCGGCGAATTTGAGGCGACTGCTTTGGCTGCCGCTTCTTGTTTCTTGGCCCAGAGCACGCCAGCTTCGCCTTGCGGCAGGAACTGCACTGCATCCGCAATCACATGACCTTTCGTACCCTCGTTTGAGACCAGGACAAACCCTTGGCCGTTCGGTTCAAAACGAAATTGCCCGAGCGAGATGAAACGGCCGTCGATCGGCGGTGCAACTTGCTCGTTGACCTTCACGGTCTGCTCGCCGTCAGCGCTGAAGACCGTCACGGGCACAGCGGGTGCTCGATTGCCGCCCGGCGTGTAAGCGAAACGCACCTCATACATTCCGGCAAAGGGCAGTTCGGGCTGAAAGGTGAGTGTCTTATTACCTTTGTCTTGATCCAGGTCATGAATGTAGCCCGCTCCGATGTAGCGATTCGTAGAAGTTGAATCCTTCCAGGCACCGACCTTCTTGGCTTGAGCATCATCGAGCACGATGCCGGGCAGTTTATCCACGGCGACGATCGCACCATCGCCAGCACCTTTGCCCCCGTCACCGGCGAGTAGCTTGAGTTGATCCTTGGTTTTCTTGATCCGCTCTCGCACGGCACCCAGCGCCTGCTCATGCTGCTGCAACTGCTGCTGCAATTCAGGTGAGACGGGCAGCGGAAACTCCAGCCACTTCGACACATTGGCATGTTCCAGTGCTCGACTGCTGCGCAAGATCCCCGCCAGCGCGTAGTAATCGCGAGTCGGAATCGGATCGAATTTGTGATCGTGGCAGCGTGCACACCCCAGTGTCTGCGCGAGAATGCCTTTGCCGATCGTGTCGAGTTGCTCGTCGACAAAGTCCATCCGCAGTTGCTTCTTGTCTTGCTCTTCGAGATTCGTATTTCCCAGTACAAGGTAGGTGGTCGCCACACGTAGCTGTTGTAGCTGTTCGATGTCTCCGCCCGCCTCTAATTCTCGAGCCGCATAGTCGCCGGCAATTTGCTGCTGGATGAAAGCATCGTAGGACAGATCTCGATTGAAGGAGCGAATCACATAATCGCGATATCGCCAAGCCTCGGGCATGATGAAACCACGCAGGGTGAGTGATTCGGCAAAACGCGCCACATCCAGCCAGTGACGGCCCCAACGCTCGCCATACCGCGGCGATGCGAGCAGTCGATCGATGCGCCGAGCGGTCGCGTCGGGCGCGTCGTCCGCTAAAAACTCGGCGACGTCGGCGGGCGTGGGCGGTAAACCTACTAAGTCAAAACTCAACCGTCGTAAAAGCTGCTCGCGCGGCGCGAGTGGTGTGGTGTCTCTGCCCGTGGCGTTCAGACCAGCGGACGTTTGCCGCGCCAGGATGAATCGATCGATGGAACTGACTGCTTGAGTGACGTCTGGAATCTGCGGTGCACGATGAAACTGAGGCGGCTGATAGCACCAGTGTTGTCGTCCAGCGGAGATGTCGATCGCCGGACGTCGGATAGCAGCACCCTCTTCGCGCGGATCTGCGGCACCGTCGGCAATCCAGATTTCAAAATCGCGAATCACATCAGCGGGCAACTTGCCCGCCGGCGGCATCTGCAGATCATCGTAGCGGAGAGCGGTGAGCAGCAAGCTCCTCTCGGGTTGACCGGGTACCACGGCTGGCCCCGAATCACCGCCCGCGAGCAAACCGGCTCGTCCGTCGACCAACAGCCCGCCCTTGAGCTTTCCCGCTGCCTTGGCGGCCACTGAATGACAGCTTTGGCAACGTTCGACCAGTACCGGTCTAATTTTCTTCTCAAAATGCTCAAGCTGCTCGGCGGTCGGCTTGGTGGCGGCGGGAGTCGACGTTTCCGGTTCCGCAGCCAGGCTTCGGTGCTCGCTCCACCCTTCGAGCTGACAGACGCCGACCACCAGATAGTTACCAAAGAGAGCGTGGCCCAGTAGGCCTGCGAGCAGCAGCGTGAGGCTCAGGCGCAGACGAGCCCAGTGGGTAATCCATTTAGCCACCGTCCATTTAGCCACCGTCCATTTGGTCATCGTCCATTTGGTCATCGTCCAGCGGTCGACATGGGTCATAGAACGTCACTTCCAATCGCACGAATGCCACCAAGCAAAAGATCATCTTACTCGATTTACCGACTGGAATTAAATATCGTCTCCGACCGCAGGGACTGTTCGGTATAAAGGCTGTGATAATGGCCATGTTTTGCCAGCAGTTCCTGGTGTGTGCCTTGTTCGAGAATCTGGCCTTTTTCGATCACCACGATCCGATCAGCGGCACGAATGGTGGACAAACGATGAGCGATGACGAAGCACGTTCGGTCTTTAACGACCTGCGTGATGGCGGCCTGAATCTGTCGCTCGGTCTCGGTGTCTATCGATGAGGTCGCCTCGTCCATGATCAGCAGACGTGGTTGTCGGATGACGGCGCGAGCAAACGAGATGAGTTGCTTCTGACCCAGGCTAAGCCGATTCCCACCTTCGCCCACCTGAGCGTCGTAGCCAGCGGTGAGGGCGACAATAAAGTCGTGAGCGCCGACGAGCCGCGCGGCCGCTTCGATTTCCTCATTCGACGCATGGAGATTTCCATAGCGGATATTCTCGCGGATGGAGCCGCTGAACAGATGCGGCTGCTGCGGGACGATTCCGAGGTACGACTGGTACGTGCGCAGCGCCCGCTGTCGATAGTCGACGCCGTCTAGCAAAATCTGTCCTGCCGTCGGTTCGTAGAAGCGGCAGAGCAGATTGACCAGTGTCGACTTGCCACCTCCGGTCGCTCCCACCAAGGCCACCGTCTTTCCAGCTGGCACTCGCAAGGAAAAATCGCGCACGATCTCGGGCCCAGCTCCATATCGAAATCCCACCGCGACGAATTCGACTTCCCCTTGTGGTGCCGAGAATCCATCGCCGCCTTGCAGAGCAACGCGCTGCGTTACCTCATCGAGATCCCGCACCGCCGGCACCGCTTCGATCAGTCCCACAACGCGTTCCGCAGAAGCTTGCGCCATCTGCAATTCCGCGAACCAAGCTGACATGTCTTGAATAGGCGCGAAGAACAGCTGAGCGTAGTACAAAAACATGACCAAGTCGCTGATGGCAAACGAGCCCACTCGAATGTCATAGCCGCCTTTCACGAGCACCAGCGCAAGTGCCACGCTGCCGAGAGTCAAAACGAGTGGCAGATAAATTGCCGCTAGGATCGAATTACGCACCGAAGCGACTCGCATCTCGTCGGCCAGCCCATCGAAATCACGCAAGTTTTCGCCCTGCCGCACAAACGTCTGCGTGGTACGCACGCCCATGATCGATTCGTTGTACGAGGCCGTTAAACGCGAATTGATTTTGCGTACTTGGCGAGACGTGCGCAGGATTCGCTTGCGAAAGAAAACGCTTACTAGAAACAGCGGCGGCACGACCGCTAACGCTACCAGGCCGAGCACGGGCTGAGTGACCAGCATGACGACGCCGATGCCGAGCATCAGTGCTGATCCCCAGATCAAATCCATCACGCCCCAGGCGAGAATATTGGACAGTCGCTGACAGTCGGATGTTAATCGCGCCATGATCCAGCCGACCGGCTTCGTGTCATAGAAGCTGAACGACAACTGCTGGAGCTGCCGAAATGCATCGCGACGAATGTCATGGCTCACATGCGTGCGAATGAACCCCGCGCAGGTGATGAACCCCCAGACGGACAGGCAGAGGGCTGCCGTCAGCGCCAAATAACTGCCCGCGAAGGGCCAGAGTGCGGCAGTGGAGCCTTCCCGCTCTACCGCCGCCACCACGCGACCCGCCAACAGCGGAAACAACAAGTCACTAACTGCTAATCCCAGTGAGACCACCGAAAACAACACCACTTTGCTGCGATAGTGCAACGTGTAACGCAGTAACTGCTTCCACAATCGCAGATTCAGCTTTTCTTCCTGATCATCTTCCGTCCAATCAACCGTACTCATGAGGCAGTGACTCCATCCAAATCATGCCGCAACTGCTCTTCCAGCGTGCTCTGAATCACCCAGAGCCGCTGATAAGGGCCGTCACTCGCCATCAGTTCCTCATGCGTCCCAGATTGAATAAGCCGGCCGGCGTCGAGCACAAAAATACGATCGGCCAGTCGGGTGGACGAAAGCCGATGAGCAATCAGGATGGTCGTTTGTCGGCCACGTCGCGCCGCGAGTGCGCCGAGAATCCTCGCTTCGGTCTTCGTATCAACAGCACTCAAACTATCATCGAGCACCAGATATTGGGGATCCTTCAGAAGCGCACGAGCGATCGCCAGTCGCTGTCGCTGACCGCCTGACAGCGTGGTGCCACGTTCGCCCACGAGCGTCTCATATCCCTGGGTAAATTCACTGATGTTGGCGTGAATGTCGGCTGCTCGTGTTGCTTCCTCTACCTCCCGATCCGCCGCCTGGGATCGTCCCATGACAACATTTTCACGAATGGTTTTCGAAAACAAATACGGATCTTGCAGCACGACTCCAAACGCCGCGCGGACCGCATCTCGATCCAGCGACGTCAACTCCTGGCCGCCAATGGTGATCGAGCCCTGGTCATAGTCGTAGAGTCGCAGCAGCAAGCTGATGAGCGTCGTTTTTCCAGAACCCGGCGGACCCAGAATGGCTACGGTTTCCCCCGACGCGATGGAGAAAGAAAGATTCTGCAGGGCTGGGCTGCCGCCTGGATACGAAAAACTTAGATCACGAATCTCAATGGCACCCGGTTGCAGTGGTACGACCCGTGGCACGACCGATTCCGCTGGCTCACTCAACACCTCGCGAATGCGATCAATGGCGACTGTCGCTTTGCCAGAATCCGTCAGCACGCGACCAATCTGCCGAATCGGCCAGATAATCGTGCGCAAGAGCCACCAAAACAGAATCCAGGTGCCAAGTGACAGGCTACCCTGCAAGACAAAGTAAGCGCCGCCGACCAGAACAATTCCCAATTGCACCAGCACGAGTACATCGGAAAGGGCCCAGTAGCGACCCAGCATGCGCAGCAGGCGATACTCCAGATCTCGAAACGCACCGTTGCGCTCCATGAATTTATCAAACTCAAAGGCTTGACGAGTGAAAGCTTGTACCACTCGGATGCCAGTCAAATTTTCTTGCAAGACCGTGGTCAACTTGCCATCCGCTTCGTCAACTTGTTTGAACAGCGATCGCACATTACGAAAGAAGACAATCGCATAGCCCACGATGACCGGCATGAAGAGCATCGATAAGGCGGTCATGCGCAGATCTTGCCACAGCATGAATGGCAAGGCGAACAGCAGAAACAGCGTGACGCGAGCAATTTCAACAATTTGCGCCGCCAGAAACACGCGCAGCGTTTCCACATCGGACGAACAGCGCTGGACTAAATCACCGGTATCCACGCGATCGTAATAACGACTCGGTAGACGCTCTAAGTGTTCCAGCAAACGATGTCGCAGTTCGCGCACAATCCCTTCACTCGCCTCCGCTGCCCACCGAGCTCGCAGATACGTAAAGAAGCCATGGGTACCGTGCAGAAAGACGATCGCCACGGCGGCTGGCACGAGCGTTCCCCACCAAGTCGCACGATTGGCTTCGAGCGCGTCGAGTGCCCACTTGATGACAAAGGGCTCCACGAGCAGAAACAACGTCCCCACGGCCATGGCGACAATGGCTGCGGTGTAGCGGAGTCGCTGGCCGGCGGTGAGTTCCCACAGCGTGTGGCCGGACGTTTTACTCGCTGATGACGACATCGCTTTGCGGTCCCTCGCCATGCAGCCTCACCGTGGCACCCATTCCCGTCAGCCGCCCCATAAAGCGACTTGGCAACCGGCAATGCACCACGACCCGCTCATCGTCATAACGCTGCGATAGAATCTCGCCATGCTGCGCGAGGTAGGCGAGCAGTTTGCCATCACTCACGGACGTTTCCACATCAAGATCACAGAATGACTCACTCAGCGCATCGCTGACGGCGAGCGCCAGTTGGCCGAACCCTTCACCCGTTTTGGCACTAATCGGGATGGCATGTGGATAGCGATTCAGCAGACCGGGAATATTCATTTCCGCGCCGGGAGCATCCACTTTGTTGAGCACCAGCAGCGTGCTTTTGGCTTCGATACCAAGTTCTTCCAGCACCAGGTAAACCGCCGATATCTGCTCAAGGACGGCGCTGTTCGAGGCATCAGCCACATGCAGCAGCAGATCTGCCTGGCGCGCCTCAGACAATGTCGCCTTGAAGCTGGCAATCAATTGGTGAGGCAGATCGCGTATAAACCCCACCGTGTCGCTCAGCAACACTGGTCCCCAGCTCGGCAGTTGCCAACGTCGAGTGCGCGTATCGAGCGTGGCAAACAGCTTATCAGCCGCCAGCACACCGGCATCGGTGAGTGCATTCATCAGCGTGCTTTTGCCAGCATTGGTGTAGCCGACCAACGAGACCGTCATGTGAGCTCGACGTGCATCCACCTGCCGCTCTTTACGCTCTTCGATCTCCCGCAATTCCTGTCGCAAATCAAAAATTCGCTTTTCGACCAAGCGACGATCGGTCTCAATTTGCTTCTCACCCGGACCGCGCATTCCGATGCCCATCTTGATTCGCGACAAGTGAGTCCACATGCGTTTTAGTCGGGGCAGTGAATACTCCATCTGCGCCAACTCAACGGCCAGTCGAGCCTCATACGTGCGCGCGTTCGTCGCGAAGATATCCAGAATCACTTCAGTCCGGTCCAGCACTTTGACCTTGATCGTCTGTTCCAGATTACGTGTTTGAGCAGGGCCGAGATTGTTATCGAACATGACCACGTCCGCTTCTTGCGCCGCGACCAGATTCTTCAGCTCTTCCACCTTTCCTTTACCGAGATATGTGCCGGGGTCAGGTTTTTCCCGTCGCTGCAGCAACGTTGATACCACTTTGGCACCGGCAGTCTTAGCCAAGCCCGCGAGTTCTTCGAGCGGATCTTCCATCACCGGATCATCCGGGAACAGTACACGCACCAGAACCGCTCGTTCACTGCGAACACCAGCACCACGCTGAATTTCCTGCACCGATATCCCCCTTACGCGTTCAGTCGTTACGCGGCTTCAACAACATCAATGATGGCTTTCAGAACTCCCGTTTCCGGTTTAATCCATTCCGGAAACACCGCCGGCACATCCTCGAACGAGGCATGATGCGTGATCCAGGGTCGAGTGTCGATTTGACCAACTTCAATCAGTTTAATGATGCGAGCGAAATCGCGGGACAGCGCGTTGCGGCTGGCCAGCAAGGTCAATTCGCGTCGATGCATCACCGGCGCATGCGGGAACTCAATGTTCTGCTGCGTGATCCCCACATAGACAACTCGACCCGCAAACGCTGCAAATTCCAAAACTCGCGCCATCGACTTGTTGTGGCCCGTCGCATCGATCACCACATCCGCCATCTGACCGCCGGTGAGTTCAGCCAGTCGAGTGATGTCGGTTTCATCTCCCTGTACGACGATCGTGTCCTTCACGCCCATCGTTTGACGCACGAACTCCAAGCGAGCGGCGCTGATGTCCATGACGATCAGTCGAGCACCCGACAATTTGACAAATTCCAGCGCTGACAAACCAATGGGCCCGGCACCCACAATCACGACATTCTCACCTGGCTTGGGCTGACAGCGATCCACCGCATGACAGCCAATCGCCAAGGTCTCGACGAGTGCGCATTGATCCATGGTGAGCGAGCCGGCTTGATGCAGCTTGCGCGCGGGTAGCAGAATACGATCGGTGAGCCCACCGTCACACATGACCCCCAGCGTTTGATGTTTGAAGCAACAGTTCGTGAAGCCGCGGCGACACGAATAGCACTCCTGACAATTAATGTAGGGTTCGACCGAACAGCGATCGCCAGGTTTTACATTCTGTACGTCCGGACCCACCTCCAACACTTCTACGCCCAGTTCATGGCCCGGCACACGCGGATAGGAAAAAAACGGCATCTTGCCGAGATATCCACCCACGTCGGTACCGCATACTCCGACCCGATGCACGCGCACCAGCGCCTGACCGGATTGAGGACGCGACGGCTCGTCAATTTCAATTCGACGCCAGTTCAGTGGCTTTTCCAGTTGCAAAGCTCGCATGTTCAACTCCTCACTGCGATCCCGTATTCTAATCTGTTCCACCCCAGGTCAGCCCTGGGTTAATCAGCACACTCAGTACGAACCCTGTTCACCCAGGAAACTCAGTTCACACTCTATCGCACCTCGTTATCGCGCCTCGTCCCGCGAATATACGGGGATGATTTGGGCGATGAGACGATTTGGGTGTTCGCCGAGTTCAATTGTTCTCGGGCAATCCTTCGATGTGACCGATGTTTTTGACGGGTTCAAAAATCGCCAAGACTTCTTCGAGTAACGCTTCGTCCAGCGGTTCCGTCAGCCACTGCGCCCAGTTCTGAATGTTGCGCGGATTGGCACTGCCCGCTACCGTAGTGGTGATGGCGGGATGAGCACAAGAAAATTGCAGAGCCAGTTTGGCGATATCCGAGCCACGCTGCGAACATAACTCGGCAGCTTTCCGGGCCGCTTGCTTCACGGATTCAGGTTCCTTGAGCCAGTGGGGGAGTGGAGCGTTGGTGAGTAGTCGAGCGGAAAACGGACCGGCATTCATGATGCCCACTTGGCGACTCTGCAGATACGGCACGGACTCTTCCAGAAACCGTCGATTCTGGAGCGTGTACTGGTTGTACGACAGCACGCAGTCGACATCGATTTGATCGCAAATGAAACGGAAGATTTTCTGCGGATAGCCGCTGAAGCCGATGTAACGCACCTTGCCCTGCTGTTGCACCTTGCGCAGCGCCGGGATCGTCTCATCCACAATCTGCTGCATCGGTACAAACTCAATGTCATGACAGAGAATGATGTCGAGATGATCGGTGCCCAGGCGATGCAAACTGACATCGATGCTCTCGACGACCCGCGCCGCTCGAAAATCAAAATGCGTCAGATCATAGCGGCCCAGTTTAGTACAGAGCGTGTATTGATCGCGCGGTACCTCGCGCAGCGCAATCCCCAGGAGCACCTCACTCATCCCACGCCCGTAGAACGGCGAGGTATCGATGAAGTCCAGGCCGCAGTCGAGTGCGACACGAACACTGCGCAGCGCTTCCTCCAGCGTCACACTACGAAACTCTTGGCCTAGCGATGACGCGCCGAAACTTAAAACCGGCAGTTCCAAATCCGTTTTGCCTAGCTTCCTGCGTTCCACAATCTCTTCCTTTCGATCCTGAACGTGAATCCGTGATCAATCCGCTATCAATCGTGTATTAATCTGCAGTCAATCCGTAGAAGGAACAAGCGGTGCCGCCCAGGATCTGGTCGACTGCCCCTGCGCCCAACCGCTCGATATAGTTCGCCACCAACTCATACGCTTGGCGATAGGTGCCCGAGAGTAGGGCGACAGGCCAGTCTGACCCAAACATCAGCCGGTCCGGCCCAAACGCCTCCACAACATCATCGAGATAGGGCACGAAATCTGCTGGCTTCCAATCATTCCAGGAAGCTTCGGTGATCATGCCCGAGAGTTTACAGAGGACGTTTGGTTGAGCTGCCAGGCGACGCATATCTTCGCGCCAGGGTGAATAACGCTGATTTCGGATTTCCGGCTTCGCGATATGATCGAGCACGAAACGCTGGTTGGGAAAACGTTCCACCAGTGCGACCGCAGCGGGTAGCTGGCGCGGGAAGAGGAGCAAGTCGTAGGTCAGCTCACGGTCCGCAAGCAGCGCAATTCCTCGCTGGAATTCCGTACCCAGTAAAAACCAATCATCCGGTTCATCCTGCACCACATGGCGCACACCCACGAACTTCGGATGAGCAGCAAATTTGTCTAGTTGTTGTTCGACTGCCGGCGATCGCAGGTCAACCCAGCCGACAACGCCGGCGATCAGCGAGTGCTGGTCGGCCAGTTCCAGAAGCCAGCGCGATTCCTCCAGCGACTGACGTGCTTGTACTGCCACACAGGCGTCCAGCCGACAAGCTTGCAGTTCGGGCGCGAGATCGGCTGGCAGGAAGTTGCGTCGAATCGGCCATTCCGGCTGCATCCAGCCATACTGCTCGGGATCATAAAGCCAGAAATGCTGATGTGAATCGACTCGCATGCCACGTATCAGACCGCTGTGAACGGCCTGTCATCAAGTTAAATCGTTTGACTGAGAAAACCACCATCGACGCGGATGTCTGTGCCAGTGACAAAACTAGCCGCACGTTCACTCGCCAGAAACACGGCTGCTCCCACGAGTTCACGCGGCTCGCCAAACCGAGCCAGCGGTGTGTGCCCGAGGATCGATCGAGTCCGATCGGTGGGCGAACCATCCTCGTTAAACAGCAGCTTGCGATTTTGTTCGGCGGGAAAAAAGCCGGGCGTAATCGAATTCACTCGCACGCCGGCCGTCGCCCATTCGCGCGCGAGAAACTGAGTCAGGCTTAGCACTGCCGCCTTTGCGGACGAATACGCCACGACACGGGACAGGGGAATATGAGCGGACACGCTGGCAATATTGATCACGCTGCCTCGTTTTCGCTCGACCATCGCCGGTCCAAATTCCTGCGACGGCAATAAAACTCCACCCACTAAGTTCAAATCAAAATTAGCTCGCCAGTCGTCGAGCGTGATGGATTCGATCTTCCGCTCGCCATGCACGGTAACTCGCGGATCATTCCCGCCAGCCGCGTTGACGAGCACCGTGGGCGCTCCCAGTTCACGCTGTACGGTTTC
>JBJSXJ010000096.1:0-42103 GCA_046086325.1 Planctomycetota bacterium | reverse complement strand
GGCGGAATCGAGCTTGTAGTCACCACGAAGTCGATTCAAAACCAGGTCGTGCATCCGACGATCAATCTGGAGAATCCCGATCCCGACTGTGATCTTGATTACACGCCGCTCCAGCCGCGCGAACGTCGCTTGCGGCAGGTGATGAGCAACAGTTTTGGATTCGGCGGACATAATGCGTCCGTCATCATTGGCGAACTCAGGTAACACCATCATGCGCCGTTTTCTGCTTGCTACGCTCACGGGACTTCTAATCGGTGCGGGGTGGCGGAGTGAGACTCGAGGTGCGGATTGGCCAGCCTTTCGAGGACCAACGGGGCAGGGTGTCGCGGCCGATACGCAGGCCCCGACGACTTGGTCGGCAGAGAAGCAGGTGCTCTGGAAAACCGCTCTCCCCAGACCCGGCAATGGCAGTCCGATCGTCGTCGGTAACCGAGTGTTCGTGACGTCGGCTGAGGATGCGGACGGCAAGCAGCGCAGTCTCTATGCGTTTGATACCAATTCGGGCCGCCAGCTATGGGTGAAAACCGAAACGCTCGACCGCAAGCTACCGACTCACGAGACCAATCCTTACGGCGGTACGACGCCGGTTTCGGATGGAAAAAGAGTGGTTGTTTGGCATGCGACGGCGGGGCTCTGCTGCTATGACGTGGCGACCGGAGAGCTGCAGTGGAAGCGCGACTTGGGTGAATTCCAGCACATGTGGGGCTACGGTACCTCGCCCATCCTGCATCAGGACAAAGTGATTTTGCACACGGGGCCAGGTAAACGCATTTTCTTAGCCGCGTTTGAACTTGCCACGGGCAAAACCATTTGGGAAGTGGACGAACCACAGGACGGCGGCCCCGATCGCAACGCAGCCGGTCAATACATGGGCTCCTGGACGACTCCCATCGTGGTTTCCATCGAGGGGCAGGAGCAGATGATTGTTGGCTGGCCGACGCGCGTGAACGGCTACGATCCGGCCACGGGCAAGCTGCTGTGGACTTGTGGTGGCATGCGTCACGACCGCGGCGACTTAGCCTATTCCTCGCCTGTCGTCTCGGACGGGATCTGTTTTGTGACGGGAGGATTCAACGGAGTGGCACTGGCATTTCGGCCGGGTGGTTCGGGAGACATCACCGATACGCGGATGCTATGGCGCAAGGAAAAACAGCCGCAGAGCATTGGATCGGGAGTGGCGGTGAACGGATTCGTCTATCGGCCCAATGCTGGACCGTCGACGATCGAATGCTTGGAAGCGGCCACGGGAAAAGTGCGCTGGACGGAACGATCGCCCGCGGGCAATCACTGGGGCTCGGTGGTGCGCGTCGGTGACCTGCTCTACGTGACCGGACAAGACTCGGCCACCACCGTCGTATTCAAACCTAACCCGGATAAGTTCGAGGTGGTAGCTGTGAATCCTCTGGAGGGCTCGAGCAATTCCACTCCCGCCATCGCCGGTGGTCGCATTTACCTGCGCACCGATCGAGCCCTCTGGTGCATCGGCCCGCGCTAACATTCGCTCTCGATCTGAGAGGGATTGAAACTGGTCTCCGCGTCTTTCTTGTGGTGAGCGATCAAACGTGCCTCACTACTTCCCCTGCGCCGAGAAGAGACCAGTCGGTGTTTGCGTGATCAGGAGCACGGATCCACGCGTTCGTGGCGATCTTCGTACGCCAGCGAAAAAAAATATTTTTCGAACCAGGGCCGGTTTTGCGTGCCTTTCACGATGGGTGAGTAGTTAGGCCCGAGTGACTGGGTGAGACGCGGCGTGAATGGTTCGCGTGACGAGCACTCTCACCGGGTAACTCATTCATATAAATCGAGGAGATGTCTCATGAGTAGTGCACGGATTCGAGGTTGGCTGTCGGCCCTGTTGTTGGTCGTTACCGCGAGTGTGGTTGGTGTCAGTGGTGTAGCGCGGGGCGAGGAGGAAGGACGGAGCAGCGGGGGAGGGAAGGGGAGTCGCACCGCAGCCGCGAAAATGGATGGCGAGGAGGTGAAGCGAGCGAAGTCAGAGCCGCGTGGTCGCTTACCGGCGTTCTATGGCGATCTGGTCGATGCCAAGCAGCGAGAAGCGATCTATGCCATCCAAGCGCGGCACACCGCCCAACTGAAAACGCTCCGCGAACAAATTGCCGCCTTGGAGACCAAGGCCGACGAGGAGATGGAAGCGGTGCTAAGTGATGAGCAGCGTGAGAAACTTGAGCGCTGGCGTGCTGAAAGCAAAGCGAAGCGAGTCGCAGAAACCAAACGCAAGCGGACTGAGCAAGATCTGCCCTGATGCTCGGTCAAGCCGACCGACGAGCCGCGACCCACACAGCTCGGCGGAGAGCTTGAAGGTCTCCAGGGCCAGGAGGGCCTGGAGACCTTCCGCTTGTTTTGACACCGTAGACTTCACGATTAGTAACCTACTGCAGCGCCATCCTTGCGAGTTTCGGTGGCGCCGTGCAGCACTCCCGTCACAGGATCGATCAGAATCGCCTGATACCCGCCGAAACTTCCTTTCGCACGAAAGACGGTATGGCCTTTCGCACGCAGCGCCGCGACAGCCTCGTCACGGATCCCGGACTCTACTTGCACGGTCCCGCTGCCCTGTCCGGGCAGACCGGTCGGGGTGGCACTCCCCAGGTGCTGAATGCGTGCGGCATCTCCTGCTGCCTGAACATTGAGCCCAAAGTCGATGAGATTGATGAGCACTTGGACGTGTCCTTGTGGCTGCATATCGCCGCCCATCACACCGAAGCAAAGCCAGGGTTTGCCCTCACGTGTGACGAAGGCGGGAATGATCGTATGAAAGGGGCGTTTGTGCGGCTCGAGCCGATTCGGATGATGTTCGTCCAAGGCGAATAACGCGCCGCGATTTTGAAGTGCAAAACCGACCTCGCCGGGTACCACTTGCGAGCCAAACCCATGATAGATGCTTTGGATGAGCGAACAGCAATTGCGGTCGCGATCGACTACGGTGAGGTAGATGGTATCGCCATGTTCGGTTTTCTGGGCGAGTTCCTGCAGCTGGCGCTCCGTGGCTGGCGAGACCGCCTCGGCCGCTCGATTTTGATCCAAGAGGGGCGCGCGTTGTCGAGCGTATTCTTTGGAGATCAGTTGTCGCACGGGGGGCGTGCCGAAGGCGGGGTCGAAGTAATAGCGAGCCCGATCGGCGAACGCCAACTTTTTGGACTCGACAATCAAGTGCAGCAGATCAGGATGGCCGGGACCCAGGGCACGCAGATCGTAGGGCTCGAGCAGATTGAGCATTTGCAGTGCGGCGATGCCTTGACCATTCGGGGGCAATTCCCAGACATCATATCCACGGTAGTTGGTCGACACGGGTTCAAGCCACTCAGACCGGTGGTCGGCCAGATCGCGGCGAGTCAGGAAGCCGCCGTTCTGTTCGCTGAAGCTGACGATGCGTGCTGCAATTTCTCCTTGGTAAAAAGCGGCGGCACCGTGAGCGATGATCTGCTCGTAGGACCAGGCGAGGTCCGGATTGCGAACGAGGTCACCAAAGCGCGGGGCCCGCTGCTGGTCGGCAGAGAGAAATGTACGGGCGGACGTGGGCCAGCGTTTCAGCGATTCGGTGGAGCCTTGCCAAGCGGCGGCAATCACTTCGGGCACCGGAAAACCCTCGCGGGCGACTTTGGCGGCGGGACCGAGGAGCTGATCCCAGGAGCGAGTGCCGAATTTTCTCCGCAGTTCATCCCAGCCGCTCACACAGCCCGGCACCGACCAGGAGAGCGGTCCGGTGGTGGGGATTTCGTCCAGGGAACGCTCGGCGAAAACCTGTCGGTTCAGCGTGTAGGGGCTGCGTCCGCTGGCGTTGAGTCCGTAGAGGCGCTGGGTTTTGGCATCCCAGTAAATCAGAAACAGGTCGCCGCCAATCCCGCAGCTCATCGGTTCGACGGCGCCGAGCATCGCATTGGCAGCGATGGCGGCATCCGCCGCATTGCCACCGGCTTTGAGGATGTCGAGGCCGACTTGGGCGGCGAGTGGATGGCTGGTCGCCACCATACCCTGTTGAGCGAGGACGACGGAGCGGCTTTGTTTGGGATCGCCGGTGGGCCGATCGTACCCGCCGGCGACCGTGGATTTGCTTTGAGCGACGGCGGCGTGACCGATAAGCATCAGGAGAGTTCCTAGGCTGAGCGCGAGAAAATTTGGCCGTGGAGTGTGATAGCGAAGGCGATAAAGGGCAGGGGGGACGTGCATTTTGAGCGAATTCATGGCTGAAAATACCTGAGTGCAGGGGGGCCGGAGGCCTCATGATAACGAGCCCGCGTTCGAGTTCCATCCACCGTCCGACTTGCTGCGGTTGCAATCCGTGGACACTTTGCTACATTACTGCCCTGATGTGACGGATTTTGTAGTTCAGGAATTTGTTTCGGCCCCGCGGGGCTTAAGGAGATCTGACGTATTCCAGCGATTCCTTTGGGGATCGTTAACACGGAGAAAAGTCAGCCCACCCATGACGATTACGAAAGAACGGAAACAGGAAGTCATCCGAGATTATCGCCGCGCAGACGAGGACAGCGGTTCTCCCGAGGTCCAGATTGCGCTGCTAACCAGCCGGATTAACTCCTTGACCGAGCACATGCGAACACACTCCAAGGACTACGCCAGTCGGCGTGGTCTGTTGGGGATGGTCAGCCGCCGACGACGCCTGCTGGATTACCTGCGCAAGGTGAATCCTCAGAAGTACTTGGACGTCATCGGCCGTCTGTCGATTCGCAAGTAGGCTTGGCCTGCGAGGCAGCCGATTCGCGAGTCGGCCGTATCTCAATCGCGTTCTACAGGCACGGGAATGCCCGTCGTGGGTTCGGACTGTACCTAGGGTTACAGTCTGGGTGGCGATGTTACACCTCAAGTAGTAGGTGCTCGCCGATATTGAATCCGTGCAGGTCGAGGTCGAGTGCTGGTCAGGTGGCTGGCACTTTCCCGATCACACAGCGCCAGGTTCCACAGCGCCCGAAAGATGAAGGGTCGAAACGCAGACGAAGTTAGGATCATTACGTGAAGGTTCGTGTAGAGAAACAAATTGGTAAGTCGGTATTGTCGTTCGAAACAGGTTTCCTCGCCAAACAAGCCACGGCGGCAATTCTTTGTCAGTATGGCGAGACGATTGTGCTCAATGCCGTAGCCTCAGGCCCCCCTCGGCCAGGCATCGACTTCTTTCCTCTCACCTGTGATTACCGCGAGCGTACGGCTGCCGCTGGTAAATTTCCCGGTGGGTTCATCAAACGTGAAGGCCGGCCGACCACGCGTGAGACGTTAACCTCACGACTCATGGACCGCCCCATTCGCCCGTTGTTCCCGGAAGGGTACTACGACGAAGTGCAGATTCAGAGCATGGTGTTGTCATTCGACAAGGTGAACGAGTCGGATGTACTGGCGATGAACGGAGCGGCCGCCGCTCTGCATGTTTCGCCGCTTCCGTTCAACGGCCCAATTGCCTCGGTGCGAGTGGGGCGGGTTGGGGGTGAACTGGTCGCGTTTCCCACGCTGGAGGAACTGGAAGAGAGCGATATTGATTTGATCGTCTCGGGTTCGGAATCAGCCGTACTGATGATTGAAGGCTTCGCGCGGGAAGTTCCCGAAGCGGAGATGTTGGCGGCGATCGAGTTTTCGCACCAGATCATCAAGGAAGTATGCTCGCTGCAGCGTGAATTGGCAGAGAAGCTGGGCGTCCAGAAGGCCGCTTATCAGGCAAAGGTCAACACGGCGGTGTTCGATCGCTTGAAGGAAAAGTATTACGACGATTTTCGTGCTGCGAAGCTGACGCCGGGCAAGCACGCTCGGGCGGATGCCGTGAAGGCGCTCAAGGTGCGAGCTCAAGCTGAACTCATGCCTGATCGGGATGGCAAGAGTGCGATTGACTTGGCGGTGGCCAAGGCGTTGCAGGCGGTACAGGGCGCGATGGACGAAAGCGGTGCCGAATCGGAGCACGACAAAGTTGAACTGGGCGCCTTTAATGCCGCTTGGCATCGGTTGGAAGAACGCGTCGTCCGAGATCTGATCCTCTCCGGCACTCGTTCGGATGGTCGCGATCGTCGTACGCTGCGGGCGCTGGACTGCCACGTTGACGTGCTCCCGCGCGTCCACGGCTCGGCGATTTTCCAGCGTGGCGAAACCCAGTCGCTGATCACCGTGACGCTGGGCACGTCGCGTGATGAACAGCGAGTGGATGGCTTGATTGACGAGTATGCCAAGAAGTTCATGCTCGACTACAACTTCCCTTCGTTTTCGGTAGGTGAAGTGCGACCGATTCGCGGGCCTGGCCGGCGTGAAATTGGTCACGGTATGTTGGCTGAACGAAGCGTTAAGGCTGTGTTGCCAGCTCCCGAGGAATTCCCTTACACGATCCGTGTGATTTCCGACATTCTGGAATCGAACGGTTCGTCGTCGATGGCTTCGGTCTGCGGCGCGACGTTGGGGCTGATGGCTGCCGGAGTGCCGATCAGCAATCCAGTTGCTGGTATTTCGGTCGGCTTGGTTAAGGAGAGCGCTGATCGCTGGTGCTTGCTTACCGATATCATCGGTGACGAAGATCACTACGGCGACATGGATTTCAAAATTGCCGGTTCCCAAAATGGTATCACCGGCATTCAGCTCGATCTGAAAATTGATGGGATCAGCCAAGAGATCATCAAGGCGACTCTGGAGCAATCCCGCGAGGCTCGCCTGGAAATTCTGCGGAAGATGTTGACGACGATTCCGTGTCCGCGAGCCGACATTTCGCCGTGGGCACCGCGTCTCATTCGCGTGAACATCGATCCCGAAAAGATCGGTTTGCTTATCGGTCCTGGTGGCAAGACGATCCGGGCGATTCAGGAATCGACCGGTACGGTGATCGAAGTCCAGGATGACGGCACGGTCACGATCGCCAGCAGCAACAAGGAGTGGGCCGAGGCAGCTCAAGCTCAGGTTGATGCACTGACGGCGAACGTGCAGATCGGCAAGATCTACACGGGACGAGTGTCGAGCATCAAGGATTTTGGTGCGTTCGTGGAGATTCTTCCTGGCCGCGATGGCTTGTGCCACGTCAGCGAATTGTCCACGGGCTACGTGAGCAGCGTGAACGATATCTGCCGCGTGGGAGACGAGATGAAGGTGCTCGTGATCGACATCGATGATCACGACCGAGTGAAGCTCAGTCGTCGCAAGGCGCTGGAGCAGTTGGGGCTGCCAGACGAAATCGCTGATAAGCTTGGACCGCCTGGTGAGCGTCCCGAACGCACGGATCGAGGAGATCGTGGTGATCGGGGCGGAGACCGTGGTGGTGATCGCGGTCCCCGCCGTGGACGTGATGGCGACTCGGGACGTGGCGGCCGCGGTGGTCGTCGCTAAGCAGCAGGACGTCGGCTTTTTTGTTCGCGAGATCGCTCCAAGTCAGCGATCCTCGCCGTTGCAGGCGGCTATCCCATGACGACGGAACCGCTGCCCACCGCCGAAGAGGAAACCGCTCGCCTACTGGTGCAGTATGGCGAGCTGGCGGAGCTTGCCGGTGCGTTGGCTCATGAAATCCGCAATCCATTGGCCGTGATTCGCATGAATCTCGAGTTATTGGCGGAGGATTTTTCTCAGGCGGATACACCTCGGGAACGCCGAGCGGTGCAAAAAATTGCCACGGTCAATCGTCAATGCACGCGGCTGGAACGGCTGCTCGACGATTTCCTCTGCTTCGCTCGCCTCCGGCAACTCGATTTACGCGCCGGCAATTTGAACGATCAAATTGAGCGTGTGCTGGATCTTTACGAACCGCTGGCACGCGACAACAGCGTGGAGATCGTGCGTTACCTGGACCCGGATTTACCGAGCACGATGATGCACCCCGAGACGCTGCAAGCGGCTTTGGTGAACTTGGTAAAAAATGCTCTCGAAGCGATGCCCGATGGCGGGCAACTTGTCGTTCGCACACGTGTCACGCGCAACGGTGTGGCACTCGACATGATCGACGACGGCTGCGGCATGGACGACAAAACGCTCTTTCGGATGTTCGACACATTTTATTCCACGAAGACCAACGGAACCGGACTTGGATTGCCCACTGCCAAAAAGATCATTGAAGCGCATGGCGGCCGCATCGACGTGCAAAGTGCGCTGGGCGTGGGCACGAAGTTCAGTCTGGAGTTCCCGGCGGTGGCGCGCTTGACAGCCACGGAAGTGGCTCCGGTGGGCGACGCCACGAGTGACTGGATCAACGACGCCTGACCGGGTATGATCAATCCCATGACCGATGAACCCTTGAACACTAATTCGGAATCGTCTGGCCCGCCACTGCGAGTGCTCATCGTGGACAACGATCAAGCCTTGGCGAGTGCCATGCAGGAGAGCTTGGAGAAAGTGGGCTATCACTGCGATGTCGCTACCTCCGGCCCCGAAGGTGCGCGCCGTGTCGAACACGAAGCCTTCGACGTGATCGTTACCGATTTGGTGATGAATGACGTGGATGGCATGGAAGTGATGAGTCGAGCTCGGCAAGCTCAACCCGATACGGCCGTCATCATGGTGACCGGACATGCTTCGGTCCCGAAGGCGGTGGAGGCGATGCAGCAGGGCGCGTTCAATTTCCTGGAGAAGCCCATTACGCCCAATCGCTTGCGAGCGGTGACCGACAAAGCGGCCGAAGCGGTTCGTCTGCGACGGCAGAATGTTGAGTTACAGCAGCGACTGGATGAAACATTTGGCTTTGAAGGCATTATTTTTTCCAGCGACCGGATGAAGCAGACGATCGATCGAGTGAAGCGCATCGCACCGACCGATGCCACGGTCTTGATCACGGGTGAAAGTGGAACCGGTAAGGAACTGATCGCTCAAGCGATTCACCATAACAGTCCGCGGCGCGCCAAGCGAATCAAAGCACTCAACTGCGCCGCGGTGGCAGAGAATCTCGTGGAGAGCGAGCTTTTTGGTCACGTCAAAGGCGCTTTTACTGACGCTGTTTCGGATCGCATGGGCGCCTTCGAGTGGGCCAATGGGGGCACCCTGTTTCTGGACGAAGTCGGCGATATGCCGATGGCGACACAAATCAAGCTGTTGCGTGTGTTGGAGGATCATCACATCACCCGCGTCGGCGACAACAAACCGATCAAGGTGAACGTACGGCTGATCTCGGCGACTAACCGCAGCCTCGAGGAAGCGGTTCAGCGGGGAACCTTTCGCGCGGATCTCTATTTTCGTTTGAAAGTTGTGACGCTGTCGTTGCCGGAGCTGCGCGAGCGTCGCGAAGACATCGTGCCTCTGATCGACCATTTTCGCAAGCAATTCACGAAGCGGCATCACAAGACCGTCCGCGGCGTCTCACCAGCCGCCTCCCGTAAACTCTTCTCCTATGATTGGCCGGGCAATGTGCGGCAGCTGCGCAATGCCGTCGAGACGATGGTGGTGCTGGATATCGATGGACTACTGGATGTGGACGACTTGCCACCCGAACTGGTCGACTTCCAGGGTCCCGCCGCAGCCCATTCCGCGCCTGCCACGGTGTCTGCGCCTGCCACGGTGCCGCGCTTGGATCTACCGCGCTTGGATCTACCCACCGACAGCCTCGCCCATTCAATTTCCAATCAGCAGTCGGGGCAGCATGCGGGGCAGCAGTCAGACCAACAGCCGAGTCCGGTGCCGAGCCAGCTGATTGGGCAGCCGATGGAGGCGTTCGAGCGGTATGCGATCGAGCAGACTTTGCAGCTCACGCACGGCAATCGCGAAGAGGCGGCTCGAATTCTCGAAATCGGTGCCCGCACGCTCTACCGAAAACTGGATAAGTTCAAAGGCGACGGGGAGTAGGCGATGCCCGTGATACAGCAGTTACCGCCGAGTGTGATCAACAAAATCGCGGCGGGCGAGGTGATTGAGCGTCCCGCCAGTGTGGTCAAAGAACTCGTTGAGAACTCGGTCGATGCCGGTGCGCGTCACGTCGAAGTGAGCCTGGGGCCCGAAGGCATTGATTTGATTCGAGTGGCTGACGATGGCTGTGGCATTGATGCTGACCAGTTGTTGCTGGCGGTCGCCAGTCATGCCACGAGTAAGTTGCAAGATGCGGATGACTTGTTTCGAGTCGCCACGTTGGGATTTCGCGGGGAAGCGCTGGCGTCGATTTCGGAGATCAGTCGCTTTTGCATTCGCAGTCGAACCGCTCAAGCTCTGGAAGGTGCTCAGCTGGAAATCACAGCCGGTCGGCTCGGGCGAGTGGAGCCGTGCGGTATGGATGTGGGCACCACGATCGAAGTGCGCGATCTGTTTTTAAATACGCCTGTGCGGCGAAAGTTTCTGAAGTCGTCCGCCACCGAACTGGCGCAGGTGACCGAGGCATTCACTCGGGTGGCCTTGGCTTATCCCGATCGCCGATTTGTACTGCGGCACAAAGAGAAACTGCTGATTGATGCCGCACCTACGGGGAATTGGCGCGAGCGAATCACCTGTTTTTTTGGTGAGGAAATCGGTCGGTCACTCATCCACGTCGAAGGGGCTGACGGAGAGGTACGATTGTCGGGCTTTATCGCCGATCCCTCGATCAGCCGCGGGAACAATCGACTGCAATACGTGTTTCTCAATGGCCGCTGCATTCGCGATCGGGCGCTGCAGCATGCGTTGAGCGAGGCTTATCGTGGGCTGCTGTTGACGGGCCGTTTCCCGGTCGCATTTTTGCGGTTGGAAATGCCGCCTGACATGGTCGATGTGAATGTGCATCCGACGAAGATGGAAGTGCGGTTCCTGGATGGTGGCCGCATCTACGGCCAACTGCTCGGTTCGATCCGGCGCAAGTTTTTATCCACGGACTTAACGGCACGCGTCGATCGTTCCTCGGCGACCGCTCCCGCGCCGCTACCAGCATCCAACTCTGCACCCAACTCTGCACCCAGCTCTGCACCGCTACCTGGAACCTGGGGATCGCCTCTGCCAGCACCCACAGCAGTTCCTGCGGTGGTTCCTACGGCTGCTCCCGCGGCAGCAGCGCCAGCCGCCTGGATGCCGGCACCACTACCAGCCGGAGCCAGTGCGGCGGATCGCCATCGACAGCAAATTGTCGCCTGGGCTCAGGGGCAAACCGCGGCGTTAGGGTCTGCTGCCGAGAAGCCAGCGGCTGAGGCGGCGTCGGCCGTCATCCGCGAGATTGATCCGCGGCCGGCAGTGGGTGTGCAGCTTCATCAGCGTTACTTGGTAACGGAGATTGAGGACGGGATTCTGATCATTGATCAACATGCACTGCATGAGCGTGTCTTGTATGAGCAGTTTCGCACCAAGATTTTGGCTGGCCCCTTGGAGACTCAGCGGCTGCTGGTGCCGGAGCCGGTTACTCTGACTCCCACGGAACAGGCGGCCGTATTGGGAGCGACTGCTGCCTTGGCGCAGCTGGGGCTGTTGGTGGAACCGTTTGGAGGCGACACGGTATTGGTGACTGGCTATCCGGCGATGCTGACGAAGCTAGGTCCACGCGAAGTCTTGCGGCAGGTGGTCGATCAGTTGCTGCAGAGCGGCAAATCGCTGGAGCGACGTGATATGATCGATACGTTATTGCATATGATGTCGTGTAAGGCGGCGGTGAAAGCTGGTGATCCGTTGACACCTGCGGAAATCTCTGCCCTACTCGCCCAACGCCACTTGTTTCAGGATACTCATCATTGTCCGCACGGTAGACCGACGGCACTGGTGTTTACGAATGTGGAGCTGGATCGCATGTTTCAGCGTATTTAGTCATTTCTGAAACAGCGGCTGAGGAACTCAATCAAGTACTCAAGCAAGAACGCGAGGGGAATCGCGGCGTGGGATTGTCATGGGAAAGATTTGTGTAAGCTTAGGTCGTGGTCGACATCAACAGATGATGGCCGAGCATCAGCATGTCGCGCAGCATGGATGCGAGCTGGTGGAGTTGCGTGTGGACTGGATTTTGCGACCGGTCAACGTGAAGCGATTACTTACGGATCGTCCCACGCCGGTGATCTTCACTTGTCGCCGCGAGAACGACGGGGGACGCTGGACGAAGCCAGAGAATGAACGCTTGATGCTGCTGCGTTCAGCGATCGTCGAAGGCGTTGATTATGTCGATTTGGAAGAAGACATTGCAGGCTCGATCCCGCGTTATGGGAAGACGAAACGCATCGTCAGCTACCACAATTTTCGTGAGACTCCCGATAATCTCTGGGAGATTCACCAGCGGATGCAGAAGCTGGATGCCGACATTGTGAAGCTTGCCACGCTGGCCCACAATCAGCATGATAATTTGCGCATGATGCGATTAGTGAAGGAAGCCCCCGTACCCACGATCGGTTTGTGCATGGGCGAGACCGGGATGCCCACGCGCATTCTTTGTGGCAAGTTTGGTTCGCCCTTTTCCTTTGCCACGCTGCATGCAGCGCGCACGCTGGCTCCCGGACAACTCACTTATCGAGACATGCGCGACCTCTATCGGTTTCCACTCGTCAATGCCGAGACGGAAATCTATGGAGTCATCGCTGATCCGGTTTCTCATAGTCTCAGTCCTCATATCCACAACGCCGGTTTCGCTTCCCATCAATTCAATAAGGTTTACTTGCCGTTTCGTGTGTCATCCGACGAATTGCCATCGTTCTTGGCAAATTGTCGCGAGCTGGGAATTCGCGGTTTGAGTGTTACGATTCCGCACAAGGAATCAGCAGTGCGTTATTTGTCGCAGGTCGAAGATGCGGCGCAAGCGGTGGGGGCGGTGAACACGATCGATTTTACCGGTCCGACTGCAGTGGGATCGAATACCGATCTGGCAGCAGCCGTTGATTCCGTAGTCCGCGCGATGGGGCGCGCGGATCGTTCGTTACCGCTGGAAGGTATTCGCGTTTTGCTGCTGGGTGCGGGTGGCGTCTCGCGGGCGATCGCCACGGGACTCACACAGCAAGGCGCCCAGTGCCTGGTGACGGGCCGGACGATGAGCCGGGCGGAGAATCTCGCACAGCAGGTAGGCGGTCAGGCGGTGGAATGGGAAGAACGCAGCCGGGTGCGCTGCGATTTGGTGGTCAATTGCACGCCGATCGGCATGCATCCGAATGTCAACGAGACGCCGTTCCCGGAAGGCTTGCTGGGCCACATGGTGGTGTTCGATACGATTTATAATCCGGAACAGACGCTCTTGATTAAGCAAGCTCGGGCGGCAGGCTGTGCCGTGATCACGGGTGTCGATATGTTCGTGCGCCAGGCAGCTCTCCAGTACCAGGTCTTTACTCGTCAGAAGGCGCCGGTCGATGTGATGCGCCGCGAGGTAATGCGCAGAATCGGAGCAGCTCAGGAATCACAGTAGCACGGCAGACCTAGTGGTGCCGGAAACCTAGCAGCGTCAAAAACCTAGTGGCGCCGGAAACAACAGTCAGTTTTGTTCGCGATAAGCCTTCACCTCAGGAATGCCTTCCATGGCTGTCTCGCTACCGGCTGGCTGGCAGAATCTGTTTCTGATTGGTTATCGTGGAACGGGCAAGAGCACGGTCGCGCGGTTGCTGGCCGAGCGTTTGTCTTGGCAAGCGGTGGATGCCGATGAGGTGCTGGAAGCTCAAGCTGGACGTTCGATCCAAGCGATTTTTCAGACCGCTGGCGAAACCACATTTCGCGATTTGGAATCACAGGTCGTAGCGCAACTCGCCCAGGGTGTGCGGCAGGTGGTGGCGCTTGGAGGTGGGGCGGTGTTAAGGGAGCAGAATCGAGCTGCCTTGGCGGGGCGCGGCGTGGTGCTGTGGCTGGATGCGAGCGCCACCACGATTGAACAGCGACTGCAACTAGATCCACTCACGCAGCAGCGTCGACCAAACCTTACCGCGGCCGGTGGAAACGCTGAGATTCGAGAGTTACTGGCTCGGCGAGCTCCGATCTACGCGGCCGTCGCTCATCATCGAGTGGAGACGGACGGTTATTCGCCTGGGGAAGTGGCAGCGGAGATTGAGCGTTGGCTGCGCCTAACTGGTAGCTGGCCCGGGGAGCCGGTGGCGGTTACTCCCACCGACAGTCGCTCTCGGCCTGTGCCACGCGGAGGTTCGGCGTGAATCTGTGGTGGAGCATTCCTGATTCCGTGCAGTATCTGCTGATCGCCCTCTTTGCGGCGGGAGTGGCTGGTCAAGTCACTCGAGGCATCGATACGCTGGCCTGGAACCCTCGGCGACAGGGGCCCTGGTGTGTGCCGCCGAGCGGCGCGACAGGTCGCAAATGGTGGTCGCGAATGCCGATCGTCGGCTGGTGGTCCTTGCGAGGAGAGTCTCCTTGGCACGGGCGTGGGCACTGGGTTCGGCCGGTCTGTATCGAGATCGCGATCACGGTGGGCGCGGTCGCCCTCTATCACTGGGAGACCACGGGAAACTTACTCGCCTTTGTGCCGCCCACGCTCCTGCCGGTGGAACGGCAGATGCTGGGTGTTTTTTGTCTGCACGCCTTATTGTTTGCTCTGCTGACGGTCGCCACTTTCATTGACTGGGACGAGCAGACGGTGCCCGACGAGATTACCTTTCCAGGAACCGTTCTGGGGCTGCTTCTGGCGATTGTGTTACCGTATGCCAGCTTGCCAGTTTTGGAGCAGGCTCAGCCGTCCAGCGAGGTGACGATCGAGTGTTTGAGGCTTACGTCGCCGCTGCCTTGGTGGGATCGGCTCGACGGTTGGCTGGGCTGGATCTCGGGCTGTGCCGCCATACTCGCTTGGTGCTGGGCGCTGCTTCCAAAAACATGGACCCTGCGTGGTGGCTGGCGAAAGGCGTTTGGCTTTTTGCTAGCGAGTATCAGCCGCAGCGGCTGGTTGCGACGGATCAGTTTGCTGGCCTTCAGCGGCAGCGTGGTGGTATCGCTGGTCTGGTGGCGAGGTGGGCCGTCGTGGCACAGCCTCTTAAGTGCCCTGGCGGGGCTGGTGGTGGGGGGCGGTATCATCTGGTCGGTGCGCGTGATCGGCTCCTTGTTTCTCCGTGAGGAAGCGATGGGCTTTGGTGACGTGACGCTCCTGGGCATGATCGGGGTCTATCTTGGCTGGCAAGCGAGTGTGGTCGTATTTTTTGTTTCACCGCTGATTGCACTCACCTTTGCGGTTCTGAAGTGGCTGTTTTCGGGGCAACGAGCGATTGCTTATGGGCCGTACCTCTGCTTGGCCACGTTGCTGCTGGTGCTGCGTTGGCCTGAATTCTGGGAACACTACACTCGTCCGGTCTTAGAGCTGTTGTTTCAGGGCTGGGAAGTGCCGCTGATTCTGGCGGCGCTCGGACTGCTCTTCGGACCGCTCTTATGGAGTGTGCGCACTCTGCGTGAATTGCTGCTGGATTGACCTTGTGGTCCAGCCTGGGCGCTCGCTACGATCTCACCGCCTTAATCCAGGCTGACGATACGGGACCGGACGAGGGGGTACCTCAACGCGGGACCGCTGGGCTGGCCTGCGGACGAAGAAGGAATTGCTTTTCATGTGCCGCTGTTGGACTCGCTTGAGCCCGCTGATTGCTGGGATGCTGGTGGCCGTATTGGTCGGTGCCGGCTGCAACAGTAATCCGTTTGCGCCGGCGAGTGGTACGTCGAGCAGTGCGTGGCAAGCTCCGAATGCCAGTCAGCCGTATGACACGCAGATTGCCGACCTCACGCGCCGTGCCACCCAATTGGATACGAATAACCGCGATCTCCACGCTCAGCTCGCGGCATCTCAGCAGCAAGTGCAGGTGGTGCGCGATCAAGTGTCCCTCGTGCAAAAGCGACTCGACGAGACCGCTCAGCAGCTGAAAGAAACGCAGGTTGCGCGTCAGGAGATCGAACGTCAGTACGAAACGTTGCAGGCGAGTTTGCAGCGACAGGGAAATGCGGTGATTACGGCCAATAGCAGCATTCGTCAGCAGCTGGGGGTGGCGGCTATTCCGGGAGTGGATGTGCGTCAGGACCAGGACTTGATTCGCATCGATTTACCGAGTGATCAGCTGTTCGTGGGTGGTTCCACGCAGTTACAGCCCACCGCCTACCTGCTCATTGACCAAGTGGCAACCGCCGTACTGCGCGAGTATCCGCGGCAGCGCATTGGGATTGAAGGGCATACCGATGCGGGCGTGAATCCCAATCTATCACCATCCAACTTGCATCAACTCACCGCCGCCCAAGCTGCCGCGGTACTCGATCAACTTCTGCAGCGCAATAAGCTACCAGCCAAGCAGCTCTTCACTGCCGCTCATGGTAGTAACTATCCGCGCCTGTCTTCCACCACGAATGAAGCGCGCGCGAAGAATCGCCGCATTGAAGTGGTGATCTACCCGGAGACGTTTTAACACGGTATTCTCACGGAACTAGTCAGTTTTCGGCGAGTTTTGTGCAGGTTTGGGTGGAGCGGATGATTACGATCATTGATTATCAGATGGGCAATTTGCGCAGCGTGCAAAAAGGCTTCGAAAAGGTCGGGCAGGCGGCGGAGATTACGTCCGATCCCGCTCGGATTGCGAGTGCCGAGCGACTGGTATTACCCGGAGTGGGGGCCTTTGGCGACTGCATGCACGAATTGCGCAGCCGGGGATTGGTAGAGCCCATCCAAGCTGCTGTGGCTGCGGGGAAGCCCTTTCTGGGAATCTGCTTGGGGCTCCAACTGCTCTTTGAAGTGGGCTATGAAAACGGGGAGCAGGAGGGGCTGGGAATTTTGCCGGGAAAGGTGGTCCGCTTTGATGTGCCGCCGCCGCTGAAAGTTCCGCACATGGGCTGGAACCAGTGCCAGATTGTGCGTCCCGCCCCGATCTTATCCGGGATCGCTGATCAATCGCATTTCTACTTCGTACACTCCTATCACGTCGTGCCCACGGACCGCTCCGTGATTGCCCTGGAAGCGACGTACCACGAGCCGTTTTGTGCCATGATTTGGCGCGACAACCTGTTTGCCACTCAGTTCCATCCCGAAAAGAGCCAGGCCGACGGACTCAAGCTACTGCGTAACTTCGCCGAGTATCTTGCAGGATGATGATTTGTTTGGGATATTTTTGCATCCCATTCCTAAGCTACGCGAGGGCTCCATGCACGAGGATCGTGACGACTTCGGTTCCACCCATCAGGTTTCGACGGCGATGGAAGTGTGGCCAGCCATCGATTTACGGGGCGGGAAGTGCGTGCGGCTGAAGCAAGGCGACTACGGCAGAGAAACGGTCTTCAGTGATGCCCCAGCCGACATGGCCCGTCACTGGGTAGCCCAGGGAGCCAAGTTCCTGCACCTGGTCGACCTCGATGGTGCTCGCGATGGCCGACTCACGAATCTCGAGGCGATTCGCAGCATCGTGCATGCGGTCGACGTACCGTGTCGCCTCGGGGGAGGGATCCGCGAAGAAGAGACCATTCGGCAACTGCTCAACGTCGGACTGGCACAGCTGGTCATTGGCACTCGAGCGCTGCGGGAGCCAGATTGGTTCCGCCGCATGTGTCATCAATTTCCCAATCAATTAGCCTTGGGAATCGACGCCCGGGACGGGCTGGTGGCGACCGATGGCTGGTTGAATGTCAGTTCGCAGCCCGCCACGGTTTTTGCCCGTCAGTTTGACGATGAACCGATTTCGGCCGTGATTTATACCGACATTGCGAAAGATGGCATGCTGGAAGGCCCCAATGTGTCGGCGATGGAGGAAATGGTGCATTCGGTTGTTAATCTCGCGGTGATCGCCTCGGGCGGAATCACAACCGTGACCGACGTCCGCGAACTCTCGCGACGCGGCCTGCATGGTTGCATCATTGGCCGCAGCCTGTACGAAGGTCAGCTTAGTTTGCCCGCCGCGCACGAAGCTGCCCTGCGCCCCTTCTGATGCCGGCTGGCCCCCTGTGATGCTGGCTGGGCCCCCTGTGATGTTGGCTGGCCCTTTTTTGACTCAACTAGCTGCGCACGAACGGCCGAAGAGAAGCACAAGCGGCTTGATGGACCGAGTCGCCCCGCTCAGGCTAGCTATCCTTAGCGGATCATTTGAGTTACGAAGCGGCGTCCGCTGGGACGCGGTCACCGACCGGCACATGGATGGTTGCCGAGGAGTGGTTGTGCATGGCCTCTGATTTCCGCTTGAAGGAACAGCTTCCGCAGCTAACTCAGCGGATCGTCGAGACTTACCAGCAGTACAAGTGGATTAATCACTTGGGACACTGCCCGCTGCCGCGCTACGACGAAGTCATCTCGGCCATCGAAGACCTGACGGAGATCATCTTCCCGGGTTATCGGCGTCGCGAGGGACTGCACAGCGGCAATGTCACCTACCACGTCGGCGATTTAATCGACGGCTTGCACGATAAGCTCACGCGTCAAATTGCTCGCGCCTTGCGTCATGAGGATCGAGTAACGGGTTCGACAACCGCCGACAAAGCGGTGGAGGATTCGGTGGACTGCGAGGCAGTGGACTACGAGGCGAAGGGGCAAGCGATGGCGATCGCCTTCCTGGAAAAATTGCCGCTGGTCCGGGCCACGCTGGCAACCGATGTCAAAGCCGCCTTTGATGGTGATCCGGCGTGCAAGAGCCCGGACGAAGTCGTGTTCTGCTATCCCGGCCTGGAAGCGATCACCACGTATCGCCTCGCGCATGAACTCTATCAACTCAGCGTTCCCTTTATCCCCCGGATGATGACGGAACATGCTCATCGCCATACCGGCATCGACATTCATCCCGGTGCCACCATTGGCAACCATTTTTTCATCGATCACGGGACGGGCGTCGTGATTGGTCAGACCTGTGAGATCGGTCATCACGTCAAGATCTATCAAGGCGTGACCTTAGGGGCACTCAGTTTTGCCACGGATCCGGAAGGCAATCTGGTGCGCGACACGAAACGCCATCCCACGATTGAAGATCACGTGGTCATTTACGCCAACGCCACGATCCTGGGCGGTAGAACCGTGGTCGGACAAGGCTCCGTGATCGGCTCCAGCGTCTGGCTCACCCACTCCGTTAAGCCGCACACGACCGTGACGATGGAGCGGCCCAAGCTGCGAATTCGAGCGGAAACGCCGGATGATGAACTGTCTGACCCGAACTATTGTATCTAGTTCGGCTGCATCTAGTTCGGCGGCATCAAGGCCTTGAGCCACTCGAGCGACTGCTTTTGCCAGGCGTCCCACATCGGACCTTGATAGCCGTTGAGTCCATGGCCGCCGGAGGGCAATTCGAGGTACTGAGCGGGGACTTTGTGCGTCTGCAGGGCGGCGTAAAACAAGCGGCTGTTTTCGGGCGGTACCGGCTTGTCATCCAGGGCATGAGCGAGAAAGGTGGGGGGTGTCTTCGCGGTTACCTGCTGATCATTGCAAAAACGCCGCACCAGTTCGGCACTGGGCATCTTCCCCAGCAGGTTCTGGCGCGAACCTTGATGCGCATGGGGCCCGTCCAGAGCGATCACCGGATAGATCAGGAACGCAAAATCCGGACGACTCGATGGTCGATCAACCGCCTGTTCGGCCTGGCGATCGCCGTCGTCCCAGTGAGTTGCTGCTGTGGACGCCAAATGGCCGCCAGCCGAGAACCCCATGATGCCCACTCGTCGCTCATCAATTTGCCACTCGGCGGCGCGGGCTCGTAACGTTCTCAGCGCCCGCTGAGCGTCCAGGAGAGGCACTTCAGAGCGTCCGGCTGGCAACCGATATTCCAGCACCGCACCGGTGATACCGTGCTGATTCAGCCAGCGAGCGATCCCGTGGCCCTCCGCGCCCGTCACCAGTCCACCATAGCCACCACCGGGACAAATGACGATCGCCGTCCGTTTCTCCCCCTCAGCGCGATGCACGGTCAGCCAAGCATCTGCCTTTTCGGTTTGGCCGTTACCCAGCGGAGCTGCGCCGCTCCAGAGTGACACTCGGACCGGCTCGGCGGCTGCGACTGATATCTGATCCAGTAAAGCAGGAGCGCAAGAGACGACCAGCGCCAGTACGATCCACCACGGCTTGGCACTCAGCATCCGATTAGTAGACAGCATCCGATCCGTACCCAGCATCCGATTAGCACCCAGCATCATGCGGCGATTCCTAACAAAAATAAGGCCTATTTTTTGCCCGATTTGGTGGGTGGACGAACGCCCTTAGCGGCGACCCGCTTGATCCAGACCTCCGCAACTTGATTGGGTGAACCACCGTACGCACCCGAAAACGATTCTTCAAATTTTCCCGTTGAGCGCAGGTCGTCCATCAGCTTGGAAAAACGTTTCGCATCATTCATCAAAAACGTGGCCAAGCTGTAGTTCGCGATGTCGTTCACCTCGGGTGGCAACTTCCCTTGAATCCCGTCATCAGGCTTTTGCATCGACGAAAGAACGGCCGGTAACTGCTCGTTCCAGCCCGTGACGCGGGAGTCTTGCGAGTTGAGTTTGGCGGCTGCGGCGCGGGCAGTCCCCTCGGAGAACCAGCGCGGAACCTTACCCAGGCTGGCGATGTAGGCACCGGCGAGCTGCTGTGCGATCAGATTCTCAATGGGGTATTCATTGGCCTTCGGCGGCACCAGTGCACCATACGAATCGACGACGTCAAACAACCAGTGACCACGCCATTCCTTGGGAATCTGTCGCTTTTCCACCATTTGCCCAAACTCGCTGTAGTCATACCGCTCACTGAACACAAACAAAGTCATCCGGCCTTTGATGAGCGGCTGGTTTTCAGGCAGCTTAAACAGCGCTGCCACTTTGGGAGCGACCGCTTCGGCTCGTTCGCCAATGTCTGCCAGCGTGTTATCGCCGACATTTCCCAGCACCAGGAAATTCGTCGATTCAAAGGTGGAAGGCTTGCCATCAGGCATCCCCAGTCGCCAGTTTTCACCCGCCAGTTTTGCTCGATCTGCCGTCAACTCTTCGTGCGTTGCGAAACGAGCTTTGGCCAGCGCCGCCACGCGGACGAGTTCCATCGTGGGCTCATCGCCGTCGAATTTCGCTCCTTCTTCAATCCACTTCTCGATCTTGGCCAGCACGTCTGTCGGCAGTGGAGGACGTCCTTGCGGCATCCGCGCACCGCCACCAGTACCCATGAGTTTCTTGAAGAGCAGACTTTCGGCTGGCTTGCCTGGTTCGATCGGCGGACCACCATCGCCGCCCTTTAGCAAACGATCAAAGTTCACCAGACTGAAATTCTCGCGCGGTCGCATCGCTCCATGGCAGCTCGAACATTGAGCGGACAACACGGGGGCGATTTCGCGAGCAAAGCTGACTGTTTCCTTACCGGTCGCGCGAGCTACCTCCATCTTGGGAGCGTCAGCGGGTTTGGCGTTGGGATTGAGTGCCGCGAGATTCTCGGTGGCACTGGCTCCATCAAACTTAGCCCCCTCCATAATCCATTTCTTCAAGGTCGCCAGCTCTTCCGCTGTGACCTTTAATCCACCACGTGGCATGTCGCCGCTGGTGATCGTTTCAATCAGCCGGCTGTCATCGGCATCACCCGGGAAAATAACTTTATTCCCGCGCGGTCCCTTCATCAGGTTTTCAAAATTCGAGGCGCTGAACATGCCCTTGGCATCGTTGACGTGGCAGCGTCCGCACTTGCTCATCAAAATCGGCACCACTTGTTTCACAAAACTGACTCCGCCCGTCCCCGGTGCTCCGGGCTGCGGCTTGGCGGGGGCATCGGCGGCGACATCGCGGGGTTTTTTCAGAACCGGGAGCTCCAGGCCTTCAAGTTCGAGCAGCGCATGAGCGCGTTCGAGTTTACCGTAGAGCGGATCGATGAGCGGCAGGAGTTCGCGCTTGCCGCTGGCAGCGAGCGTCTCCACTTTACCCTGCACGTCCTTAACGACATCGGCGGACTCTTTGAACTTGCCTTCCTTGTAGAGATTCCCTGCCTTGGTAAGCGAGACGCTCAACTCTCGAATCGCTTCTCGTTCTTCCGCAGTGGGCGGTGCCGCTTCCACGACATTCGTCCCAGCCACAACCGACCATCCCAGCAAAAGCCCGAGCAGCCAGCCACAAAGTGAAGGGACGCGAAGAGACATGGAGGATCCCCTGGAGAACGGAAGTGTTACGAGCAGAAACGGCCAGCCAATCGAGCCCGTTAATTCGCCCACACAGAATGGCTCGCCTAGCGCGGCAGATTATACGCCAGGACCACGTCAGTTCCTAGCGCAAGGCAGCCGAAGGCTCCCCAGACTTCACCCCTCAGTCCGTAACCCGACTACGGTCACCTGGACAGCCTCAGAAGCTGACCGCCTAACGAAGGTGTTGCTCAGATTTTATCATTTTGAGGATGTAATCCGAGCAGGCAGTTAGTTGGTCAGTGTCCGCAACAGGATGGAACTTGTTCGACAACCGTCTGGGGAGGGAGATCCGCAAGCAGCACATAGGAGTTAGACCAGTATGCCGCTCCAAGGTTCGCATAAAAATAGGTCCATCCGGTTTTTTTGGTGACCGCCACACGGAGTCTTCGCTCGACGTCGACCTACAGAAAACCCGGAAGCGCCAAAAAGAACGATCCTCAAACAATCAGCGAGTCGGTTTGTAGCCGTATTCCAGGGCGAACCACTCGGCATAACGTTCGCGATCGACGGATGACGAATTCCGTTGGTCGACCAGATGTCCCAGTTCATGGATGAGGATGTTGTTGAGGTAAAAGTCGCGCAGCGACGACTCGTCCCATCGCAATTGCCAGCGATCACGACTCACCTGGATCCAGCGCCCTCCAAACTGCCGCGCCTCGATTAACTCGGCTGGCCGCGGCGGTCGATGAAACGTCTCCGTCAACGACTCTTCAATCGGATAGAGGTAAATTGCGGTTCCCCACTGCATGCCATAGCAGGGATAGGTGAGCTTTTTGCGCGTCATCCCGCTCAACTGCACAATCTCCAGCGAACGAGTGAACTTGGCGGGCAAGCGTGCCAGCCGCTCACGGACCTCCGCCGCCGTAACCACATGCCGATAACCCTCTCCCGGTTTTTGCGTGATGATACGCATTCGTGACTGCGTGTGCGGCTCGTACCAGCGTTCCGGCGGGGTGACCGAACCGGAACGGCGTGATTCGCCCCCTGCCGCTCGATTGGTGAGCGGGCGTTGACGACGATCAACCCGGGCCACCGGTGGCGCCTGAACCGCCGCCGAAACTCGACTAGACTCCCGCAGACGATGATGAGTGAAGTGAGGCATAAGAATGGTGACGCAGCACTCGTGACTACCACGGTGCCGCGTTCAATTAAAGGATTGCTTGGTCTAACTGTGATTGAGTTCCCACAACTACCGGCAAGCATTCCCTCACCCGCCAATCCCACTCTAGACTGACCACCTCATGATTTCCAGTGAACGGCGCAAGTTCAATGAAGACAGAATGTTACGGTTCTTGAAGGTGCGTTTTGAGCGTCTTTTCCGAGCGGCTCGAAGTCACGGCTGGCGATGGGCACCACGCCGACATCGAATCCACTGGCCAGCGTGGCCATCGCGCGGCTGGATCAAACGAATGAACAGGTACGGTGAAAATCCGTCCTGTCGTAGGCGCGATGGGGCCAGGCGCGCCGTCGGCAGCGCGCCGTTAGACGCGGCGGTACAGATCGAGCCGCTGGAATTGACTGGTGTCGCGACTGCCACTGCCACGACTGGCCGGCACGGAATCGCCAGAGGACGCCGGTGGTTTCGCTCCACCATTGCCACGACCACTATCGCCACCACCACCACTGCGGCCAAACAGTAACCAGACAATCACCGCCATTAAAATGATCGCCACCGCGATCGCTCCAATGGCAATCGAGATGAGCACCGGCATGGAAAGCCAGCCGGCACCCGTTTCCCCACTACTCGTGACCGCCGAGCCCGCGGCGGGCGCCGATGGGGCCGGCGCCGAGGACCGATTTGCCGAGGAAGCTCCCGACCGTTCCCGCGCTGCGGCACTTCCCGTAGCACTCATCGCTTTGCCACTGCGACCACGCAGGTCGGACTTGGAACCACCCGACACCAAGGCATCGGGTTCATCCATCACCTCGCCCTCGGACTCGGTGAGTCGTTTGCCGCTGCCGGAGGCGAGCGAGGAGCGGGAGGCGGTGGGCTGAAATGCTGGCGGTCGCGACTTGGGATCTTCAGCACAAGCGGACAGATCGAGTGGTTCGCGGGCGGCATCGGGATTGCTTTGTCGCTCTAGCCAAAGTCGCAAGATGTTGGCTACTTCCCGCGCGGTTTGAAACCGTTTTTCCGGCTTCTTCTGCATCATCTTCCCGCAGATATCAGCCAATTCCCGGGGACAATCAGGACGCTCCTTGAGAATGTCACCCGGATTCTGAGTTTGATGCTTGACGATGCGCTGTGCTAACGTGCCCTCGGGAAACGGCGGATGTCCCGTCAGCAAGAAGTACATGGTGCAGCCCAGCGAATAGATATCGGCTCGGGAATCCACTTCGTGGCTGTTGAGTGCTTGTTCGGGAGCTAAATAGTCGGCCGTGCCCAGCACGTTCTCATTGAATTCAATCGTCAGTGAGACCTGTTCGTCGTCCAACGACAGGGCTAGTCCGAGATCCAGGACTTTGACATTGCCCTGATGATCGATGAGCAGATTAGCGGGTTTGACGTCGCGATGAATTAGTCGGTTTTCATGTGCATGCTGCAAGCCTTCGGACGCCTGAATGATCACGTCGGCGACCGTTTCGTACGGCATCAGATCCTTGCCACCCTCTTTCACCATCGTGCTGAGGTCTTGGCCGGATACATATTCCATCACGATGTAATGCGTATCACCTTCATTGTCGACGTCGTACGTACGCACAATGTTCGGGTGATTCAAATTGGCCGTCGCCCGCGCTTCACGGTGAAACCGCGCCAAGTACGAAGTGTCGTCGACTCGACTCTTGGGCAGCACCTTGATCGCTCGCTGCTGTTTCATCAGCCGATGCTCGGCTAGATAAACGCTGCTCATGCCACCCGTGCCAAGATGTCCCAGCAACTTATATTTGCCGAGGAAAAAGCCGCGATATTTGCGGTCGTATAATTTATCGCGATGCCAAGGCGTGATGAGTCCGAGGGCAATGAGGTGTTCCGCGAGCACTTCGGCATCGTCGGGAACCTGGCCTCCATGCTGAGCTTCCAGTTTCGTCAACGCGTCTAGTAGCCGAGGCTCCTCAACGAGTCCACTTTTGCGCACCAGTTCCAGAAAATGCTTGACGGGAAGTTTCGACATGAATCCAAAACCAAGGGCTCGGGGTAAGCCGTGCCGCGCCAACAACACCACGAAAATATGATTCCCCGGCCCACGCTGGCTGGCGAATGTCTGTTACACTAGTGCAACCGGTCGCAAGATACCAGTAAGGCTACGAAATCGCCAAACATTTTTTCTCGATTGCGAACGCTTCTGCATGTCTCCTTCGCTTGAACTTTATACTCGTGACGGCTGCCACTTGTGTGATGAGGCCCATGACCTGCTCATCCGCTATGGACTGCGACCACGCCTGACCAATATCGATCTCGATCCCGCCCTACGCCAGCAGTTCAGCAGCTGTGTCCCAGTCGTGCTGTTCGATGGCAAGATTCGGTTTCGCGGACGGATCAACGAAGTGCTGCTCCAGCGACTCCTCGCACGACGGAACAACCCGTCATGACGTCGGGCGTCCAGCAACCAGCGGCTGTCATCGTGGGCGGTGGCGTCATCGGTCTCTCACTAGCTTACGAACTCGTAACTCGCAGCTGGCAGGTGACTCTCTTAGAGCGTCGTGAAGTTGGTCGCGAAGCTTCGTGGGCCGGCGCCGGTATCTTGCCGCCCGCCAATCACGAATCCGCACATCATCCTCTGGAACAACTCGCCGGTTTAACCGTTCAGTTGCATCCCACCTGGGCTCGAAGACTGGCCGACGAAACCGGAATCGACACCGGTTATCGACGCTGCGGCGGACTCTATTTGGCCCTGACCAGCGGCGAGGTGGCAGCCCTGCATGGCCAAGCGGCTACCTGGCGTGAAGAACAGATTGCCGTCGAACGGCTCACGTTGGACGAACTCAAAACCTGGGAGCCGGCGCTGACTGAGCCGGTCGAGTCGCGTGCGATCAAGGCCGCCTACCGACTTCCCGACGAAGCGCAACTGCGAAATCCCCGGCATCTGGCGGCGCTCGCTCAGGCCTGTCGACAACGAGGAGTCCGGCTTGTCGAACAGGCGGCTGTCACCGGCTTTCGCACTCGCGGCAGTCGCATCGCCGCCGTCGTGACGTCGCAGGGCGAGTTCAGCGGCGACCAGGTTTGCCTCACGGCTGGTGCTTGGTCCAGTTTGCTGCTGCGCGACCTGGGAGTCGAAACGGGAGTGCTACCGATTCGAGGACAAATGATTCTTTTTCGCACGGAGCGACCGCTGCTGCAACAGATTGTCTCGGCGGGCCCGCGGTACCTGGTTCCCCGCGACGATGGCCGACTGCTCGCGGGCTCTACCGAAGAGGATGTGGGCTTCGCCCCTGAAACCACGGCGGAGGGGCTACAGGAACTACAGGCTTTCGCGACTCGTTTAGTGCCGTCACTCCGCGACGCCCAGATCGAGCGCACCTGGACGGGGCTTCGCCCGGGCACGTACGACGGCCTGCCATACCTCGGCCAGCTTCCCGGCTGGTCTAACCTGGTCGTCGCCGCCGGTCATTTTCGCAATGGACTCTATTTGTCGCCCGCCACGGCGGTCGTGATCGCCGACCTGCTGGAGGAGCGACCACCACCGATTGACCTGCGACTCTTTCGCGTCAGCCGCGGTTAAGCCTAGAGGTACTGCTGATAGGCATCGACGGCCAGTCGATCGCAGCGTTCATTTTCGGGATGACCGCTATGACCGCGCACATGGGTGAAACTGATGCGATGGCGCTGCGTCAGTTCATCCAGCCGCTGCCACATTTCCAAGTTCATGATCGGCTTTTCACCGCGCCGCCAGCCGCGCCGCTTCCAACTCGCCATCCATTCGGTAAGTCCTTTACCGACATACGTACTGTCGGTGAATAGCTGCACTCGACAGGAGCGTTTGAGGGTTTCCAGACCGCGAATGACGGCGAATAGTTCCATGCGGTTGTTGGTCGTCGACCGCTCGGCTCCGGCCTGTTCCATTTCTTTACCGGTCGCTTGATGGCGGAGGATAAACGCCCAGCCGCCTGGACCAGGATTACCGCTGCAGGCCCCATCGGTATAGAGCTCAACTGTTGGTAATTCTGTCGGGGCGGAGGGTGTATGTGCGTGCGTAGATTGAGGAGTTAAGTTCATGAGGAGGTACCTAATGTCATGGGCAATGCGTCCCCGCGGGAATGTTCCGGACGATGCGGTTCCGGACGATACCAGGGCAGGAGGACCGTAAAGGTGCTGCCTTTCCCCAGTTCGCTGGCGACCGTAATTTCACCACCCAATAATTTGCAAAGTTCTTTGACAATCGACAGGCCCAGCCCAGTACCAGAGAAGCGTCGAGTGAGTCCGTCATCGCCCACGACAATTTGTCCCTGACGAAACTTCTCGAAGATAATCTCTCGGTCCTCGGGGGCTATTCCCACTCCTGTATCGGAAACCTGTAGCTCTAACCGGCCCTGGGAATCCGCGCGCGCGGTCACATGAATCCGCCCCCCCTCGGGCGTAAACTTGATGGCATTGCTGAGCAAATTGGTGAGAATCTGCTGGATTTTGCCCTGATCTTGCCAGACCAGCGGCAGATCGGGAGTGACATCCACCAGGACGTCAATATTTTTTTCCTCCGACATCGAACGCACCATGTCGCACTGTGCGTTGACAATCATATCGATCGAAAACTCGGTCGGACGGACTTCCATCCGCCCCGCTTCGACCTTCGCCAAATCCAGAATGTCATTAATCATCTCCAGCAACAGTCGCCCCGATTTCTGAATATTCTGAGCGTATCGTTTTTGTTTGTCGTTCAGCGTATCGATGCCCTGCAACACCTCGGAAAAACCAATGATGCTGTTGAGTGGCGTGCGCAGTTCGTGACTCATGTTGGCCAGGAAATCGCCCTTCAGTCGATTCATGTCATAGAGCCGCATATTGAGCTGCGCCAGTTCATCGACCTTGGCATCCAGTTCCCCGTTTACCTGCCGCAGATTGTTTTGTGTTTCGGTCAAGTGCCGCAGCATCCGGTTAAAGGAATCAGCCAGCTCTTGAAATTCATCTCCCGTGCGAATCTCCGCTCGCGTCTCCAAATGCCCGCGACTGATGTCGTCACTCACATCACGCAAATGCTTCAGCGGCTTGACGACGACATAGCGCACGATGATGTACAGCGCGATCATCGCCACAAATACGGTCACGATCCCCACCGTCCATAGGATGGCATTTACCTGACTGAGGGCATCCTGAGTTGATTTGTAAGGCAGCACCAACTTCACCACTCGAAACGGAATCTGCTGTTCCTGGGCAGCGGCGGAATCCGAGGCAGAAATAGCACCGGTGTTGACCAGAGTCTGGTGGCAACCAAAACAGGTTTTCTGCCAGACGATCGGCGCATAGTATTGATACTCGTTCTGCTGCGGTAAGCGTTGTTCAAAAAACACGACATCGCGCAACTTACTGGCGGGTAAATCTCGAGCCGTATGGGGTGAAGAACTTACGGTCGAGGGAAGCATCGACGGCGTCAACTTCGAGGCCTCGGTGGCCGCCGCCAGTCGCACCGAATCCTGCTGCGCCAACCGCTGCTGTTCCCGCACATAATCGTCGAACTTGGTCTTCAACTCGCGCACGATCGCCGCTTCCGTGTCATCGTCCGGAAGGCGATCGACGATTAAGCCCAGCTTCGATCCGTCATCCGGGGCAATCAATTCATATTCATAATCCGCGCGAAAGAAATCCCGCGCAACGCTGTGGACCCAATCGTCCGAGTTCGCGGTGTCCCATTTTTCAAAATGCGTGCGCAGCAGCAGCATATCGAACAAATCACGGGCTTTATCGCGCGTGGTTTTAACCACCAACGAACGTGAGACCTCACTGACCAAAGTAAAAGCACCGGCGATCAGCAGCACTAGGCTCGCCAGGAAGAGCAAGCGGCATTTGCGCTCAATGCTCGTCTCTCCCAACACGCGTTTAATCGACCGATAAGACATACAACCAGATCCCTGATGCTCGATTGGAGCGGTGCATTGTACGCGGCTGAAACTAGACGGGCTACAACATATCGAGCGGATCGACGTCCACCAGGTACTGCACCAGCCGCGGTGCGGGCCAAGCCTCCATCGCCCGCCGCACCGCCTCGCGCAACACAGACTCATCCTGCGCTTGCGCTAAGAAATGAAACCGATACTTGCCGCGCAGCTTGGCAATCGGGCAAGCCGCCGGCCCCAACACCCGGCCACTCGCACCGCTCGCAGCAGCCACACCGCTCGCAGCAGCCACACCGCTCGCAGCAGCCACACCGCTCGCAGCAGCCACATCGCTCACAGCAGCCGTACCGCTCGTTCCCCCGCTGAGCTGCGGTTGCGCCGCGAGCTCCTGCCGCACGCGGTCCGCAAACTGCTGCGCGAACGCCAGTGTCGTGGCAGCCGTCTCGCCTCGAAAAATCACCCGAATCAAACCACCAAACGGCGGATAATGAAATTGCTGCCGCTGCGGTAATTCCTCGCGCGAAAATCGCAGGAAATCATGGTGTGCAGCGGCCTGAATAGCAAAATGGTCCGGGTTGAATGTTTGCATCACGACCTGCCCACCGCGACTGCCGCGACCCGTTCGTCCCGCCACCTGAGTCACGAGCTGAAAGGTCCGCTCGGCAGCTCGAAAATCAGGGAAGTGGAGCGCTGCGTCGGCATTGATTACGCCCACGAGCGTGACATTGGGAAAATCGAGTCCCTTGGCGATCATTTGCGTGCCGACCAGAATCCGCGCTTCACCAGCCCGAAACTTGGCCAGCGCCGCTTCGTGACTGCCAGGTTTCTGCATCGTGTCCGCATCCATGCGGAGCAGTGACACGCCGGGAAAGCGGCTGTGGAGTTCCGCCTCCAAACGCTCGGTTCCCAAGCCTCCGAGGCGGAAGCCGTCAAACCGACACTGCGGGCAGCGCTGCGGTGTCGCCAACTGATAATCACAGTAGTGACAGCTAGCTACATTGGCCGCTCGATGTAAGGTCAGCACCAAATCGCAATCGGGACATTTTGCGACATATCCACAGGCGGAACATTGAATGCTGGTGGCATACCCGCGGCGATTGAGCAGCAAAATCACCTGCCCGTCGTCACGCACGGTTTCTTCGATCGCGCGCGACAACGTCCGGCTGATGGAACTACGCGAGATGCTGCCCCGTAGCTCCGTCCGCAAATCAACCGTGGTCACCTGCGGCAGCGCACGTTGCGAAACTCGCTGCGGCAACTCAACCAACTGATACTCGCCTGACTGCGCCCGCTGCCAACTTTCCAGGGACGGCGTGGCGGAGCCGAGGACGAGGGGAATTCCGGCTGCTTCACACCGCCGCCGCGCCACCTCCCGCGCATGGTAACGCGGCTGAGAATCCTGCTTGAACGATCCATCATGCTCTTCGTCAATCACGATCAATCCCAGCCGCGGAGTCGGGGCGAAGACCGCGCTCCGCGCTCCCACCACGACCTGCACGTCGCCATGCATGATCTGCTGCCAATGCGCATTTCGCTCCGCATCCGACTGATGACTGTGAAGCACCGCCACGCGCGGAAATCGGGCTCGGAAGCGTTGTCGAGTTTGTGGGGTGAGGCTGATTTCGGGGACGAGCACAATTGCTTGACGCCCCACCCGAATCACCTCCTCAATCGCGCGAATGTAAACCTCCGTCTTGCCGCTGCCCGTGACCCCATGTAGTAAGACGACACTACTGCGCTGCTGCTTCAAATCCCCGGCGATGGTGTCGAACGCGCGCTGCTGATCCACTCCCAGCTCCAGCGGTGACTCCGGTTCAATTTGCAAATCATCCGCCACCGACCACTGCACTCGACGCAATTCGTCTACCAACCAGCCTTTCTCCCGCAGACGTTCGATGGGCGCGGTTGAGCAACTGGCGAGCTGGCCGATTTCTTTGGCGGTGAGCGACCGCGGCGTATCGCGGACGGTACGCAGGATCGCCCGCTGCTTGGCGGTCACCGGTAGCTCTTCGATCTGCTCGATAAACTCCGGCGGAATCGTCAGAAACCGCTGCTCGCGCGTGCCCGCCTGAGCGCGCACGCCGGCGGGAATCACGGATTCCAAGACGTTTCCCAGCGGACTGAGGTAGCGATTGGCAATCCACTGCGCTAGGTCGAGCAGGGGGGGGCCAAAGAGCGGCTTGAGGTCCACCACGGAGATGACCAGCTTGAGTGTGCGTACGTCACCGGCCCGTCGCGTCAGCCCGACACAGTAGCCCACCATATCGCGGCCGCCACGTCCCAGCGGCACGCGCACACGCCTCCCGAGCTCCACGCGGTCGCGCAGGTCTTCTGAAATCAAGTAGTGAAAGGGACCGTAGGGCGGGCTGGCAAAAACAACCTCCGCAACCGCCGCATCCGCCAGTTCGTCGTGATCCCATGGTGCCGGATCGAAACCGGGGTCGAAAAGAGTAAATTGGCGTCCATCCATGAGATTCACTCGGCGTTGTTCATCCGCAGCCCCGCGCCCGTAGCCACTCGCCCCGCGCCTCGTTACGATACCACTCACCGCGATTTCTTTCCAACGGGACCGGTCATGCGTCTTGGTATTTATGGTGGTACCTTCGATCCTGTGCATTACGGACATCTGCTGCTGGCAGAATGTTGCCGGGAACAATGTCGGTTAGACGAAATCTGGTTCGTTCCCGCCGCTCGACCACCTCACAAAACCTCCCTGGAACTCACTGCCGGCGACCAGCGAGTTGCGATGCTTCGGCTGGCCCTGGCCGATTGCCCCGGCTTCCTCGTCTCGACGCTGGAACTGGACCGCGGCGGCATCAGTTACACCGTCGATACGCTGGAGTATCTAAAGCAGCAACGACCCGATGCAGAGCTCTTCTTTCTGCTCGGTGCCGACGCTGTCCGAGATCTACCCACCTGGCGCGCGCCCGAGCAGATCGGTCGGCTGGCCACGTTGGTCACGGTCCAGCGCCCCGACGCACCGCCCATCGCCTGGGATCAGCTCGCCCAACTCCTCGATCCACCCGCCTGGCAAGCCGCGCGCGACCATGCTGTGGTGATGCCGCGGATCGAGATCAGCAGTCGTGATCTGCGGCAACGTATTTCCACCGGGCGCAGCGTCCGCTTTCGCACCCCCCCAGCCGTGATTCATTACATCACCCAGCAGCGGCTCTACCGAGACCCTGGGGAAACTCCGCGCGCACCGCCCGTAACTTGACAGCGCCCAGGGGCACCGGTATCTTATGCCCCGGAATCGTTACGAAGAGAACAGTAAAGCCTTGCATGGTTCCAGCCGGCCTGCACTCCCTTCACAGGAGCGTAGGTCGCGCGGTTGGAGTGGAACCAGGCAAGGCTTAACGACTTTTCAGTGGTTCCAGATCGCGAAGGTCCAGCGGGATATGGCGAGAATACAACTCGATTCTGTCTCGAAAATCTTCCCTCCACAGATCGTCGCCCTCGACCAACTTGATTTACAAGTGGAAGCGGGAGAGGTCGTGGTGGTGGCGGGTCCAAGCGGTTGTGGTAAGACGACGTTGTTGCGATTGATTGCTGGTTTGGAAAAGCCCACGACGGGCCGAGTTACGGTGGATGGCGTGGAGGCAACTCAGGTTGCTCGCAGATCCCGTGGTTTGGCCTGGGTCGGCGATTCCGCCAATCTCTTCCCGCAACTATCCGTCGCCGACAACCTCACTTGGCTACGCAGTGCTCGCCAGACGCAGTCGCATCGACTGAGTTTCTGGGAGCGGCTGAGGGCTGGTTTGCGATTTGCCACCTGGATGTGGCGCGATGGTGGTGGGCCGAACAAGAATATTGAAAGCGAGAATAGTCGGGCGGAGAATAGTCAGGCGGTAAATAGTCAGCGCGTCGCGTTTAGGCAGTCAGGAAATGGTGAGTTACCGTGCGAGCAGCAGCAGTTGCTCGCGGTGGCTCGAGACCTGGGACTGGAAAACTTGCTGGGACGGCGGCCGAGTGAATTGTCGGCGGGCGAACAGCAGCGAGTGGCGTTGGGAAGAGCGTTATTGGTGGAGCCGCAGCTCATGCTGCTGGATGAACCTCTCGCTCGCCTGGACGCGCCCAATCGCGGGCGGCTGGCAAGATTGTTACGAAGCGTGTTGCGACGATGGCGGACTACGGCCATCTATGTGACACACGATCGCCAGGAAGCCTGGACGGTGGCCGATCGAGTGGTGGTGGTGAGAGCGGGTCGAGTGGAGCAGGTGGGGACGGTAACTGATTTGCGTGATCGACCGGCGAGCCGGTTTGTGGCAGATTGGGTCCACGATGGGCGGCTGGGATGGTTCACCGCTCAGCGACTAAGCGGTCCACCGCTGAGTTCGACGGAAAGCGTTACGAAGATTAAGCGAAGCAGTCCTACTCATACGAATGGTGCGCCGAGTGGGGCAGGGGAGTCGGAGCGGCGTGTGTGGGTCGGGTTGCGGCCAGACAAGGTGCGACTGCTAAGCGGTTCCGCCCAGTCGCCGACTGCGACCTGCGGAAGCGCGACGGGACGCATCGAGTGGATTGAGGATCAAGCTTGGCAGCGGTTTGTCTGGGTGGATGTGAGTTCACAGTCCGCCGAGACGGAAGCTACACGGGCAATTTCGGGCTGGAGTCGGAACTGGGAATGGTTAAGTCAGGAACGTCAGACGCTGGTTGTGCAGGTCGAGCGTGACTGGCGCGGAGAGCCGGGCGACTGGGTGCAATTGTCATGGGACTGGCACGAGGCGCTCTGGTTTGATGTCAGGTCGGGTCGTACTTTGTCGTTGCAGGAGTTGTCATGAATCCCGGTGAATTGTTGCGAATTGTCGATTCGCTCCATCGCGAAAAAAACATTGACCCAGAAGTGGTTTTTCTGGCGATTGAGTCGGCCATGGTTTCGGCGGCCAAGAAGCACTACGGCGACGAAGCCGATATCAAGTTGCAACTGGATCGGACGAACGGCCAAATCACGGGCACCTGCAATGACCTGCCGCTCGATACCGAACTAATCGGACGCATCGGGGCTCAAACGGCCAAGCAAGTCATTATTCAAAAGATCCGCGAAGCTGAACGCGACGCGCTGCTCGAAGAGTTTGGTGTACAGCTGGGGCAAATGGTGGCGGGCGTTGTGCAGCGAGTGGAAGGTAACACCACCACCGTCCTGCTCAATAACGTCGAAGCGATCCTGCCGCGGAGCGAACAGATTCCGGGCGAGTCGCATCATGCCAATGAGCGAGTGCGAGCGGTTGTATTTGAAGTTAAGCCGCAGGGCAATCGCGTGAAGGTGGTGCTCAGCCGCACGCGTCCGCAGCTCGTCGAGCGACTCTTTGAACAAGAAATTCCCGAAATCGCCGAGGGTGTGATTTCCGTTCACGCGCTCTCACGAGAACCGGGTTATCGTAGCAAAGTGGCGGTGAGCAGCACGGACACGCGAGTCGATTGCGTGGGAGCCTGCGTCGGCGTCCGCGGTAACCGCATCAAGAATATCATCGACGAGTTGGGTGGCGAACGCATCGATATTGTCCGCTGGGACAATGATCCCAATGTGCTCATCCCGAATGCCCTGCAACCGGCGAAAGTTGATCAAGTCCTGCTTTGCCAGATGCTGGGCCGGGCCATCGTGCTGGTGAACGAAGATCAGCTGTCCCTCGCCATCGGACGCCGTGGCCAGAATGTCCGTCTCGCCAGCAAACTGTGCGGTTGGGACATCGAGATCATGACGAGCGATGAGTTGGAGCAGCAGATTGATCGCGCCGTGCAAGGGTTCAGCTCGCTGGACGGCATGAGCGAAGACTTGGCGGCGAAGTTAGTCGAGCAAGGATTCTTATCATACGACGATCTCTCGGTGATTGAACCAGACGACCTGCAAGAGATGGGTGGTCTGACGCTGGAACAGGTTCAGCACATCGTCGATCAGGCGGAAGCAAAAGCGTTAGAGGCGGAAGAGGCGGCGGCAGCGGAACGCCGACGGCAAAAGGAAGAGGAACGGATGGCGCAAGGTACGGATGAACCAGTACCCAGCACCAATAAACGATCACGAACCAAGGAGACGACGGATATGTAAGTTGTCTCGTGCGTTGCTCAGGTTAGAAGAGGAGGGCCGCAGGTGCCCATTCGGATTTACGCGTTAGCGAAAGAATTGAAGATCGATAGTAAGGATCTGGCGGACCTTTGCGTCAAAGCCGGCATCCCAGGTAAGGGGTCCGCGCTCGCCAGCCTGGACGACGATGAAGTCGTCAAGTTGAAAGCCTATTTAGCGGGTCCCACAAAGAAGGCTCCCCCTCCCGCCGCTCGACCATTGGAACCAATTCCACCGGGTGGGCCGTCGTTTTTCCCGCCGGCCCCGGGACCCAACGTCAAGCTGGCTACTCCGGCTGAACGTGAGAAAGCGGCTCAGATCGCCAAACTGGCCGAAGCACCACCAGCTCCGGTCGCTCCAGTCGTCACTGAGCCTGAGCCCCAAGTAGAAGTTCCAGCGACGGTTGCCGAAGCCGCTCCCGTGGTTCCACCGCCGGCACCGGAAGTGGCTGCCGAGGCTGCACCGGTAGCGCCTTCATCGCCTATGGCCCCGGTTGTCCCGCCTGCGCCCCCCGCCGCGCCCGCCATTCGGCGTACCGGTGCGGGTACTGGCACGGCACCACCAGCGCCCCCTAGCAACGTACCGATTCGCCCTGGCACCACGCCGGCGCCGTTCACGCGCGGGGACTACATGCCGCCGACCGGTACCGCCACGCCACGCATGAAAGTGCTCGATACGCGCACGAAGCGAGCCGCCGAGCAGCGACCGGGTGCGGAGGGAGATACGTCCCGACCGGCGCGACGACGCGAGCCCGGTATCAATATCAACCTGCCGAAGATGCCGGAACTGAAGGCGCCCCCGCCCTCCGCTCGCAGCGCTGAACTGCCCGCTCAGAAGCCCGTCATGCGGCTGCCGAAGGATGGACTGAAAGGCAAAGCTGGCATTCGTGCTCCACTGGAACATCTGACTCCCAAGGGCGATCAACAGCGACGTCCGAAGGGGCCGGGTGACCGCGGACTGGAACCAGGTCCCGAAATTCCCGATTTGCTCGAAGCTGGCGGTGCCAAACCCGGCGGTAAGCCCGTTCGCAAGGGCGGCAAACCAGGTGCACCCGGTGAAGGTGCGGATGGAGATTTGGCCGGCATGTCCGGCTCGCGAGTCGATCGCCAAAAAGCGCGTAAGGCTCGTGCTCAAGAGAAGCAAGTCACGGGTTTCGACGAAGATATGTCGCCCGCTGCCCGCCGCGCTCGACGACTCACACGTCGTAGCTCAGGCGTCAGTACCGCCGCGCCTCGTAAAGAACGCCAGTCGCTCGTCGTGCCTTGTACGGTGCGCTCGTTCTGCGAAGCGACCGGAGTCCCCTCGGGACAGCTGCTCAAGACGCTGCTTACCATGGGTATGCCGGTCAACATCAATGCCTCGCTCACGATGGACATGGTGGAACTGCTATCGGCGGAGTTCAACTTAGATGTTGAGATTCGCGCGGCGGAATCCGCCGAGGATGCGCTGCTCGCAAAGCTTAGGAACACCCCCGATGATCCCGCCTCGCTCAAGACGCGGCCACCGGTGGTTACGTTCTTAGGGCACGTCGATCACGGCAAAACGTCGCTGCTTGATCGCATCATCGGGATCGATGTCGTGTCCGGCGAAGCGGGTGGCATCACTCAGCACATTCGCGCCTACTCCATCAACAAAGATGGACGACGTATTTCGTTCGTCGATACGCCCGGTCACGAGGCGTTCACGGAAATGCGTGCCCGCGGAGCGAACGTCACGGACATCGCCGTTCTGGTGGTGGCCGCCGACGATGGCTTGATGCCGCAAACGGAAGAGGCGATTAGTCATGCCAAAGCGGCGAATGTGCCGATCGTCGTGGCACTGAACAAAATGGATTTACCGGGTGCCAATCCCGATCGAGTTCTCCAGCAACTCGCCACGTTGGGCATCATGCCGAGCGAATGGTCGGGTGACACCGAAGTGATTCGCTGTAGCGCCCTCACCGGCGAAGGCATCGATAACCTGCTGGAAACACTGCTCATCACCGCCGACTTGCATGAATACCAAGCGAATCCGAAGCGTGCCGCGCTCGGAGTTTGCTTGGAAGCCGAGCAGGAACCGGGCCGCGGTGTGATCGCCAAGTTGATGGTCAAGAATGGCACACTTAACGTTGGAGACATTGTCGTTTGTGGCAACTCCCACGGCCGCGTGAAGGCGATGTACGACACGCTTAAGAAGAACGAGCGAGTGAAGTCGGCGGGACCATCCATGCCGGTCAATGTCACGGGGCTCGATCTGGTTCCCCAGGCAGGTGAAGCGTTCTATGTGTTGCCCGATATCGCTCAGGCCCGTGATCTGGCACTGCGATGCGGTCAACAAATGCGTGACTCCACGATCGCCGGTACCGCTCGAGTATCGTTCGAGAAGTTCCAGCAATTGGTTGCCGACGGCCGACTCACCGAACGTCAGGAGGCGGTGACGCTCAACTTGATTATTCGAGCGGACGTACGCGGGTCGATCGAAGCGATTCAAAAGGAATTGAGCAAGTTCAGTCATCCGGAAGTGCAAGTGAAGGTGTTGCAGGCGTCGGTCGGTGGTATCTCCGTCGCCGACGTAACCCTGGCACATGCCTCCGATGCGGTGATTGTCGGCTTCAACGTCATTCCCGACGAAGCCGCTCGTACCCTCGCCGATGAACGCCAAGTCGAAATCCGTCGTTACGACATCATTTACAAGGTGACCGACGACATTAAGGCGATGCTGGAAGGCAAGCTGAAACCGGAAGAACGAGTGGTTCGGCTGGGGCATGCAATTGTCAAGCAAACGTTCGCTATTAGTCGAGTGGGAACGGTCGCTGGTTGCTACGTGGCGGATGGCAAGGTGGAACGTGGAGCTCGTATCCGCGTGTTCCGCGATGGAAAAATTGTGGGTGAATATCCCATCGATTCGCTCCGCCGTGAAAAGGAAGATGTGCGCGAAGTAAATCGCGGCATGGAATGCGGTATCCGCTTGGTGGGCTTCAACGATGTCAAACGTGACGACGTGCTGGAAGCCTACAAGGTGGAAGAAGTCGCTCGTACCCTGTAACCCATGGCCCACCTACCAGTCGCTACATCCAGGAAGATGGTCAACGAATGAGTTCACGTCGATTGCTGAAAGCTGCAGAAGCGATTCGCGAGGTCGTCAGTATGGCGATCCTCACCGAGCTGCGCGATCCGCGAGTCCGCGATGTGACGGTGACCTTTGTTGAAGTCGCTCCCGACATGCGCTCCGCGAAAGTGCATGTCTCGATTATGGGGAGCGACAACCAGCAAGCGCTGACACTCCGCGGTCTGCAAAATGCCGCGGGATTTCTGCAGCACAAACTGTCCGATCGTATCGACACTCGCTATACGCCTCGATTGCTGTTCGTCCTGGATCAAGGCGTGAAAAAGTCGATTGCGGTGAGTCAATTACTCAAGGAATTACTGCCGCCGCAGGACACGTCGCCGACTCCGGCTGACGAACCGTCTTGATTGTCGCTCCACACCGAGAGGGAAGTGATCGTCATGTCCGCACCGAACCGCGCCAGTTTGCTCGCCAAAGTTCACAAGGTCTTGCGCAAGCATTACAAACCGGCAGCTCCCACCAGCGATCGCTCGGTGCTGGAGCACTTGCTGTATGCCTGCTGCTTGGAAAACGCCAAGCCCGAAGATGCGAATGAAGCCTATGCCCGCATCCAGCAGTCGTTTTTCGATTGGAACGAGGTACGTGTCACGAGTATCGCCGAGCTGGCCGATCAGCTGACAAACCTCCCCGATCCTCAAGCCGCCGCCAGCTACCTCAAAAAATCGCTGCAAGCAGTCTTCGAGGCCCACTTTGCCTTCGACCTCGAATTCCTGCGCAAGCAGAATCTGGGCAAGTCGGAAAAAGACCTGGAACGCTACACCAGTCAAAATTCGTTTTTGATTTCCTACGTCGTACAAAATGCACTCGGTGGTCACGCGATTCCCTGCTCCCGCGGCGCACTCGAAGGCATGATCTCCGTGGGCGTGATCACCGAAGCCGAAGCGATCGAAGGTCGGATTCCAGGTGCCGAACGAGCGATTCCCAAAAACAAGGGAGCTGAATTCAGTTCACTCTTGCATCAACTGGGCGCTGATATTGCCACCGCTCCGAGCTCCAATCGCGTGAAACAGATCTTGTTAGAGATTGATCCCCAAGCCAAGGACCGCTTGCCAACCAAACGTAAATTGGAAAAGCCCGCTCCGAAAAAAGCCCGCGAGGAAAAGCCTCTACTGGATAAGGGGCTGACGGAAAAAGTGGTGGCCGGAAAGCCCAACATCGAGAAAAACCCCAGCGATAAGTCGGCCAAAACGGCTAGCGACCGCGGTTCCTCCGAGAAGCACGTAGCCGAAAAGCAGGCGGCCGAGAAGCACGCAGCCGAGAAGCAGGCGGCCGAGAAGCACGCGGGTGAAAAACACCACGCCGACAAAGCTCACGGTAAATCCCACCCCGAAAAAGCGTCGCCTGTCAAATCTCAGGCCGACAAAACGCACGCCGAGAAGCCCGTTGCTGAAAAGGCCCGGAAGGCCGCTGAACCCGCAGCGAAAAAGCCGAGTGCCGTGAAGGGACGAGACAATAAAAACGGCGCGAAGCGCAGTGGCAAACCCGAACCTGCTCGCGCCCAGAACGCCAAGTCGAAAGCGGGGAGTGCCGACAAGGAACGCGACAAAAAGGCAGCGGCGAAAAAGTTGGTCAAGAAAAAACCGCGCTGATCTGACGTGTCATCGTGAATTCCAACCAGCTCCCCATCCGCCGTCGTTGTCCGCCATCAGTCTGGCTGGGTGCCGTACTCGGGATGCTCGTCGCTGTCGCCTGTTTGACCTGTGGCTATCGCGTGGTGGCCGACGAGCCGGACGCCGACCAATTTGAAGATCTCCCCCAGCCGCTCGTTGCCAAAACGGCACGCACTGAGCAAGAGCTCGATCGCATCCTCGCCACCAGCAATTACGGTCATGCCCGCTGGCTTCTGAGGCGGGATCAAATTGCTCCAGCACTGCGCCGCTTTCAGCGGGCCTACCGCTACGATCCAAACGCCGTGGATCTGATGCGCGAAGTCATTCCGCTGGCCGCCAAGCTCAACCGGGCGGATGTGGTGGGGCGTTATGCCGTGCTCTCAGCCGAACAATCAAAGGCCGATCCCGCCACGCTTATTCGCCTTGGGGCACTGCTTACCGAACAACAAGAGTGGTCCGGGGCCGAACGGCTCTATCGTCGACTGTTCGAGGCGCGGCGCGATCAGCCGGCCGATTTTTCTGGCGCTATGGTCGATCTGGAACTCGGCAAGCTCTATTACCTGCTCGACCGTCCACGCGACTCAGCCAACGCCTTCGCGCGCCTGTGGCGCGCCCTCCAAGAGCCCGAAAAGCATGGCCTCGATGAACAGCTCATCAAACTACTCCTCGGCAAGCCCGCTCAAACCTATCAGCTAATGGGGGAGGCGATGCTGGAGGCCCAGCGCTGGGACGAAGCTGCTGAACTGTTCCGCCAAGCGTTTCCCGAGCCCAAACAAGCGGCACTCTTGGCCTTACCGCTGGCCCGCGTCGCCCTGGGAAAAGGGAGTCCACGAGAGGCCCTGCGACTGCTTAGCGAATATACTGCCGCCGACATCCGCGACGGGGGCAGTGAGCCCTACGACGTACTCGCACAGGTCTTTCGTGATTTGGAAAGCGATCCCGCCATTGCGCGCCAGCGACTCCGCGAGCAACTCGCTACCTGGCACGATCAGTTTCCTCAAAACGAGCTCCTGACACTCGCTTATGCAGATGTCCTGCGTACCGAACGTCTATTCCGTGACGCTCAACCACTCTACGAACAGTTGCTGAAAAAACAGCGAGCCTCCGATGTCATTGCAGCGCTGGTGGAGCTGCATATCGAGCAGAAGCAGGCGGTTGAATTACTGAAACTTCTCGCCGAATCGCTCGCACGTGGCGGAACACTCGAATCGATCGGAACATCGGCGGAGCTTTTTGCGGAGTATCCCGAGATCGCACGCACACTCGTTGCTCTGGCTCGTGATCCAGCCAACCAGCCCGTCGTCGCCGACCCCTCGACCGCTTACGCCGCAGCACTCGTGGCCGTCGCCATCAAGGATCTCGACGCAGCCGATGAACTGTTCACTCGCACAATAAAAAATGGTAGCCCTGCCGCTCCCGGTGTCTATCTTGTTTGGGGCACCAGCATGCTGCTGGCCGAAGCTCCTGCGCGCACCGCTCGTGTGCTGCGGGAGGCGATTGATCGCCGGATAAGTCGCGAGAACGAACAGACCTTTTACTACTACCTGGCAGGTGCTTTGGAGATGGATGGGAAGACCGATGAGGCGTTGCAGGCTGGTCAGGCAGCTCTGCAAGCTGGCGAAAAGACGCCTCGCTTGGTAAGTCGAGTGGCTTGGATTCCCTACCATGCCAAGCGCTATCGCGAAGCCGAAGTGGCCTATCGCGCATTATTGACCGAGTACGAATCGCAGCCGACCGTTCCGGGTGCGGTGGAAGCGGTCCGCGAGGCACGGCTGATCCTCTCCAATATCTGTGCGCTCACCGAACGCTTGCCGGAAGCCGAGGAATGGCTGGAGCAAGTACTCGATGAAAACCCCGAGGACATCGGCGCCTCGAACGACCTCGGCTATCTGTGGGCCGATCAAGACAAACATCCGCAGCGAGCACTGGCGATGTGTCGTCGAGCGTCGGCGGCGGAGCCCAAAAACCGTTCTTACCGAGACAGTCTTGGCTGGGCACTCTATCGAGTCGGCGAGTTTGCTGCGGCCGTCAAAGAACTTGAAATCGCCGTGGATGATGAAGAGGCTGACGGTTTGATTTGGGACCATCTCGGCGACGCCTGCTGGCAAGCTCGCCAAGATGATACGGCACGCCGCGCCTGGCAAAAGTCCAGCGCCGCCTACAATCGCGATCGGGAACCAGAGAAAGCCAAACAGGTCTCTGAGAAATCCGCTCATCCTCCCAGTCGTTGATGGGTAAACTGGGACGCCAGTGTGTACACTAGGCAGCTTGAATTGACGGGGCATACGTTTCAGCAATCCGAGAAACAGGAGGCGATCATGACTCGATGTTGGTACCGATCGATTTGGCGTCAGCTAGGTAAAGCCGTCGTGGGTACGCTTATGCTCACGACGACCACCGTGTCACTGTGGGGCGATGAGCCAACGAACCCCAATCGTCCGAACCCCAATGGA
>JBJSXJ010000095.1:0-7897 GCA_046086325.1 Planctomycetota bacterium | reverse complement strand
TGGCGGGCGCTCCCATGAGCGGTGCACCGCCCATGGGCGAGGGAACAGTCACGATTTGTCGACAATTCGAGCAGGGCCCTGATTGTCCTGCAAAGCGGTCGTCCACTTGGGTGAAATGCCCGCAGGTAGGACAAGTAAATGGAATCGCCATCCGACCAATGCTCCTGAAAAAAACTGGCCTAAAGATACTAATTGTTGCTGTTGTTGTTCGTGCGCGAACCACCGACAGGACCTTGTCGCAGCGCGCCTTCGGGCATGGCGAATGGAGCGCCCTTGAGCGATTCAAATTTCTGCCGCTGCGACGCCGTTAGCACCGCCAGCACCTTGTCGTCGGTGGCTTTGCGCACTTCGGCCATTTTCTTCCGCGCCGCTTCCCGATCCTGACCTTGAATTAACGCTCGCATTTCCTCGCGATTCGACTCCATCGCCTCGCGACGAACTTTTGTGATCTCCTCCTTCTGCATCTCCGTCAGCTCTAACTGCTTGGCGACTTCGGGGTCCGACAGAGCACCAGTGCCTTGCACCTGGATGACGATTTCATTGAGTCGTTTGAGCTGGTCGGGCTTGAGGATTTCAGCTAGTTTTTCCCGTTCACGTTTGGCCCGCTCTTCCATCTGCTGACGGAATTGCTGCATTTGCTCCGGAGTCAGATTGCCCCGTCGAGCGCCTCCCGCTGGTGGCTCGGGTTGATTCTGAATGAGGAACTGATTGACGCGGCCCACTTCGAGACGCACGTCGTCGGTGCGACCCGGAGCGGCCGGGGCACCACCAGGTCGCTGGTCACCGCGTCGTCCGGGTGCCCCGGGAGCCCCTGGGCCACGTTGACCGCCCAGAGCACCGGGTGCTCCAGCTCCGCCCTGTCGCTGCGGTCGCAGCTCCTGACGAAGCTTTTCCAGAGCGGCAATCTGTTCGGGCGTCAGCTTCAACTCTTTCTGGACCGCTTCGATCTGCAGCAGCATGAGGCGATTCGTGCCGAATCCACCTGGACCCGTACCAAAACCACCCGCTCCGCCGCGACCACCAGCCGCTCCCTGCTGAGCCCACGCGGCGCCCGCGACCAACGAACTTGTCAAGGCAATCAGTGCGAGGCAATACGACCAACCGAGACGGCGAATCATGGTACGACTCCTGCGATGAATAACAGAAGAGGACAGAGAAGGAGATGAGCTGACCTAATTCCAGAAATAACCTATCACAACGCAACATCAGCACCAAGTATCAATTCCCGTGGTTTTCAGGTCGGAAATCTTGGCCTATCCTCTGGCCTTGTTCATTCGCGTTGGTCCTTACGGGGTTCCTGTAGGTCGACGTCGAGCAACGGCTCTGTGCGGCTGGCACCACAGGAAACCCGGATGGACCTTTAAGTTTCATTTCTCACCACGCAGGTAATTTCATCATGATCCGCTTCCGCTCGTTCGATCACGGTTCGAAGTTCATGCGCTACTTGAGCCTCACGATGGTTGTCGTGGCAGCATCAACCAACTGGGCTGCACGGGTGATGGCAGCCGATTCGCCCCGCACAATCGAGACCGTGGCGGGGACCGGCCAGCCAGCCACAGGACCGGCCTCCGGGCCCGCTCGCGAGGTGCCGATTGGCGATCCGTTCGGAGTGGAGCTGGGGCCTGACCAAGCCCTCTATATCACCGAAGTGCGGCATCATCGAGTGCGTCGCCTCGATCTGAAAACGGGACAGATCACGACCGTCGCCGGCTCCGGCGAAAAGGGCTACGACGGCGACGGTGGACTCGCCACCGCCGCTCGCTTGAACGAACCCTATGAAGTGCGTTTCGACGACGTGGGGAACATGTATTTCGTCGAGATGATGAATCATGTGGTGCGAAAAGTGGGTAAGAATACCGGCATCATCACCACCATCGCGGGCACCGGCCAAGCGGGCTACTCCGGAGACGGCGGACCAGCCACGAAAGCGACCTTTCGCCAACCCCACAGCATCGCCATCGATGATCGCCAAGGATTACTCATCGCTGACATTGGGAATCACCGAGTGCGAAGAGTGGATTTGAAAACCGGCATCGTGACCTCGATCGCGGGCAACGGTGAAAAGAAACTGCCCACGGCCGGCCAGCTAGCGATCGATCAACCGGTACTTGGTCCCCGAGCCCTCTATTTCTTTCAAGGCGAACTGTGGCTGGCGCTGCGCGAGGGGCATAGCGTGTGGCGGTTGGGACGCAATGATGGCTGCTGGCATCCAGTTGCCGGTACCGGTCAGAAAGGTTTCAGCGGCGACGGTGGGCCCGCACTCCAGGCCACCTTCGATGGACCCAAAGGCATCACGCTCGACCAACAAGGTAACCTCTACGTGGTCGATACCGAAAATCAAGCGATACGACGAGTCGACAAAGCTACTGGAATCATCAGTACGATCGCGGGCGGTGGGCCCCAGCAGCGCGGTGGCCGCGGCGACGGCGGCCCCGCCACCCAAGCACAGCTCGATCGTCCCCATGGGATCGGCATCGCGCCGGATGGGACGCTCTACATCGGCGATACGCTCAACCACCGAGTGCGTCGGCTCGCCCCATAAGCGACTGCCAGGTCTTGATCAAAAATGGCAATTGATCGTGAAAGAAAACCAGCGCTGACAGTCCCAGATAAAAGATTCCACAACCGATCATGCCGAGCGTTTGATACCAGCGCGGTCGCAGCGGCTGTGGCAACAAGCGATGATTCATATAGATGACCACAAACGCCGTGATGCCAATCGCTAGATTGTTCAAATTCGCGATCACGATCGTCATCAGTTTCGGAGTGCCATAGTTCGTAAAAAGATAGGCACAGATGAGCGACCAAAAAACATAGAGTGCCAGAATGCAATAATAGATTCTGGATACTTGATGCGGTTTCATCGTGCGCTGCACTGTTTTACTGGATGACCAGATAGCATCCGTCCAGCGCCGACTAAAATCATCCACGATCGACATTTGACCTGGCAGCATCACCGACATGCCCGTAAGCACCGCGATGATCCAGAGCAGCTGTGCAGTCGTAGCCGATAGATTTGGCGCTTGCCGCAAGCCATCCGCCGTGATGAGTGCCTGAGCAATCTTGGCCTTCGCTCCCGCCTGCGGCAATTCGGAGTACTGCGCGAATTGAATCGACATCAGTGCCGGCAAGGCCATTCCCATGAAGCACCCGGGGGCCCAGATGAAGACTTGATCCCGCAGAATCACCTTCCACCACCCACGCCAGCGGCTCAGGTTGTCGCTGTTGATCGGAAACGTCTTGCCATGATGACTCAACTCCACATTCTTGCCACCCACCGCACTCGGGATCGCACCCACCAGTTTACCCATCCCCCAGCCTTTGTCGCGAACGAAATTGCTGTAGGTGGAATTGCTAAGTCCACCGCCACCGGCATAGCCCGCGAACGCTCCCAGCACCGCAATGTTGGCCATGGCGATCGCCGGCCAAGAACCAGTCTGCCAGTATTCACTAAAGAGATTCACGACCGTCTCTTTTCCGTCGGGTCCCTCCACCGGCACATGCCCAAACTTGAGAAAGCCAGTGAAAACATTCAGCCAGTTTTCGTAGCTCACCAGCGAGAGCCCAATGAAAAGACAAAATCCTAATACCATGAGCACCTTGGCCGTCATGACCGCCTGCAGCATGTTGTAGACCTTGCCGCCAATCAGCACCGGCATAACGGTGCCAATCAAGCAGAGGTAAGCCAGCCGCGTGACCAGTAAGCGGTCCTCTTCCCCGGGTGGACGATTCAGCATCAGCGACGCGATCAGCGCCGCTCCGTGAGTGGAGAGGCCAGGAATCAAGGCGGATGCATTCAGCAGCAGGATGAGTGCGAACCAAAATTTAGGACCTGGCGTTAGTCGCATGAAGCCCGTTAATACCGGCTCGCCGCAGAAGAGCGCATACCGCCCGCACTCGATGTTGTAAAAGACCTGCAAGAGGATGGCGATGGTGGCAATCCACATCAAACCGCCGCCATAGCGAGCAGTCAGTTCGGGACCAAATAGCCACTCGCCACCGCCAATCTGGATCCCCATCATCACAATGCCGGGGCCAATCAGTCGCGCGATTTGACGCCAAGAAAAAACCGGCGGTTCCGGTAGGTCCTCTCGCCCCCAGGCGGGCAGGCAACTGGTCGGTTGCCAGTCACCATCCTCGGTCACTCGTTCATTAGCAGATGTATCCACGCCTGAAGCACCCGCTAAACGTCAAGTTGCGGCAGTAGACCCGTGCTGTCACCTAGCCGCTCACACCGCGCGCCAGCTCGATCAAGCATCGAGAGGAAGAGATTATTAAGCGGTGTGTCACGCGGATAGACAATGTGCCGCCCCGGAGTGACCGTGCCACCTCCACGACCCGCCATGGCGATCGGCAGATCATGATGATTGTGAGCATTGCCATCACTTAAACCACTGCCATAGACGATTAAGCTGTTGTCGAGCAGTGTGCCTTCACCCTCGCGAATCGATTTCAGCTTTTCCAGAAAATAGGCAAATTGCGTGGCCAGGAAATGGTCTATGCGTCGAATCTTTTCAATCTTTTCTTGATTGCCTTGATGATGCGAAAGTTGGTGATGACCTTCTTTCACATCCACCATGGCATAACTGCGATTGCTGCCTTCATTGGCAAGCATCAACGTGGCCACTCGTGTGGTGTCGGTTTGAAACGCGAGCGCCAGCAGGTCATACATTAAACGAATATGCTGAGTGACGTCACTCGGTATCCCATAAGCGATATCCATGTTGGGTGGCGGTGCCGCCACTTCACGCTGCTTTTCGCTCGCAGCCACCGCCGCCTCCCGCTCCGCACGCTCAATCCGAGTCTCCAATTCACGGATGCCCGTAAAATATTCATCAAGCTTGCGACGATCCGTCTGACCAACCGTCCGCTGCAGTCGAGCGGCATCGCTGGCGACTAGGTCAAGGATGCTGCGGCGATAGAACGCTCGAGCAGCTTCGGAACGATCATTGCCCGGCTGTGTGCCAAACAGCCGATCGAAAACCAGTCGCGGCTGTATCTCTTTGGCCACCGGCGTCGTGCCGTTTTTCCAGGAAATAGTGTTGGAGTAAGCACAGCTATAGCCAGAGTCACAGCTGCCCGCATGCTTGCCACGCTCAATGCCAAGTTCCAAGGAGGGCAGTCGAGTTTGACCACCGATGAGTTCGGCGGCGAGTTGATCGGCGGATACTCCCACTCGGATGTCCGCTCCCGAGGTCTTTACCGGATGAGCACCGGTGAGAAACGAGGCAGCAGAGCGAGCGTGATCGCCCGGTCCATCTCCCTTGGCTCGTCCGTTGTCCTGCGCCAGACCAGAAAGAATCAGCAGGTCATCGCGATGAGCCGCCAAAGGCTCCAAGGTTGCTGGATACTCAAAACCGGTCCCATCCTGTTTCGGCTTCCAGGAATCCATGATCGCGCCGTTCGGAAAAAAGACGAACGCCAGTCGCACCGGTGGAGTGCCGGACTGCGAGGCAGCGCGCGCCGAGCGGGAGGCGACGGGCAGCAGCGATTCCAGCCACGGCAGCGCCATGCTCACGCCAACTCCACGCAGAAACACCCGCCGTCCCAAGCGATCCACTCGACGCCCCGAGCCTAATTGCGACTTGTTCATGGTCGTCCTCAGTTGCTAGTTGCTGCGACGCAGGCGGAAGGGTTCCGATTGCACAATGGCCAGCACGAGTGCCTGCAGCCGGTAATCTTCGCGCTCCAGGACTTTCACCAGCTCATCGACCGCACAGCGATCGGTAAACTCCAGCCCTCGACCCAAACTGTACGTTAACATCCGTTCCGCTATCGTGCGACTAAACTCAGCCTTTTTCCGAGTGAGAATTGTAACTAGTTCGCGTGGGCCGGAAAACTTCGAACCTCCGGGAAGTTCCCCCGAGGCATCCACCAACTGCTCACCCTCGCGCTCGCGCCACCGTCCCACGGCGTCAAAATTTTCGAAGCCAAACCCCAATTGATCCATCGTCACATGGCAGACGGCACATTGAGGATTGGCGCGGTGAATCTCCATTTGTTTCCGTAAAGATGCCGCCGGTTGAGCGCCGCGAACCTCCTCCAGCTCCGGCACATTGGCGGGTGGGTCGGGTGGTGGAGTCCCCAGGATATTTTCCATAATCCATTTGCCGCGTTTTACCGGTGACGTGCGAGTCGGATTGGAGGTGAGGGTGAGGATACTGCCATGCGTCAGCACTCCCAAACGCGGCGTCCCCTCCAATGACACACGGCGGAACTGCCCCCCCTTAATTTCCTCCACACCATAAAACTTCGCCAGTCGTTCATTCAAGAACGTAAAGTCGGCGGTGAGGAAATCAAAGATCGACCGCTCTTCGCGCAAAATCGTATCGAACAGAAGCTCAGTCTCCTTCCGCAAATCCTGCTTCACGGCAGCATTAAAACTGGGGAAGCGAGCGGTATCCGGAGTGACTTCTTCCAGCCCCCGCAAATTAAGCCACTGCGAGGCAAAGTTCTCGGCCAGCGCAAGCGATTTTTTGTGGCCTAGCAGTCGCCGTGTTTGAGCGGCCAGTACACTCGCCTGTCGCAACTCACCCCGCTCCGCCACCGCCAGCAATTCTTCGTCCGGCATACTGCTCCAGAGAAAGTAGGATAGTCGAGTTGCCAGTTCGAAATCGCTCAGTTCCTGTTTCTGTAGTGTCTCTTGTTTCTCCGATCGCTCTTCGTTCGCCACAGCAGGTTCTGGCTGGCGCGAACCTTCGTAGCGAAACAGAAATTCTGGTGAAACGAGTAGCGCAGTAATCGCCACTTCGATCGCTCGTTCATACGAGTCGTCGCGTTTCAGAGCCAGTTCCACGAGCTTCAGATAATTCTCTAGATCCTGATCACTCACCGCTCGACGAAATGCTCGACGCACCAGCGGTGCCAAAGTTTCGCGGGCCGCAGCACGGGCGCTCTTGTCGCTACCGGGTTGAATGAGAACCAGGCCGCCACCGACCGCATTGGTTCTAGGCGGCGCTGATAATGGCCCCTGCAGCTCCACTCGCGACAGAAATACTCGTCGCTCCCGCTTCTTCGGATCTTCCGCCTGTTCATCCAAGAGATGGTTCGTGAATTCGACTTTGACTTCCCGATCGCCCCTCTCCAGCCGCACTCGCACGGTGTAGTCACGCGGCGCATCGGGTGTGGCGTCGACCTCGATCTTGCCTTGCGGTTCACGATCGACGAGCACTTGCAGTTGAGCCAGTTCGTTGCCGGCCTGAGAAGCAGCAGCTCGGATACGGATCAGGTAGGCACCCTTCGTTTTGGGAGCAAAACTCGCCGTGACAAAACCATCTTTGCGGAGGTTGTAACTGCCGAATAAGTTGAGCTTCGCTTCTCCGCCACCTTGTAAATCTTTCCCCTGTCGTCGCTCGACAACCGGCATCTCTACGATGTTCGCCGCCACCGCAGCGGCCGCGATTTTCTCTGCCGAAGTGAGATACTTTTCCACGAGCAACGGCGAGACAGAGAGCACGTCGCCAATATTGTCGAATCCATAACCAACGTCGTCAGAAGGAAAGTCATCCGCTGGTCGAAAATCAACTCCTAATAAATCGCGAATCGTGTTGTTGTACTCGACTCGGTTGAGTCGCCGGATCGTCACTCGACCAGGATCATGTTCCTGTTCACAGTCGAGATCGAAGAGTGTGCTTTCGAGCCAGCGAATCATCTGTTTGCGTTCCGCTGCCGTGGGCTGCGGATGATTCGCGGGCGGCATCGCTTGCCCCTCGATCATCGTTAACACCGCTTCCCAGGTGGAACGCTTAGCGAGCACCGCCGCTTCATTGTCTACCTGATGAAACGCAATCTCCGCTTCCTGTTTCTTCTCACCATGACAGTCGTAGCAGTACTTTCGTAGCAGCGGCACGAGGTGAATGCGGAAAGAATCCGGCTGCACCTCGCCATCTTTCTTTGT
>JBJSXJ010000094.1:0-5873 GCA_046086325.1 Planctomycetota bacterium | reverse complement strand
TTAGCCTGCTGCACTCCGTCCATGGCGAGCGTGCGAATGGTATTGATCGACAACTGCTCGCGACTCATATCCGCTAAAGACATCTCTACTATCCTTTTGCCTAGGCTTATGTGATCGAGTCGGTTGACAAACGACGCGAATAGAATTCGGCAAAATCGTACGCTACCGCGCGCGGGAATGTCCAGCCCCTCAGCCGCCGCCAGCCGACCTTCAAACCACCCTCAGCCGCCGTCCGGCCAAACGAACGCCGGGAAAAGCCGCAGTTTACGCTTAAAATCAGGGTGCCATCGGCTGCTGACGATCGTCTACCAGAGACCGCACGTAACGCCACACCAGCGCTGCCACATCCACACCGGTCACTCGACCCAGCGCCTGCCAACCGGGAACTGCATTGACTTCGAGCGCAACGAGGCGACCATCGCGGGCGGGAAGCAAATCCACTCCCGCCACGCCAGCACCCACGGCTGCGGCCGCCCGCCGAGCAATCTCGATCATCTCCGCCGTCGGAGTAAACGCTTCGGCGACCGCTCCCCGACTCACATTCGTGCGCCAATCGAGCGGGTTGTGGCGACGCATCGCGAGGTAATCGTCACCAATCCACAAGATGCGGATGTCATGACCGTCATGGGCAATAAATTCTTGCAGATATAAAACCGCACCCAGCTGTGTGAGCAACTGGCAGACTCGCCGCGCGATGTCACGATCATTCACGCGACTGATCCCGCGACCCTCGCCACCAAACAAGGGCTTGATCACCACGTCGCCCTGAAGCTGATCGAACGCGTCCAGTGCTTCATCGACGGTTTGACAGACTATGGTGCGCGGAGTTGCCAGACCAGCCGCTTGCAGGCGCGCGGAAGTGAGAAACTTATCCACCGCGACCTCGATCGAACGCGGTGGATTCACCACCACGCCACCCCGTCGCTCGTACTGCCCCAGCACATCCATCCGAAAGATGACTTGTTCCAACGACCCCGGTGGCATCGTCCGCACCAGCACCGCCGCGAACTGCGACCAGTCATAGACCGCCTCGCCCACTCGACTCGTCACCGACATACCGCGATCGCCAAGTACCGTGGCGATCGTCGAAAACGGCAGCGCTACAATCTCATCTTCTTCCCGCGCCGCTCGACGCAGATCCCGCAAATACCAACTCTCCGGTGATGCCAAGACAGCGAAACGCATGATGGAAATAGACCGGATGACGAGCAGGGCTCAGGATGACGAGAAGGGAACAGGGTAGCGTGGGGCGTCTAAGATTCGAACGAGGCCGCCAGCACGTCGGGATTGACTTGACCAAAACGTCGCTGTCGACCCGTTCGCAGATTCACGAACGTGACAACGGCAGGACTGAACAACAGCGGATCGATCCGATAAAAATCGCGATCGTAACGCTCGAAGATCTGCTGGAACGGGACTCCGTAATCGCGCGATACGGCGCTCGGCACCTGAGCGCCCAGTTGGTCGATCACCTCGTCATCGCAGTCGACCCACAACGTTACTTGGCCACCATACAGCACGGCATCGTTGGTGCGACCAATAGCCGCCAGATCGTCGGCGGCCAGCGGCGGCAAAGGTGCCACCCCATATCCCGCTCGAACCGTCTTCAAATCAAAATGTAACGTGTGCAGTTTGTGGAGTGCTGTTTCGACGGACCGCGCCACAACTTGCAGCGAACCGGCGAGGCTGCGCGTGGGAGCAACCAAGAGTGTCAACTGATCGGGAGCGACGTGACATTCAGATGCCAGTCGTTCGCAAACTTCCACGGGCGGAAGCTTCGCCGTTTCCAGCACCCCGACCGCCACATCGCTCGTTTCGCGCCAGCCGATGTCATCGAAAATAGCCTCGGTGCCCCGAGCCGCTCGCATCGGCCCCGAACCCATGGCGAAGAATTTATGACCAGCTACCTGCCAGCCGGCATATTGCGACGCCATGCAAGCAGCCAAGGGATGATCGGTGTGCACCGCCACCGCCACTCCACCGCCCAGCTCCGAGGAATTGGGGTGCAGCGAGACCGAGCCGAGATCGGCCAGGCAGATTTCAGCCAGAGCGAGACCGGCCGCTAATCCACCGGGCGCGAATAGACCACAATCGATGATTCGACTGCCGCCTTCATCCCGCACACTGGTCACCCCGCACTCACTGCTGTGCTGCAGTAGTCGTTCACAACGTTCCCAAGCTCGTCGATTTAGATTCATGCGATCGATGATGTTCGATTTACCACGATCATGCAATGGCGCACGGTCGTCTTTCGCTGCCTGCCCAGAGTACTCACACGAGATCGTTTCAACCGGCGCTCCCCGACCGTCGCCAGCTGCGCCGTACCGTCACGGCTCTGTGCCCGCGCGCGCAACCACAACAAAACCGCGACGCCGGGAACGCGGTTGCCTGAGGAACAACTGGGGATTACAAAAGCCACTGGCCTGAGCGGAGGATAGGGCAACGCTGAGGAGCGACCCGAGCCCCGACTCAGGGGCCAAGACCGAAGTTGCGGCAGTCCACCAGCGCGTCGCCTGCCGCACTTCCCATGAACCAAGACACCCTTTCCGCTCAAGGCGTTGCTTGTGCCCAGTTTAACGATCGAAAACTACGTCAAAGCAATTTATCAACTCGACGTCCGCCATGAGAATCGGCCGGCCCAAACCGGTCAGCTCGCCACAGCACTCGGAGTGCTTCCGGGTACCGTGACCAGCATGATGAAAACGCTGAGTGACAGTGGATTGGCAATTTATACGCCCTATGAAGGTGTGCGGTTGACCGAAGCGGGTCAAACGCTCGCTCTGCGAGTGGTCCGCCGCCACCGACTCATCGAACTCTTCCTGGTTCAAACTCTGCAGCTCAGTTGGGACGAAGTGCATGCCGAGGCCGAGAACATGGAGCATGCGGTGAGCGATTTACTGGTCGATCGCATCGATGCTTTTTTGGGCTATCCCGCCAGTGACCCTCACGGCGACCCGATCCCACGCGCCGATGGCACCTTTACCGCTATGACCGCCAGTCGACTCGATGAATGGCCAACCGACCAGCCCTTCCATATTGCTCGCGTGCTCGACCAAAGCCCGCAGTTTCTCCGTTACTTGGGCGACGTCGGTTTGACGCTGGGAGTGAACGGCTGCATCACCAATCGCAATGCCGCCGCCGGCCTATTCACCGTAGAACGTGACGGTCACACGATCACGCTAGCCGCCACCGCCGCCGCTCGGATCCTCGTCACTCAACCAACCAGCAACTAGTTTCGGTTCAGCCGACCCGACTGCCCCTCGCCCGCTCACGCAAACGCGGCGCGCAGAGATTCCAAGTGCTTGGCACATTCGACCGGCGGATCGCCCGGCTCCTCATACTCCAAAACGATGTAGCCGCGATAGCCTACGGCGCGGAGCATTTTGGCGAGTCGCGCGTAGTCGCTCGGCTGCTTCTTGCCATCCGCACCCGTGACAACCACCTTCACCTGCACATTCAAGGCATAAGGTGCCACTTGCTCCAGTTCCGCGTAGATATCCTGCGAGTGAAAATTTCCTGTGTCGACATTCACCCCAAACCAGGGACTCTTCACGTCCCGCACAAACTCCAGTAGCCCGGCGGCCGTGGCGGTCGGACCACCATGATTCTCCAGCGCCAAAAATACGCCCTGCTGACCCGCGTAATCACAGCATTCTTCCAAGCCTGCGACCATCAATCGATGTGCTTCAGCGGGAGTCGAACCGGGCTGCGCATGTCCCGCAAAAACTCGGATCACCGGTGCCCCCAGCACCGCCGCATGATCCACCCAGCGTTTGACGAGTTCCACTTGCTGACGTCGCTTCTCCCCCTCGGGATGACCAAAATCGTTTCCCACCGCCGTGCCCGAAATGTCCAAACCCAACTCGAAGCAGAGCTTCTTGATGCTCAGCAAATACTCCTTCGTCAGCTCTTTGGGAAAGTAGTACGAAGTGAGTTCGGTGCCATCCAGGCCGAAGCGAGCACATTCCCGGACGAAATCGGCCATCGTCAGCCGCATGTTTTTACCGGACAATAAATCTCGGTAACTGTACGCCGCCAGACTGAATTTGAATTTCGCCGCGCCCGGTCGCTTGATCGGTTCGATCGCGTCAGCCAACTGCGGCGCCGCCGCGTTACTAGCAACCACCCCGAGCGCCCAGGCCGCAGCCAACCCACCTTGCACGAATCGACGACGATCAAGCGCCTTGGTCATGGTGAAATCTTTCCTCACAAGACTAGAATCAAAACATCCGTCCAACAAAAACGAAAGCCGCATTGCGACCGTTCCCTGGCACCACGAGGTAACCTGCGGGCGCGGTCATTGTGCTCCTCGCACTTCCCAGATTCAACGGTGCTCTGGTATTCATCCCGGCATGGAACCTTCTCACCACACCAAGTCGATCAACCAAACAAACGTGACGCTCCATGTGGAAATTCGTGCGTGATCGCTGGTTCCTGTTCCTCTTGCTGCTCACGCTGGCCGTGGGCATCCTGGCAGCACCCTACCTGCAATTCGTCGCTGATCAAAAGTTGCTGCGCGATCTCGTCGTCGTCATCGTTCTGTTCCTGATGGCCTTGCCGCTGGAACCACGTACGATTTGGGGAGTCGTGCGGCGGCCCACCGCCGCCCTACTCGCTTTTGCCATGACCTACGGGCTACTGCCGCTAGTCGCCTGGGCCGCCGCTCAACTGCTCAGCCACCAGCTCGCGGTCGGCTTGCTGGTCGCCGCTACCACCCCCTGCACGCTCGCCACCACCACCGTGATGACGCGGCGCGCAGGTGGCAACGACACCGTCGCCACCATGGTGACGATCCTCACCAACCTCGTCTGCTTCATCCTCATGCCACTCTGGCTCGCTCTGATGCTGGGCGTCCAGGTGAAGTCGGCGGAATTCGAATTCAGTCGAGCGGTGATTCAACTGGGGAAACTCGTGGTCGCCCCGATGATTGCCGCTCAGCTCGTCCGACTCCTACCCCACGTGGGCGAGTTTGCCCAGCGGCGTAAAGTGCCGCTTGCCACCTGCTGCCAGATCGGCATCCTGTATATGGTGCTGAGCGGCGCCATCCACACCGGTTTCTCGCTGTTCGGCCCCAATCGTAATCCACCCGCTTGGTGGGAATTCCTGCTGATGATGGTCGTCGTGCAGGCCGTACATCTGTTCGTGTTCTGGGTCGGCTGGCGACTGGCAAAAACCGTCGGCCTGCCCCGCCCTGATCAGATTGCTGTCGCCTTTTCGGGCAGCCAAAAGACACTCATGATCGGGCTGAAAGTCGCCCTGGATCTCGGCGTCAGCGTCTTACCGATGGTCACTTTTCATGTGGGACAGCTGATCATCGACATCATCATTGCCGACCAGCTCCGGCTGCTCCCTACGGCCGAGGATGCGGAAACCAGCCGGGAAAACCGGTCGCCACCCTGACCGAGCGACGTCGCCGGGCCCCTCAGGTCAGACTTGACCCAGCTTCTACCGCCACTTAACCTATCGACAGGCGTTGATTGACTGCGTCCCTGCGGCCCCGTCTGGTGCTCCACCCCGAGCGTCCGGTGAAGCCGCTCCCCCCTTCGACGCACCCTGATCGTCGTCAGTACTCCGCTCGCCCGAAATCCCACCGACGGACCCGCTAGCTCATGCCACTCGCTCCCACCACTCTGCGCCGGTTCCTGGCTGTCACGCTCAGCTTCATCGCCCTAGCGCCCCACTTCGCCCAAGCTCAAAACCCCGCCCCGCCCGCTCCAGCCGCTCCCGCTCCCGCAGCGAACACTCCGGCCGCCCCGCCACCCGCCCCGCTGCATGAGCGTATTGATCAGCTGGTGGAAAGCGCCAGTGTCGGCGCCCTCGCACCGCTGGCCAGCGACGCCGATTTCGTGCGGCGCGTCTACCTGGACCTCACC
>JBJSXJ010000093.1:0-19788 GCA_046086325.1 Planctomycetota bacterium | reverse complement strand
TGTTTTAAGCGCGAACGGAATTTATCAGGCGGCTGCATTTGGCGAGCCGCCTTTTCGTAGACACGAGCCGCCTGCTTGCGCACCGTGTTCGTTTCATACTTAGTCAGAATCTTGCGTTTCCGCTCCCGCAGGATTGCCAGGAGCGATTCCAGGCTGGGACCCAGCCCGGCCAGTTGGCTGGGATCAAGCTTGATCGCCCGCGCGAGCTCTTCAGGGGTGAGCCGGCGCATGTTGCCATACATCATCAGATGTTCAAAGGCCGGCGAAACCAGATCGGGAGGCGGCTGCGTCGGACTGGGAAATTGCAGCGGATCATATTTTTGGTAGGTGTGAATGACACCGCCCAGTCGACGCGGATCTGGATTCATAACACTATTCCGTGTAGTAGACGATTTTTCCATGTTGAGTGCCGCGACTGATCTGATCGGTCGCGTACAAACCCGCTAACACAAATTCCACACAGGAAGCTCGCACTGCAGGATCCTGGGCCGCATTCAACTCAAACGCCTTCTCCCACACTGCAGGAACACGCTGCACGCGCTGCACATAATGCGAGGAGGGCAACAAGTCGCCGACCTCCAGCTTCACGCCCTTCTTGAACACATCGGCGATTTCCGCCAGACCATGCTTCTCGACATACTCTTCAAACACCACCTTGATCGCTTCCGCGATTACCGCGTCCAGCACTTGCCGCTCCGACATTTGATGACTACTCATCAAATCCAGTTCCAGCTTGCCCAGTGCGGATGCGTAGAGATGTCCTAGATCGCTGATCCGCGGCACCGCCGGTCGTTCACCCAGTAACACCGCTCGCTGCCTGGCACTGGCAATCATCGTGCGATAGTTGGCAATGCTGAAGCGCGCACTCACTCCCGACTGATGATCGATATACTTCGACTTTCGGGCCTGCACCGTAATCTGCTCAATCACTTGGTTCATGAAGTGCGGCACAATGACGGGATAGCCGCCACCCAGCTCCATCTGCGCCTCTTGCTGGAAAATCTGAATTCCCAGCTCGCGATCACGCGGGTAGTGCGTGTGAATGACAGAGCCGATGCGATCCTTGAGCTGCGGAATGACCTTGCCACTGCGATTGTACGTCGATGGGTTAGCCGAGAAGAGCAGCATGACATCGATGTCAAAGCGAATGGGATAACCGCGAATCTGCACATCGCGTTCTTCCAGAATATTGAATAGCCCGACCTGCACCAGTTCATCCAGTTCGGGCAGTTCATTAATCGCAAAAATGCCGCGATGCATCCGCGGAATGAGTCCAAAATGCAGGGCTTCTTCGGCGGACATGCTGGTCCCACCGGCAAGTTTGGCGGGATCAATTTCGCCAATGATGTCCGCAAACTTGGTGCCCGGTGCCAATCGTTCACCATAGCGATCCTCACGCGGCCACCACGCAATTGGTATCTGCTCCTCGTCATGCTCGGCAACAAACTGGCGCGCCACATGGCTGAGCGGGTGATAGGGATCCTCATGCAGGGGCGCTGCGGGAATCGCCAGGTAGGGAATCACGGGGTCCAAAAACCGGACCAGCGTTCGCATGAGCCGACTTTTCGCCTGCCCCTTTTCTCCCAGAAAGAGCATGTCGTGACCGGCCAAGAGCGCGATGTTTACCTCGGGAATCACCGTGTCCTCATAGCCGACGATGCCCGGGAACAGCTCGTCGCCACGTGCTAAGGCAGCCAGAAAGTTGTCGTGTAGTTCCTGTTTGATGGAGCGCGAGACCCAACCGCTCGCTCGCAAGTCACGCAAATTCGTTGGTAGTTGATTCATGAGTTGCAGAAGGCAGCAGAAGATAGGAAAGCAGAAGATGCAAAGTGGTCGTCGAGCGGCAGGCTCGGGACAAGCACGTCGACGGACGTGCGCATTATAGCGATAATCCGTCGCTCATCGGGGCAAGGTAACCGGCGATTTGATCGCGACGATCTGCGCAATCGTTGCCAGTGGCCTGTTTTTCGCGTTCGACAAGGCCGGAAAAAAATATCCACGTCCGCTTTTGCGCATGCTAGGTTTCAATCGCTTCGTTTTCCGCAAAAGCGCGCAAGTAAACTCAAGTCAGCGACGTGGACTCTTTTCATGACTAGCCCCACCACAACTCGGAAAGCGATCGCGTCTCCCCCGCGCTTGGCTGGCCGTTGTGCTGCGGCCCAACGCTTCACTTCTCAGCTTTTCGCTCGCTGTTTCCACGCCCTGCTTCTGTCGCTCGTCGGCCTGCTGCTGGGTAGCGGTGGCTGCGCCAGTTGCCGTTTACCCGCGATTGATCCGTCGGGGGATCGACTGTTTCTGCCGACGTCGCAGTCCTCTACCAACCTCGAAACCTGCTTACCCAAGCCCGCCTTTGCGGCGCCCCCCAAGCCCACGCCGGTCACGGCGGCGGAACTGGGCAGTGCCGCTCCTGTAACTTACGCACCTGGCATTGCATGTGCAGCCAACTCGACCGGGTCGACCGCGAATCAGCCTTGTGCTACGGAGAACCAATCCGGCCCGCCGCCGGCGATTCCGGCCGCACCGCCGCCGTCGAAAGCCAAGTGCAACGGGCCAGCTCGACCGACGCCCGGTATGGCGATACCGGTGGCTGCGCCTGGCATGGCGAACAGTCCACCCGGCCAAGCTCCCTGCCGTAATCAGCTGCAACTGCTCCCTACCGCACTCGTCGCGCAGGTCGGCACCGAAATCATTTTGGTCACTGGTTATCGCGATGAGGACGGTCAGTTTGTCACTCGGCAACCCATCGAATGGATGCTGACGCAGGATAGTGCGGGCCAGTTTTTGGAAGTTGGTAGCGGACACTGTGACTGCATTCATCGCTTGATCTACGAGCAACCCCACAAAGTGAATCCACGGTACGCGATTGGATTCTCCTCCACGAAAGCGGAGCTGCTCACTCGCGGCACGCCGTCGCCCTGCGATGACGTGCAAGTCCAAAAAGGACAGACCTGGATCAGCCTCAGTTCGCCGCAGGAAGGTACCAGTGTGGTGACCGCCTTCGTACCGAAGAGCTGCGATAGTCCGCAGCGGCGCCAAACAGCGACGATCCACTGGCTGGATGCGAATTGGCAACTGCCGGGCTTGGCGGTCGTCAAAGCGGGTGAACGCCACCTGCTCTCCACCAAGGTCTGTCGCAGTAGTAATGGCACGCCGCAAGTCGGCTGGCTCGTCCGCTATCAGATTCTGGACGGCACCGCCGGTCGCTTTGCCAACGGGGGAACCGAGATCGAAGTGCCCACGAATGCAGATGGAATCGCCGTCGCGGAGCTGGTTCCGCAGACCGCCACGACGAATACCATTCGAGTGGCGACGGAGATTGTGCGACCGGAGAATGTGGTAGCGGCCGGCAGTCCGCGACTCACCGTCGCCCGCGGCGAAACACTGGTCACCTGGAGCGCCATGGGTTTGACGCTCGATATTGCTGGCCCCGAAACGATTCCGCTCAACGCCACCGCACCGTTTCGCATCACGCTCACGAATCAAGGTGACATGCCCGCGCGCGATATTGTCGTCAGCGACGTGTTGCCACCGAATCTGAAGTTCATCGCCAGCAATCCGCAGGGTCAGTTGTTCGGCGACCACGTGGAGTGGCGACTGGGTGACCTACCCGGACGCTCCTCGCGCGCGATCGATGTGCAGTTGCAAGCGATCCGACCGGGTGACGTCCGCTACTGTGCGCGCGCTCGATCAGCAGACGGCCTGGCGGTCGAAGGATGCCACGAACGTTCGCGTGTTTTCGCGCCTGCACTGCTTGTGCAGATGACCGGTCCACAGGTCATCGAAGTGGGCGGCGAAGCAACGTTCCAAATCGATATCACGAATCAAACGAACGCCCCGCTAACCAATGTGCGGCTCGTTGACCGCTTCGACTTGGGCTTGACCGAAGTGAGTGGCAAGCAAGGTCCACTCGTGTGGCCACTCGACGGCCTCGGTGCCGGCGAAACTCGGCGGGTCGCCATCACCTTTGTCGCTCGTCAGCCCGGACAGCTTTGTCATCTGGTGGAAGCTACGGCAGACGGCGGCCATGTGGCGACAACTCGCGCCTGCGTAACTGCCTCACTGCCTCTCCCCGGAAGTCAGCCGCAGGTGAGCCCGCTGCGAATTCAATTTGCCGCCAATCCGCGCCAAGAGGTGGGACGCGATGTCGAGTATCAGTTCAGCGTGACCAATAGTGGCAGCCAACCGCTCACGAATGTGCGCGTCGTGTTTCAATACAAAGGCACGCTCGCTCCGACCGAAGCATCACCAGGTTTTCAAGCTGCGCGCGGCCAACTCTCCTGGCTCTTACCGCGTTTAAATCCCGATGAACGGCGGTCGCTGGCGGTGAAGTGTCGTGCGATCGAGATTGATCCTCAAGCCACTGCCCGCATCACGGCTACGGCCGATGCCATTCAGCCGCAATCCAGCGATGCTCAAACCGAAATCACGGGACCCGGTGGAGCCGGTGGATTGCCCGACGGGGCCAGCAACCCGCTCGGCACACCCCCGCCACTCGGAGCCGCGCCGAACAACACCAACGCTCCGTCCGGCGAGCTAACCGTCACCATTGCCGATACCGATGATCCGGTGAACGTGGGACAAGTTGCCACCTATTTGATCATCGTGAAGAACGATCGGCCGGTCTCCGATCGCAACGTGGCCGTATCCGTGCGTTTGCCAGCCGGGTATGACGCCAGTCGAGTGCGTGTCACTGGCCCGACCGACGCCTTGCCGCTCGATCCCGACGGTCGCACGATCCGCTGGCGTCCCGTGACCGAAATTCGGCCCGGCGAAACGCTGCGTCCCTACCGCTTGGAGTTGACCACTCAGCCGCCCGCCGGTCCAATCGTCGTCCAGGCGGAAGTACGTAGCGGCCGCAATCCGGGCGGAGTTGTCGCGGAAGCCGAGACGACCGTTGCCGGACGCTAATGAGTCGCGGAGGCCAATTAATATGTCAGCAGCAGGCCACGCGACTCCTCAGCCTCACGCATCTCCCCGCGAGACACTGCTGCCGACCAGCGGAGCGTTCGTGATGCTCTATCACGAGGTGCCACCGGGCCGCGAGCGTGGAAGCCATTGGGATCTCATGCTCGACACGGGCTCCGTGCTACGCACTTGGGCGTTAGACGAATTCCCCACGATCGGCCAACCCGTGTCCGCTCGACCGCTGCCCGACCATCGACGCTGGTATCTCACGTATGAGGGGCCGCTCACGCCCGATGAGCGTGGCGATCGGGGGCGCGTGACACGCGTGGCAGCGGGCACCTTTCAGCTGCATGAGCAATCGCTCGCCCGCACCGTCTTTGATCTCGCTTCTAACCAGCTCACGGGCCAAGCGCTGCTCGTGGCCGCTCCGGCCAGCCCGCAGGAAGAGTCCACGTCCATGGCTGAATCACCAGTTCCATCACCAGCTCCATCAGCAGTAGGGGCACCAGCTGCATCACCAGCAGGGCAGCCGTCCAGCGCAGCCGCCCATCCGCCGCGCTGCACGTTCTTGTTAACCGCACTTCAACCTCGAGAGTAAAACGCCGCCGCCGCGTGCTTTTGCCAGGTCGAGCAGAGAGATTTCGCATCATGAAAATTGCCGAGAATGTGGCGGTGCTCACGGGAGCAGCCAGTGGGATTGGACAAGCGGTCGCGGTCGAACTGGTGCAGCGCGGTGCCCGTGGCGTCGGGCTGGTGGACCGCAATCCAGCCGTACACGAATTCGCTCGACGGCTAAACCAGGAGGCGCAGCGACCGGTGGCGCTAGCCTTTTGCGGGGACGTCACAGACGCCGCTTTTCGTATCGCCACCTTTGATCAACTGGTGGCGCAGCTCGGAGTGCCTCGCATTTGCATTCCGGCGGCGGGCATCACGCGGGATGCACTTTCCGTCAAGCTCGACAAGCAACGCGGCCAAGTGGCGGTTTACTCGCCGGACGATTTTGCACAAGTGCTGAACGTCAATTTGACGGCTGCCACTTACTGGGCCCTGGAAACGATCGCGCGCGTGGCGAAGGAGCGAACGGAGCGGGGTGAGCGGCGCTGGGAACCGCGGGAGGAACTGCAAGGCGCGATCGTGCTGATCGGTTCCGTTTCGTCGCGGGGAATGCGTGGCCAAGTGGCGTATGCCGCCAGTAAAGCGGGACTCAGCGGAGTCGCCCAAACGCTCAACCAGGAGGCAGTTTATTACGGTGTGCGCTGCTCGGTTGTCCATCCCGGCTTCACGGATACACCGCTGGTTCAGGCGCTGGGGGAACGGCGGATCCAGGACGAAGTACTGCCCCATACGCAACTGCGCCGCCTGATCGACCCCGCCGAGATCGCTCGCGTCATCTGTTTTCTCGTGGAAAACCCCATCGTGAGCGGTTCGGTGTGGGCCGACGCGGGCTGGCATCCGCCCGCCTGAAGCGGATCATTTCGGTGCTGATCCGCGGCCGGTTCTGTATTGTCGCCAATGCCACTGGTTGTTAAGGTAGCCCCCGCCCTGCGGCTTGAGATGGGGCATTCTGTCTGCTTTTTAACGAGTGGAAACGATCGTTGGCGGATAGAGTTGCACCGTGGGCAAGTCGAGTGGCCGTGAGCGGTTCGGGAAAACCGTTGTTCGGCATACCACGACGGAGCGATTCGGGTACAATAGCCGCAACATTGGATGTACGGCGTCGCCGGCCTGGATGCTCTGGCAATTTTTCCCACCGTTACACGTCTCACTTCAGTTCCAATCTCCCCCCAATCCCCAGTATCGATTCATGTCCACAACGCTAGAACCGCAGTCGCAAGGTAAAGAAGTCATCTTAGTTGAGGGTGCCACGGTCCGAGTCGCAGGTGACTCGGGTGACGGCATGCAGCTGGCCGGTACTCAATTCACGAGCACCTCGGCCTTGTCGGGTAACGACGTCGCAACGTTCCCCGATTTCCCCGCTGAAATTCGTGCTCCCCGCGGCACGCTGTTCGGCGTCAGCGGCTATCAGGTGCAGTTTTCGTCCAAAGACATTTTCACGCCTGGCGATCGTCTCGATGCCCTCATCGTGATGAATCCCGCCGCCTTGAAAACCAATCTGGTTGACTTGAATCGCGGCGGCATTCTGATCGTGGACGAAGATTCGTTCGACGGCAAAAGTTTGAAGCTGGCTCAGTACGAAGAGAACCCGCTGGAAAACCGTAGCTTGGAACCCTATCGGCTCTTCAAAGTGCCGATGACGATGCTCACCCGCGAGGCGGTGAAGAGCTTGGGATTGTCGATGAAGGAAGCGGATCGCTGCCGCAACTTCTTCGCCATGGGCCTGCTCTACTGGCTCTACGGTCGCTCCCAAGACGCCACGCTGCGATACATCGATGAAAAGTTCGGCAAGAAGCCAGAGGTCGCCGAGGCCAATCGGCGGGCGCTGCGAGCGGGCTGGAATTATGGCGAAACGACTGAAGCGTTCGTCAGCAGCTACCGCGTACAAGCGGCGAAGCTGGAACCCGGCACGTACACGAACATCATGGGTAATCAAGCCATGGCCTGGGGGCTCATCGCCGCCTCGAAGCTCAGCAACAAAGAGCTGTTCTACGGGACGTATCCGATTACGCCCGCAAGCGACATTCTGCATGAGCTCAGCCGCCACAAGAATTTCGGCGTGCGGACGTTCCAAGCGGAAGACGAGATCGCTGCGATTTGTGCCACGATCGGTGCGGCTTACGGTGGCGCGATGGCGGTGACGACGTCGAGTGGCCCGGGTATCGCTCTTAAGGGTGAGGCGATGGGCTTGGCGATGATTTTGGAACTGCCGCTGCTCATCATCGACGTGCAGCGCGGTGGTCCTAGCACCGGCTTGCCGACGAAAACCGAACAGTCCGATCTGATGCAGGTGATGTACGGACGCAACGGCGAATCGCCGCTGCCGATCATCGCCGCTCGCAGCCCCGCCGATTGCTTCTATGCCGCTCAAGAAGCGTGGCGCATTTCGACTCAGTTCATGGTGCCGGTCATCATTCTGTCCGACGGATACATCGCCAACGGTGCCGAGCCGTGGAAGATTCCCGACGCTGCTGATCTGCCCAAAATCCCTGTCAGTCACCCCGGTGACTTGGCGGAGGGTGAGAAGTTCTATCCGTATGAACGCGATGAAAATCTCGCTCGCCCCTGGGCCTTACCCGGTACCAAGGGACGTCAACACCGAGTCGGTGGTTTGGAAAAGGCCGACCGCACGGGTAACGTCAGCTACGATTCCGACAACCATCAGCACATGACGAACGTGCGTGCTCAAAAGGTTGCCAACATCGCCAAGGTGCTGCCACCGCTCGAGCCGCTCGGCGATAGCTCCGGCGATCTGCTGGTCGTCAGTTGGGGTGGAACCTATGGATCGTGTAAGACCGCCGTGGAACAGGCCCGAGCGGCCGGCAAGTCGGTATCTCACATCCACCTGCGCTGGCTCAATCCGTTCCCAAGCAATCTGGAAACGCTGCTAAAGAGCTTCAAAAAGGTCTTGGTACCGGAACTCAACATGGGTCAACTGCGATCCCTCATTCGCTCCCGCTTCCTGGTCGACGCTCAGGGGCTGAATAAGGTCAAGGGCAAGCCGTTTGCGGTCGCCGAAGTGCTCGAATCGATCAACCAGATTTTGTCGTAAACGATTCCCTGTTGACTATGTTGGTTGTTAGTCTTTCACAGATTTCTTCTCCCATTAAATTCCAATCAAAGATATTGCCATGAGTTCTCAATTACCGGTTTTGACTGCCAATGATTACGCCAGTGACCAGGATCCACGTTGGTGCCCAGGTTGCGGTGATTACTCGATTCTCGCACAGATGAAGAAAGTGCTCGCCCAGCAGGGTGTCGCGCGCGAGAACATCGTTTACGTTTCGGGAATCGGCTGCTCGAGCCGCTTTCCTTATTACATGAATACCTATGGGATTCACGGCATTCACGGACGAGCACCCGCGATTGCGTCGGGACTCAAGTGCTGCCGTCCGGACATGCAGGTCTGGGTGATCACCGGTGACGGCGACGCACTCAGCATCGGCGGCAATCACTTCTTGCACACGATTCGCCGTAACCTGAACCTCAAGGTGATCATGTTCAACAATCGCATCTACGGTCTGACCAAGGGGCAATACTCCCCGACGTCACCCGTGGGTAAGGTCACGAAGAGCTCGCCGATGGGAGCGATCGATTATCCGCTCAGCCCGCTGTCGGTGGCGATCGGCTGCGAGGCGACGTTTGTCGCTCGTTCGGTCGACGTCCATATCAAGCATCTGTCGGAGGTTCTACGACGAGCCGCCGAGCACGATGGGACGGCCTTCGTCGAGGTCTACCAGAACTGCAACGTGTTCAACGATGGTGCGTTCGAGTACGCCGCATCGAAGGATACGAAGGCCGACAACACGATGGAGATTGAACACGGCAAGCCGATGATCTTCGGCAAAAACCGCGACAAGGGAATTCGCCTCAACGGCACCACGCCCGAAGTGGTCCAGCTGGGCGGCGCCATTAAGGAAGACGACTTGTTGTTCCACGACGAGAAGTCGCCGGAGCCGACACTCGCCTATTTGCTCAGCCGCATGCGACATCCGGAATTCCCCGAGCCGCTGGGCGTGCTGCGCTGTGTCGAACGTCCGCTCTACGAAGACGACATGAATCGTCAGATCACCGAAGCCAAGGCGAAACGCGGCGAAGGCGATTTGAACAAGCTCTTCCGCTCCGCAGAAACCTGGACGGTAACGTAGTTCCCGTCGTTCTCACGACGCACCAGCGGCCTCTTAAGCGACGGCCGCTGATTCCCAAAAAAGCAAACGGTTCGATGGCGTATGAAACGCTACCGAACCGTTTTTGTTGGGTGAGCCATGTTGTTCTGGACAATAAACCAGGCTTCGTGCGCTCGCCACAGATCTTGCCTCCAAGCCCACCTCCGTGGCTCCGCGTCTCCGTGCGAAGCCACACCGTGTCTCCCTCCTCTCACGGTGCCCTCGCCGCAGACATTAGCCACGATGACAGTCCACTCAGAATTAATGTGAGCAAAATTCTGGTCGATCGCAGTAAAAAACCAGCAGCCGATCTGCTACGATCTGGCGGAACATTGGCCTGAAAAAAACATCCATTCCACATCCACGGGTACTTCCATGAAGCTGCTGTTTTCTCGAGTCACTTTGACCGCCTGGATATCGTTGGTTGTATTCGTTGCGGTGGGAGTGGCGGGAGTGGGAGTGGCGATGACCACACGCACCGGTGTCGCACAAGAGCAGGCGCTGGTGATCGCGCGGCCGGATGGAAAACCGGCAGACCTGAGTAAGCCGGTGCAGGTCTTCATTCTGCTGGGTCAGTCGAACATGGTCGGACTGGGCAAAGTGAAGGGCGGCGAGATTTCCCTGGAACATGCGGTCAAAGAAAAAAAGAAGTATTCGTACCTGGTGGATGATTCAGGTGCCTGGACCGAGCGCAAGGATGTGCGGTTCGTGCAATACATGTCCGGCAAAGGACCGCTCCGCAATGACTGGTTGACGGTCGCCGGCGGAAACCTCGGCCCGGAATATGGCATCGGTCACCCTCTGGGAAACGCCATCGACGCTCCCGTGATGCTGCTCAAATGCTGCATCGGCAATCGAGCCTTGGGCTGGGACCTGCTGCCACCGGGCAGCGAGCGTTCCGAGTTTGTCAGCACGGATAAAGCGGGCGTGGAGAAGAAACTCGTCTACGCCGGCTACAAGGACAAGCCGGAGTTCTGGGAAATGGACCCCGCCTTGGGACTCAAAACCAATCCAGCTCCTTGGGTCGACAAAAATGGCAAGCCGATCGACTGGTACGCTGGCAAGCAGTGGGACACCGATATCGGTGACGCCAAGAAAGCACTCGCCGATCTCGACAAGCATTATCCCGGTGCGAAAAGTTACGAAGTAGCGGGTTTCTTTTTCTGGCAAGGTGAGCGTGATGCGGGCAACGCGGGCCATGCCGCTCACTATGAAAAGAACTTGGTGCATTTCATCCAGGCGCTGCGTAAAGAATTCAATGCTCCTCGGGCCAAGTTTGTGTGTGGCACGTTGGGAGAAGCCATGAAGGGCGGCAGTGGGCCAACGGCTGATGTTTTGAACGCCCACCTGGCCGTCGATGGCAGCTCGGGGAAGTACGCCGAGTTCCAAGGAAATGTGGCCACCATCTATACGCATCCGCTCGCTCAAGGTGGCAGCGGCAACGGCCACTATGGCGGCAAGGCCGAGGTGTATATGGATGTAGGCGAGGCGATGGGGCAGGCGATGGTCAAGCTGCTGCAAACGTCCAAATAGATGGCCCATCCGGGAATTCCGCGGGGCGCACAAGCCGGAAGAATGGCTGCGCATCCACGGGACCTGTAAGGCCTGCGGCGCGTCCTCTCAGGGCGGGTTTTCACGGCGTGTCCCCTCAGGGCTGGTTTTCTCTGCGCGTCCCCTCGCCCCGACCGCTGACGAGCGATCGGTGCGTCTCCGCAAAGCTCAATTCAGCGGTTGGGGAGAGGGGAGAGGGGAGAGGGGCAGTCACGGGCCTCACGACAAGCGGCTCAAGATCCCATAGGCAATCGCCGCCAGGAGTGCTCCGCACGGCACGGTGGTAATCCAGGCGACGAGTATTTCAGCCACCTTGCGCCATTTGGCTTGCCCCGTGGTAATCCCGATGCCCAGTAGCGAACCTACGCTGACATGCGTGGTGCTCACCGGATAGTTCTGCAAGCTGGAGGTGGCAACGAGTACCGCCGTGGTCAAGCTCACCGCCAACCCCTGCCCGGGATTAAGATCGGTCACTTTTTTACCCAGCGTTTCGGCCACCTTTTCAGCGTCGATTAAACCGCCTATCGCAATCAGCACGGCCACCGCCAGGAACGCCCAGAAGGGTTCATAAGAGGACGTTACCAGTAGCAAAGCCACGATCTTGGGTGTGTCGTTCAGGCCGCGAGCGAAACTGGCCGCTCCCGTACTCAAGAAATGCAGCGCATCCAGCACGAGAGCCCGATGCGGCGGTGCGAGCCTGAAAAGCGACAGCGTTTTATAGGTGAGCGCACCGAGTAAAGCAGCGACCGCCGGGCTAAACAAAAGCGGGAACAAAAAGTTCTTGTTCAGAGCCGCGAAATTCACTGCCGAGCCGCTGCCTGCTAAGCCCGCGCCCACCAGTGCGCCGACCAAGGCATGCGTGGTCGAGACGGGAAAACCCCAGCGAGTGGCAAGGAAACTGGTGAACGCAGCTCCCAGCGCAACGGCACTCACAAAGGTTGATGACTCAACTAAGCTGTCGGGAACCAGCCCGCGACCACCAAACTTTTTCAGCAGTTCTTGAGCATAGAACATGGCCACTAGGGAGCCGGCGCAGGTGGTGGCGGTGCCCCAGAGCAAGGCGCGTCGCAACGTGGTCGTGCCACTGCCATATAACGAAGCGACACCCTTAAAATTTGCGTTGGCCCCGTTCGTGAACGCCACGAAACAGACTGCCAGTAAGAGTATCGCGGTTAACACGCTGGCTGCCCCTCTCAATGAGCGCGGTTTTCTTTCGTCTCCGCTGGCAGCTGCTTTAGAGACGCATATTCTTTCCACGAACCTTCATAGAGTTGCACATGGGGATACTTTGCGACGTGCTTCAAGTAAAACCGCAAGAGACTTCCTTCGCGCGAGGTGCCGCAATAGACAATGATTTTTTTGTCGGGAGTTAGTCCGGCGGCGGTGAGTTCCGCTTGCGCCTTTTCGGCGGGCAGGAATTGATGAGTGTTCTCGCGGGCCATGAGCCGAGCCCAATGAAAACTGATCGCGCCGGGGATATGACCCTTGCGCAGCCAAACATCATCGTCCCCGACGTATTCGTTGGGCGGTCGAGCGTCGACGAGGATCGTATCGGCACTGCGCTTCAGCACGTCGTCGACGTTCACACCAATTTCGGGACGTCCCTTTTCTGGCAGATGGCCCGGAGGGTTACCAAAGTATTCCTGAGTAACTGGCAGGTTGGCTTTTTTCCAGGCGGGCAGTCCCCCGTCCACAATCAGAATGTTTTCCACTCCGAATTTTTCGAGCACGTAGGCCACCATACTGGCACTCAGAATTTCATCGTTGGGCAAAGCCTCGCCGGTGGCATAGACGAGGTGAGTTCGCTGCTTGTCGACTCCGGCGCGAACGAGCAGCGCGCGGGTGAGGTCGTCGGGCAAGTACTGCACAGGCACGCCTCGATCGGTACCGCGCAGCGTGTCGAAATTCAGATGATGAGCGGTCGGCAGATGCCCACGAAAATAATCCTTGTAGCCACCACGAGTGTCGATAACGATCGGCCGCTTGGCAGGGTCAGCAGCAGTAATCAGCCGCTGGGCCGCGCTCGGTGAAATAATGCCGATATCGGCACGAGCAACCTGCACCGCTAACAACACAAGGATCCAAGACAAAGCCAGTCGCATAGTGGCAAGCTCCTGAGGGTGGATGAGGCGGGTGACGAGTGGGTGAAGGGGAAAGGCAGGCAGATGCCACGTGGAGGGCGTTTGCCAAGCAATCAGACGCTGAACGATTACTCCGATCTAAACGCCGCGATATCTTGACGATCGTTAGAATATGAGTTCGTGGGCGCCGGTCAAGTAGGCCACAGAAGCCTTTCCACAGCCCCCGGGTTCCGGGGTGCCAGCGGACCGCTGGTTTGACGCGTGCGGAGAGAGTGACTCGAACCAGATTGCATTTCAGAATGCTACATCCAACCGCTGACAGGCGCTGTTTAATGAGCCTCTATCTGGATTACATGAATTGCATACGAGTGGTCAGCTTGCAGTCTGTCCGGTGGGTTGTGGGCCCCTGTTACTTCCAAGATAAAACGTTTTTAATGCAATTCGATGAAGCAGTCTTGGCGACAGATAGGTACGAGTCAGCTTGAGTGAAACATGGGCACTACGGAGCGATCACTGCGACTCGTGAGCATCTGTCCCTATCCGGTGCTGCCTGCCATCGCGGGTGGCAGTGTGCGCATTGTCAAACTGGCTGCCGCACTCGCTCAGCAGGGAATCGATGTCACTTTGGTGACCCCCTATCACGCCACCCAAGCTCAGCAGCAACTCGATCAACTGCCGTTTCGGCTCGTGCAGGTTCGATATCCGTTTGTAATGTCGCGATTTTTTCTGGAGCGCCCGTTCCCGTATCAGTACTGCACTTCGTTTCATCCGGGCTTGAGCCAGCTCCTCCGGCAGCACCTCGCCGCAGCCGATATCGTGCAATTTGAACAAGTACCATTCGCTCGGGTCGCTGCACAGCTGCCTCGCTCGCTACCCGTTGTTTATGCCTCTCAAAATGTCGAATACGACTATACGCGCGCGGAATGTTCATCGAACTGGGTCGCCAAACTGGTCGGCCAGCGGATCTCAAAGCTAGAACGCTGCCTGATCGAACAGAGCCATCATCTCTTGGCCGTAACTGCAAATGACTGTGAACGATTTACGGCCTTGTACGGAGCGGATCCAGCCGCCATGACGATCGCTCCCAACGGCATCGATGCTCCGGGCCGACGTCAATTCGATGATCGCTTGGCGCTCGAGCGATTCCCGGGCCTAGCCGCCTTCGCTCGACGCGGCCTCTACAGTGGCAGCAATTCCGCTCACAACCGCGTGGCTGTTGAATTTCTGCTGCAGCAGGTCGCACCCCAGCGTCCCGATGTAGCCTTTGTGATCCTGGGTGGGTGTGGCAGTCGTTATGTTTCGGAATGTCGTTTACCCAACGTTTTCTTCGACTCAGATCTTGATCGCTTCGATGTTTATTCAGCACCCGGGTTTTTGGGACTCAACACCGTGACCACCGGTGCGGGCAGCAATCTGAAGCTGCTTCATTATGTCAGTCGCGGAATGCCGGTCATCACGACTCCGTTCGGACTGCGCGGCTTCGAGGATCTAACGCCTTATGTGACGGTCTGCCCGCCCGAGCACTTAGCAGAGGCGTTTGACATCGAGGAGTGCTCAGCCATTCCACCGGCCATCCTGCACAAATACGAATGGTCGACTATCGCCGGTCAGATCGCTCAGCTCTATCGCCGGCTGGCCTCGCCTTCATCCCCACCAGTTGCCACATCATCGCCGAGATAAGTGTTGATCGTCATGTGCGGAATTTGTGGAGTAGTTTGGTTCGACTCAGCACGCTCCATCGATTCCGCAATGCTGCAGCGGATGACCGCCTCGCTCGTGCATCGCGGCCCCGATGCGGACGGCTATTGGATCGAGCGAAATGTGGGGTTTGGTTTTCGTCGACTGAGCATCATCGATCTGTCCACTCGTGGTAACCAACCCTTCGCCAACGAAACGGGAACTGTTCATCTAGTCTGTAATGGCGAAATCTATAACTCGCCGCAACTCCGCCACGAACTGCTCGCTCGAGGGCACCGCTTTGTCTCACAGAGCGATTCCGAGACAGCGCTCCATGCCTATGAGGAATTCGGTTTAGATTTTCTCCATCGACTTGATGGCATGTTCGCGCTCGCGATCTTCGACTCGCAGCAGCAACGACTCGTGCTCGCACGCGATCGTCTCGGGATCAAACCGCTGTATTATCGAGTCGGAACAGACGGTGTACGATTCGGCTCGGAGCTCAAAGCGATCCTGGCTGATCCGCTGGTGCCTCGCGATATCGATCCACTCGCGGTGAGTCTTTATATCACTCGAGCGGTGATTCCGGCGCCTCACACAATTTATAGCGGAATCGAAAAGCTGCGACCGGGCGAGCTGCTGGTGGCGGACTTGAACGAGGCGCACATCACACGCCGACAATACTGGCATCCAGACTTTGTGCCGCGCGAGCGCTGGACGGAAGACGGGCTAGTGGATGAACTTCGCGAGCGGCTACGAACCGCGGTGCAATCGCATTTGATCAGTGATGTGCCGGTCGGAATTTTCCTTTCCGGCGGCTTAGACTCTACCTCCATCCTGGCGCAAATGCGAACCCTTTCACCCGGGCAGGTGCAAGGGTTCACGATTGGCTTCGACGATGATGTTCATGACGAAAGCGAGCTGGCCCGCAACTTGGCTCAACTATGGCAGGTGAACCACCAGGAGCGGCGACTAGCAAGTAATCAGTCCCTCGAAATCCTTGAGCAACTGGTGCACTTCTTTGACGAACCGTTTGGTGATACTTCAGCCGTACCCACATTCCTTGTTTCCAAGCTCGCCAGCGAACATGTGAAGGTCGTGCTCAGCGGCGATGGTGGAGATGAACTTTTCGGTGGCTATCTCTCGGCCAGAGAGGCTCGTAATCTCAGCTTGATGGGATATTTACCCGAGTGGTTGCGACGTGGGCCGGCGAATGCCATCGCTCGGCGCTGGCCGCTGCGCCCCTTCGACCGGCTACGCCTGCCCACTTGGCTACACATGGCGTCCCTTCGCGACCAACTTTTCAACGATTCGATCTATCAGGCGATTGGTTACGCCTTTCGCGCATCCCGTGAACAGCTACTCGGCACCTACGACTTTTTGCGACCGCAGTTAGAACCACTGAGTCCACTTAATGCCTACTTCGCTGGCCTGGTCGCTCAGTACCTGCAAGATGACATCCTTACCAAGGTCGATCGCGCGTCGTCGGCTCATGGATTGGAAACCCGAGTACCGCTGCTCGATCACCACTTTGTATCGTTAGCAGCCAGCATTCCGCCACAGTTGCGTTTCCAAGGTGGAACTCCCAAACATATTTTTCGTGCTGCGATCGAGCCAGATATGCCGTCGTTCATTATGAATCATCCAAAGCGTGGTTTTGGCATGCCGCCTTCGTACCATAATCTGCCCGCATGGCACGCGGCACTCACGGATTTACGACGCGAATCGCCCCTGCTCGAAGAAATGATTAACTTTGAAGAACAAGCGAACTGGAGTGGTGGACTAACGTGGCGCGTGCTGGTACTGGGCAGTTGGCTTAAGCATCAACCGGGGGCCACCCGACCATGCTAAAGCCCAGTGATTCACCGCCAGAGAATTCGCCCTCCTTGAAACCTTCTATCATTGCCAACGTGGACAATCGCCACTCGCCGTCGACGGCGGCACAAGATTTTCCACGACCAAAAATCTATATCTATCCGCTACCGGAGCATTTAAATACGGCGACGGTATTACGACATCCTTCACAGCAACTCGACTTTTGGTATGTCGAATACCTGTTCCACCAAAATGTGGTCCACAGTGACTTGGTAACGACCGATCCCGATACAGCGGATTTCCTTCTTATTCCTTTTTATCCTGCTTGTTATTTCGCGGCGTTTGCTTACGAGCAGGGCATTGATCCCGCCCGCTGGACTCGCTTCCAACGCTATCGCTCCGAATTTCATGTCCATTGCGGATTTCGCGAGACGATGCGGCTCGTGCGCAAAACCTCATCCTGGAAGAAATGGGAGGGACGACATCATCTGCTGGTGTTTGGGCAAGGACGAGGAGCGAACAGTGGATATTTCTGGCAGTGGTATGGATCCCGTGTGCGCCATTGCACTTTTCTTGGTGTCGAAGCGCGACCGGGATTCAACCATGATGCCTTTCGCATTGGCCATGACGTCGTCATTCCTGGCTATACACCCTGGCAGGACGTCATCGATGAAGTGGCAACTGAAAACCTGCCTCGCGATATCCTGATCCACTTTCGCGGCCGCTCGTGGGGAACCATTCGCCCGGAAATCTTTCGCCACTTGCGGGCAAGTTCCGACATTATTCTGGAGGGGCACGTCAGCTTTGCTATGGGCGGCGAGAATCGTCCGGCGAATCGTGCGGATGTGGCCGCCTATTATCGCGAACTGCACCGCACCGTCTTCTGCCTCTGTCCGGCAGGATGGACCCCGTGGAGCAAGCGGATTTATGAGACCATCTTATGTGGTGCGATTCCAGTTTTCATCCCCGGTTCTTTTGTACCTCCGTTTACCAATCAGCTCGACTTTGAAAAGTTTTCGGTAACTATCAAGGCTGACGAGTTACCTCGTTTAGAGCAGATTCTTCGCTCGATTCCCACGGCCCGAGTGCAGGAGATGTTGGCCGAAGTAGCACGCGTTCGCCACCATTTCATCTGGCACACTCAATCGATCCCGGGTGACGCTTTCGATTTGGTCTGCCGCGACTTGATAGACAACGTAAGTCGCTAAAAGCGATATCCAAACAGCTCGATATCACGCTGATAGTATTCGTCGAGTAGCGATTTGGTGCGATCGTCGATCCGATCCTGATAGGGAATCTTGTCGACATTGGCTACATTTTTCCGCGGCACCAAAGCGGTGGCCTTGGTCTGGGCAACGATTTGCGGCCATTGCTCGTCCAGCGACTCCAGTTGACCAACAAACGTGCAGATAATCTGCCCCTGCTCATCACAAACCCAGCGATGCTGGGGCAGCCAGTGCATTCCAAGTCTGCCTTCGAGTAGCAGGTGAGCGGCATCGGACAGGGAAGCCTGACGCAGCGTATCGTAGTCGGGATGCTTTCCATACCGCTTGCGATGTGGTCGCTTGGCTGAATGGTGATGACTCTCCTCCATGCGGGCGTACAAGTAGAGTGAGAGGAAGCGATCCCAAGGATTGCGCGTAAAGGCAAAACTGAATAGCTGTTCGTATTGAGCCCCCAGCAGAGTGCGAAATTCAGAGGCTGTGGCATGCGTGGTTTCGGCCAAGCCGAGTGCCGCACACATGGAAGTACCAGCAGTTTTGGGGATATGAACGAAGATGAATCCCGCAGCTAAATTCGCGTTGGGTGGCAAAGCTGGCTCAATGCGAGTGGTACGTGAATGACCAAACAGTCGCCGCCACGAACTAAATATTTTGGGAAACAACTTAGACCTCAAAGGCATCGCTCACCGACCGCAGATGCTAACCGCGGCAACAAATCACCCCTGACGAACACAATCTTGAGTTTAGCGTTCGTCGCCGGAATTGGGACCCTGGACCAAGTGAGCCTGAAATCGGACATGAGACCAGTCGTTCGGCCACTGACGCGGGCCTGTTTGTTCACACCACAGCCAGATCGGCCGTGTTTCCCCGATGTAAACAAAAAATTCTTGAACTCGCTGACCAGCATTGAACGCGAGAGTGTAGGACCACCCCTAAGCACTTGGCAAGAAGTCGGTATTATTTAAACTTATCGTAAGTCGATTAACTGGGCCGAAATTCGCACCTCCAACTGCATGAACTGCCCTACATTCCCGGATTCCGATTGATCGAAATAGACAGTTGATGCTAATCGTTGTTTTTTTTAAATATGAACGCCGTCCCAGACTCGTCGCTTGATTCGCTCCCCGCGAACGGCAGAAATGGCTTGCCAAAAGAGGACACTGTAGCCTCGGCGCCAGCGGTAAGCGTAGTGATCCCAACCTTCAATCGTACCGCGGCGGCGGTCGCGTGCCTGGAAGCGCTATGCGAACAGACTTTCGACTCCCAGCGTTTTGAAATCATCTTCGTCGATGATGGTAGTCCTCAGCCGCTTGATCCAGTACTCACCGACTGGATTAAAACTAACTCCCGCCGGAAACTGCCGCGCATACGGGTGATTCGACAAGAAAATGCTGGCCCTGCGTCCGCTCGCAATCGTGGTGTCACCGAGGCAGTCGGTGACTGGATTGCCTTCACCGACGACGACTGTCTACCACTGCCTAATTGGTTGGAAGCTCTGGTGGACGCTGCCAAGCAATTCCCCGATGCACTTATCGCAGGCTCGACCTTCAACGGCTTTACCCACGATTTATTCGCCGAAACCAATCAATTGATTCTGGATTTAGTGTACGACTATTTCAATCGGGATCAGCGGAACGCGGTGTTCTATGCGAGCAACAATTGGCTGTGTCGGCGGGAATCTTATCTGGATCTGAATGGATTCGATCGCTCGTTCCGCCGCCCAGGTGGTGAAGATCGAGACTTTTGTGATCGCTG
>JBJSXJ010000092.1:0-10924 GCA_046086325.1 Planctomycetota bacterium | reverse complement strand
TCTCTGCGTCGCCGCGTCTCTGCGTCGCCGCGTCTCCGCGTCTCCGCGTCTCCGCGTCTCCGCGTCTCCGCGTCTCCGCGTCTCCGCGTCTCCGCGTCTCCGCGTCTCCGCGTCTCCGTGCGAAACCCTACCGAGCCTCCGTCAGCACCGTGTCTCGCTCTGTTCCCCTGCGAAACCCTACCGTAACTCCATCACCACCGTGTCTCTCCGCTGCGATTCGAGCTTGGTGAATTGGGGCGAATCTGGTACAAAACCGCCCTCGCATGTTTCCCCCAGTGGCCATGGATGGTCGCGTTATGAAGAATTTTGGTCGTGTGCTCCGAATGGCGCTCGTTTATCGCGGGACGCTGGCCGGGATTTTGATCTCGTCGCTGATCGTGGGCGTTCTTTGGGGAGCGAACATTGGGATCGTCTATCCCTTCGTGGAAGTGATCTTCAGCGGCCAGTCGATGCATCAGTGGATCGATGGCAAGATTGAAAACGCAGCCGCCAAGGAAGGGGAACTCCACCAGACAATCGCCGAACTGCGAGCTGGTAGCGACGCGGCCACCGGCGATGCGGCCACCGGCGATTCCCCTGCACAGCTGCAGATGGCTGAAGCAAGGCTGCTCGCTGAACAGCAGGCTCTACAGGGCTATCGCTGGTTACAACCGCTCATTCACAACTATCTGCCCACCAAACCGTTTTCGACGCTACTGATCCTGATCGGTTTCCTCGTCCTGGCCACGATCATCAAAGATTTCATGCTGGTGCTGGACTTGGTGCTCGTCGAGCGTCTCAATCAACTCACCTTATTTGATCTGCGCAAGCTCTGTTTTCGCACCACGCTGAAAATGGATTTGAAGTCGTTCAGTGAACATAGCACCTCGGCACTCATGGCCCGTTTCACGGCGGATGCCGGTGCGGTCGGAGTGGGAATCACCCAGGTTTTTGGCAACAGCATCCGGGAGCCGATGAAGATGCTCGCCTGCGTCACGGGCGCGTCGCTGATCTGTTGGCGACTGCTGCTCTTCTCGCTGCTGCTGGCTCCACCGGCAATTTACCTCATTAAGCGACTGTCGCAATCGATCAAGCGGGCCAATCGCCGCGCGCTGGAAGAAGTCACTCGTTTGTTTCACGTGCTGAGTGAAGCGTTCTCGGGAATCCAGACGGTGAAGGCGTACAACATGGAGCGTTGGGAGCGCAATCGCTTTCATGGTGTCTCCAAGCAACTGTATGCCAAGTCGATGCGCATTACTTTTTACAATGCGCTGACCAAACCGATCACCGAGCTCTTGGGGATTGGCGTGATTTCGGTGGCCCTGCTGGCAGGCACCTATCTGGTACTGAATCAGGAGACCCATTTGTTTGGTATCCGAATGTGCGACCGACCGCTCTCGTTTGCCTCGCTGCTATTGTTTTATGGATTGCTGGCGGGAGTGAGCGACCCGGCGCGGAAGATGACCGACATCTATGGTGGAATTCAAGGCGCCTTTGCCGCGGCTGATCGTTTGTTTGCGGTGCTCGATATTCAGCCGGAGATTGTCGATGCCGAGTCGCCGCGGCCAGTCCCGCAGCCGTTTCGAGAAATCGTATTTGATCGAGTGTCGTTTCACTATCAAGCCGATCAGCCCGTGTTACGCGACTGTCAGCTGCGCATTGAAGCGGGCGAAAAGGTGGCTCTGGTGGGACCCAACGGCTGTGGGAAAACGTCGCTGCTGAACCTGCTGCTGCGGTTTTATGATCCGGTGAGCGGCTCGATTCGCGTCGATGATGTGGATTTGCGCGCGATGCGTCTACGCGATTTGCGCGGGCAGATCGGTCTCGTGACACAGCACACGCAGCTCTTCAACGACACCGTGCTCAATAACATTCGCTATGGCTCGCCTCAGGCCACCGAAGCGCAGGTGATCGCTGCTGCCAAACAGGCGCACGCACACCAGTTCATCATGGACAAACTGGAAAATGGCTACGCCACCGTGGTCGGGCAGGGGGGGAGTCGGCTGTCGGGTGCAGCGGCAGCGAATCGCGTTGGCACGCGCGATCTTGAAAAATCCTGCCATTCTGATTTTGGATGAAGCGACGAGTCAGGTGGATATTGAGAGTGAACACCTGATTCACAAGACGCTGGAGACGTTTATCGTTGACCGCACAGCCATCTTCATCACCCACCGACTCTCGACACTCGATCTGGTTGATCGTATCGTGGTGATGGACGCCGGTAGAATCCTGGACTGTGGCACACACGAAGAGCTGGTGCGTCGCTGCGAACTCTACCGTCGTCTGCACGAAATCCAGTTCCGCCAAACGGCGTAGTGTCCCACGTCGATCGCTTTTGTGGAAAGGTCGCCAAAGATCATGTCGAGTGACTCGCCGAATCCCTACAACTCGCCGGGCTACCACTTGCCGCCGACCGTGAATGGGAACCCGATCGGGATAAATCCAGCGGCAGTAAGTACAGGCCCCGCGCCGCCTCCCTTCACCGGGATGCAGTACCTGCGCAGTTATCAGTTCATTTTCGAGCATTCCCAATGGCTGGCGAATGTGGCTCTGGTTTTTGTCTGCTACTTTCTGATTCCGGTTGTCGGTCCGATCGTCGGCCTGGGTTATTTCAGTGAGACGCTCGAACATCTGCACACTCGCCAACCGAATGGGCCCTATCCCACGTTCGAGTTTGGTCGTTTCGGCGACTACCTCAAGCGCGGTGTCTGGCCGTTCGTGGGCGTGTTATTGGCCTCGCTAATGCTGCTGCCCGTGGCCATCGTCGCCCTGTTCGGCGTCGGCCTGATTTCAGCGCTCGTTGGCGAAAACGGGAGAAACTCTGAGGTCCTGGCGGTGCTCCTGTTTCTCATGGCGGGTATCCTCTATTTCGCCGCCATCATCACGCTCAACCTGGTGATGATCCCAGTCCTGATTGCCACGGAAATAACCCAGGAACTCAGCGCCGCCACCAACTTCCGCTGGCACCGCGACTTCCTGGGCCGAGTCTGGAAGGAAACGTTGCTCACGGTTGGTTTTTTAATCGTCAGCTCGATGGGACTGGCGGTTCTAGGAGCCGCTTTGTGCTGCGTGGGCATCTACCCGCTGACAACACTCATTTTTTTCGCCCAAACCCATCTGAATTACCAACTGTACGAACTCTATTTATCGAGGGGTGGCCAGCCACTAACCCTCAAATCGCAGCTGCCGCCCACGCTATAACTCGTTCCGCTTGCTGGACAAGTGCTTGTTCGTTTGCATTAATAGTGAGTCTACCGGTTAGTAACTGGGGAGTGCCCGACGGGGAACTTCTCGGTGATGAACTGAGTGTTGGATGTTGAACCGCCATGCTGCCTGCCGGTTTTTGATGATGTAGGTCGAAGGTTCCGTCGCAGGTCCCGCCAACAGGAAAGGTTAACTCGATGAATACGCTGCGATCGGCGTGCTCAATCACGCCCCGCCTCGCTTCCTCGATTCGTACGCTGAACTCGATTCGTACGCTGAAAATATTCACGCCCGGTGGCTCGCGCCCATTCCTGGGAATCGCCACTGCGCTTGTGCTGTCGCTGGCTGGCGGTTCGGTCGCCTCGGCCCAAGGCCCCACGATCGATTACGCGCGTCAGATTCGCCCGCTGCTGTCCGACCGCTGCTACAAGTGCCATGGTCCGGACGATCAGGAGCGGAAGGCTGGCTTGCGACTCGACGTCCGCGACACCGCCCTCGCGAAACTTGAATCAGGCCAGGCAGCGATTGTGCCTAGCAAGAGTGGCGAAAGCGAACTCGCGCGGCGCTTGGACTCTGCTGATCCCGATCTGAAGATGCCGCCACCCGATTCAGGCAAGACGCTTTCCGCCGCCGAGATTCAGCTCATTAAGACCTGGATTGATCAGGGAGCACCGTGGAAGGATCACTGGTCGTTCGTGAAGCCGAGCAAACCGCAGCCGCCGGAGACGAAGGCTGGAAATCTGGTTCGCAGCCCGATTGATCGCTTCGTGATCGCGCGACTGGAACGTGAAGGACTCGCTCCTTCGCCCGTCGCCGACAAGGTGACGCTCATTCGGCGTGCGACCTTGGACTTAACCGGTTTGCCCCCCACGCCCGCGGAGGTGGATGCCTTCCTGGCGGACAACGCACCGGAAGCTTATGAACGCGTGGTGGATCGATTGCTGAAATCACCACGGTATGGCGAGCACATGGCCCGCTACTGGCTCGATGCGGTTCGCTACGGTGACACGCACGGCTTGCACTTAGACAACGAACGTTCCATGTGGCCTTATCGCGACTGGGTCATTAATGCCTTCAATAACAATCTGCCATTCGATCAGTTCACGGTCGAACAGTTGGCGGGCGATTTGCTGCCCAACGCGACGCTCGAACAGAAAGTGGCCAGCGGCTTCAATCGCTGCAATGTGTCGACGAGCGAAGGCGGTTCAATAAACGACGAAGTGCTGGTGCGCTACGCGGTAGATCGTACCGAGGCGTTGTCGACGGTCTGGCTGGGCCTGACGATGGGCTGCGCTGTCTGTCACAACCACAAGTATGATCCGATCACGCAAAAAGAGTTCTATCAGCTCTATGCGTTCTTCAATGCGGCTGCCGATCCGGCGATGGATGGCAACGCGCTGCTGACGCCACCGGTGATGAAGATTCCCACAGCGGAAAACACCGCTCAGCTGAAAGCCTTTGACGATCAGATCGCCGCGCTGCGCAAGCAGATGACCGACGAGCTGGCCAAGGTGGAGTATCAAGAGCCACCGGACGCGCCGGCGGCGCCGACCGGCGAACCTCGCGAATACGTTTGGATTGAAGATGCCGCCCCAGCGGGTGCTAAGTTGGAAGGCGATTCTCCCTGGGAATTTGTCGCCAAGCCGCAGCCCGTTTTCAGCGGCGAAAAAGCTACTCGCCGGAAAGCTACTGCCTTGAGTCAGCACTTTTTCACGGGTGCCACTCAGCCGCTGAAAATCGGTGAAGGCGACAAGCTTTTTGCCTACGTCTATCTCGATCCGGCGGATCTGCCCAAACAAATCATGCTGCAGTGGAACGACGGTGGCTGGGAACACCGCGCCACCTGGGGCGCTGACATGATCCCGTGGGGACAAGCCAATTCACCGAGCCGTATTGTGATGGGGGAATTGCCCAAGGCGGGTGAATGGGTGCGACTGGAAGTCGAGGCAGCCAAGGTGGGACTGAATCCCGGCGCACTCGTCAACGGATGGGCGTTCACGCAATTTGGTGGCACTTGCTACTGGGACAAAGCGGGCTCCGTTACGCGCACTCCGCAAGATGGCCAGTCGTTCAACTCTCTCAAGGCCTGGGTGGCCTTCGAGAAGTCTCAAACCAAGTCCACTCTGCCCGGTCCGGTCCAAGCTGCCATCAAGGTGGAAGAGGATAAACGGAACGACGAGCAAAAGAAGGTGATTCGTGATCACTTCTTGCAGTTCGTCTATCCGCAGTCGAAGCCAAAGTTCGATAGCCTGCAGAATCAGATCAACGATGTCACGAAGAAACGTACCGACCTGGATAACTCGGTCCCCGCGACGCTGGTCATGGCGGATATGCCACAGCCTCGCGATACGTTCATCCTGGTCCGTGGTCAGTATGATCGTAAGGCTGATAAGGTGACCGCTGCGGTTCCTTCGATCTTGCCCCCGCTGCCGTCCGGTGCACCTGTGAATCGCCTGGGGCTCGCACGCTGGCTCGTCGATCCCAATCATCCACTGACTGCCCGCGTCACCGTGAATCGGTTCTGGCAACAGTTGTTTGGAACGGGAATCGTGAAGACGAGTGAAGACTTTGGTTCACAAGGTCAGCAGCCCACGCATCCCGAGCTGCTTGATTATCTCGCGACCGACTGGATGGAAGGTGGCTGGAACGTCAAGCAACTGCTGAAGAACATCATGATGTCGCATGTCTACCAGCAATCTTCGCGGGTCTCACCGCAGCTCGCTCAGCGCGATCCGGCCAATGAGCTGCTGGCGCGCGGACCGCGCTTCCGCATGGATGCCGAAGTGCTGCGCGACTCGGCGCTCTGGTCGAGCGGCTTGCTGGTGGAACGCCAGGGCGGTAAGAGCGTGAAGCCTTACCAGCCTGACGGTTTATGGGAAGCGGTCGGCTTCGTCGGCAGTAATACGTCCGTGTTCAAGCAGGATAGTGGCGACGCACTCTATCGCCGCAGTCTCTACACGTTCTGGAAGCGCACGTCGCCGCCGCCCTCGCTCGCCACGTTCGATGCACCTTCACGAGAAACGTGCACGGTCCGTCGAGCGCGCACGAACACACCGCTGCAGGCACTCGTGCTGCTCAACGACAAGCAGTTCGTGGAAGCGGCACGCAAGCTGGCCGAGCGCATGATGCTGGAAGGTGGAGCGACGCCAGCCGAGCGGATCGCTTTCGCGTTCCGCATCTCAACCGCTCGTCGTGCGGAGCCCGATGAAATTGCGGTGTTGGCTCGAGTGCACGAGTCTCAGCTCAAGCTGTTCCAGGCGAATGCCGAAGCAGCCAAGCAGCTGCTGTCATACGGTGATTCCAAACGCAACGAACAACTCGATTCGTCCGAGCTCGCTGCTCTCACGATGGTCGCCAATGTGATCATGAATTTAGACGAGACGATTACGAAAGAATAACGCTACATTCAAACCGTTCAGCAATAAGGCACGACTTCTATGGACCCCATCATTCAGCATCAGCTTCAAGAAACTCGGCGCTACTTTTTTGGTAAAGCAGCGGCTGGCTTAGGCACTGCGGCCCTGGCCTCGCTCCTGAACCCACGGATCTTCGCCGCCGATGCACCGGCAGCGGCCGCCGGCAATCCCGTGAATCCAGCGGCGACGCTGGGCGAGCTACCAGCACTGCATCACGTGGCGAAAGCCAAACGCGTGATTTGGCTTTTCATGGCCGACGCTCCGTCGCAACTCGACCTGTTCGATTACAAGCCGAAGATGGCCGAGTATTACGACAAGGATCTGCCGGAGTCGGTGCGTAACGGGCAGCGATTGACGACGATGACCTCGGGACAAACCCGCTTCCCGATCGCTCCGTCCCTTTTCAAATTCGCGCAGCATGGTAAGAGCGGCGCTTGGATCAGTGAACTGCTACCGAACATCGCTTCGGTCGTCGATGAGCTGGCGATCGTCAAATCGATGTACACGGAAGCGATCAATCACGACCCGGCCATTACCTACATCCAAACGGGCAGTCAGATTCCCGGCCGCCCCAGCCTCGGGACTTGGTTGTCGTATGGTATTGGTAGTCCGAACCAGGATCTTCCCGCTTACGTCGTGTTGACGTCACGTCTGGCGAACGGATCGCAGTCGCAAGCACTATTCTCGCGACTGTGGGGCTCCGGCTTCATTCCCACCAAGCACGCGGGGGTGTCGCTGCGCGGCAGCGGCGATCCCGTGCTCTATCTGTCCAATCCGCCAGGAGTGACCGAAGAGGCTCGTCGCAACACGCTTGATGGACTCGCCGAACTCAACCGTAAACGACTTGATGTGGCCGGCGATCCAGAGATTCAGTCGCGGATCGCACAGTATGAGATGGCGTTCCGCATGCAGACTTCGGTGCCGGATCTAATCGACTTCTCGAAGGAATCCAAGGAGGTGCTCGAGTCGTATGGACCCGATGTGACCCAGCGTGGTACCTATGCCTACAACTGTTTGCTGGCACGCCGCATGGCAGAGCGGGGCGTGCGCTTTACGCAGGTGTTCCTCCGCGGCTGGGATCATCACGGCAGCTTACCCAAGCAGATGCCGAACCTGTGCAAGGCGATGGATCAGCCCACGGCAGCTTTGATCAAGGATCTGAAGCAGCGCGGAATGCTGGAAGATACCCTGGTGATTTGGGGTGGCGAGTTCGGTCGTACGATCTACAGCCAAGGTGCACTCAGCAAGGACAACTACGGTCGCGATCACCACCCGCGGAATTTCACCATGTGGTTTGCGGGCGGAGGCATCAAGCCGGGCACGGTGCATGGCGAGACGGACGACTTCAGCTACAACGTCACCGCCAATCCGGTTCACATTCACGATCTGAATGCCACGATCCTGCACTGTCTGGGAATCGACCACACGAAGCTCACCTATCGCTTCCAAGGTCGCGACTTCCGCTTGACCGATGTGCATGGCAACATCGTCAAGGAAATCCTGGCCTGATCGGCCAGTGAACATGTCGCCAGACTATATCGCTGACATCGACGATCCACGATTAGCGATTTATCGCGACCTCCCGAATTCCAATCCCACGCGGAATTCGGGACTCTTCGTGGCCGAAGGTTGGTTGCTGGTAGAACGGCTGCTGGCCAGTCCGCTGCGAGTCGCCTCGATTCTGCTGGATGAACGGTTTGTCGCCGAGCTCCAGCCGCGATTACCGCTCGACGTTCCAGTCTTCATCGTTCCGGCGAATCTCGTCAGCGACATTGTTGGCTTCAAGTTTCATCGTGGCGTCTTGGCATGTGGCCTGCGCCCGACTCCTCAGTCGCTCACCGAACTGCTGTCCAGCACCAACGACCAGCGACTCACCGTGGTCGTGGCGGCCGATATCCACGACCCCGAGAACATGGGCTGTATCCTCCGCAACAGCGCGGCGTTCGGAGTGGACTTGGTCGTGGTGAGTCGGCGCTGTGCGGATCCGTTTTCACGTCGAGTGCTGCGGACGTCGATGGGGACGGTCTTTCGTCTGCCCATCGTTCAGCCGTACGAACTGCGAACGACGATCCGCGAACTCATCGACTCCTGGCAAATTGAATTGGCGGCCACGGTCCTCGATGACCACGCCGAGCCGCTCGATCAGGCCGGGCGCGGCGAGCGATTCGGGCTGGTGTTTGGCAATGAGGGCCATGGACTGGAAGCCGACCTGGCCGCAGCTTGCTCCCGGCGACTAACCATTCCGATGCAGCGCGGAACCGACTCGCTGAACGTCGGTGTGGCGACCGGTATTTTTCTCTATCACTTCTGTGGAACCACACGATGACTCAACTTTCGCTCGGCACCTGCGCCACGCTGGCCTGCCTGCTGGAGGCGACGGCACCGAAGGTTGGAAACGTCCATCGCAGCGCCGACTTTGAAGATCTTTCGTTCACCGATTTTGCCGTCAGTGCAGCGATCGTCGGGCCGGTCTTCGACCAAGTGGCCGAACTGGGCGTCGGCGCGACAATCTTGGCCGCAGTCCAGGCGACACAGCGCGTCGTGCGGACCAATACGAATCTCGGCATGGTACTGCTGATCGCTCCGCTAGCCGCCGTGCCACGCACCAGCCCCATCGCTAGCGGGATCGGCAACGTGCTGGCGTCGCTGCAAGAGCAGGATGCTCGGGCGATCTATGAGGCGATTCGGCTAGCGCGACCCGGCGGACTGGGAGAAGCGCCCCGCATGGATGTGCACGGACCAGCACCCGCTCGACTACTCGACGCCATGCAGGCCGCCGCCGATCGTGATTTGGTCGCTAGGCAATACACAAATGAATTCGCGGAGGTCCTGCAGCAAGTCGTTCCTTGGCTCGTGGAAACTCGTCTGGCAGGCGCGTCGCTTACCCAAGCGATCATTCACACGCAAGTTCGCTTACTGGCCGCTCAGCCCGACAGCTTGATCGTGCGCAAATGTGGCTTAGAAGCAGCTCAAATGGCACAGCGCTTCGCCAACATGGCACTCGACGCTGGCTCCTACGACGATGATAATTATTTGGCTGTTTTGGCCGACCTCGATTTTTGGATGCGATCGGATGGTCATCGGCGAAATCCTGGTACGACCGCCGATTTGATTGCCGCCGGCCTATTCGTCGCTCTGCGAGAAAACCGCTTACCACCAGACTGGAGCTAATGCGACTGTGACAGAACGATTTTTTGTGCAACTGGATAAAGAGCAGCATGTGTTCAGCGCCGCTCACTTTATCACCTTCAATCGCGATGTCTGTGAACGGCTTCATGGGCACAACTATCGCGTGCGAGTGGCGGTCAGTAGTCCCCTGGATGAGAATCAGTATGTCGTGGATTTCATCGCTTTGCGGGACGAATTGAGCAAGATTCTCGCGGAACTCGACCACCACATGCTCTTGCCGCTGCAGCATCCCAGCATCCGTGTGACCAGTGACTTACTGGAGGTGGAAGTTAAGTTCCAAGAGCGTCGCTGGATTTTCCCGCGCGGTGATTGTGTCTTGCTGCCGATCGAGCAAACAACCGCCGAGTTGCTCGCGAAATATATTGGGCAGCAGCTTTTGCAAGCACTCGAAAAACGCTGCTCCTACCGCCCACAAGCGATTCGTATCGAAGTGGATGAAAACCACGGCCAATGGGGTGTTTGGCAAACGTAAGCAATAAAATAAACGGTCATCCGGGTTTCCTGTGTGGCGACGTCGAGCAACGACTCAGTGTGGCTGTCGCCACAGGATTTTTGGAGGCATGGCGAAGGTGTTCCAAGCGTTCATATGCTCTGCCCCCGGTGGCGGTGTAGGCTTTTGCCTCTGGTTAATCGGATGAAGTGGTTTTTCGCCGTCAGGTCAGCGGCTCAAATCGTTGAACACCACAATGGATGGGTTGCCAACCGGTACATACTGACCCGTAAATTTTAGCAATCCCGAATCGCGATGGACGGCAAAGACCGTCACATTGTCCGCGCGCTGATTGCAGCAGTAAAGAAATCGACCCGTCGGATCGAAGCTGAAGCTGCGCGGATAATTACCGCGAGTCGGCTCATTGCCGATGGGCTTCAATTCGCCCTTCTCACCAATGGCAAAAATACCAATGCTATCGTGCAAGCGATTGCCGGCGTAAACGAAGCGACCGTCGTGAGAAACGAGGATTTCTGAACAAAAGTTACTGCCGGCGTAATCGGCCGGCAGGCTGGAGATCGTCTGTCGTGACGAGAGTTTGCCGGTCGAGGCGTCGTAGTCGAACAGGGCGAGCGTCGAGCCTTCTTCTTGAATCGAATAGAACCACTTGCCGTTGGGGTGAAAATGAAAATGCCGCGGACCATCG
>JBJSXJ010000091.1:0-11401 GCA_046086325.1 Planctomycetota bacterium | reverse complement strand
AGGATTGAAACACAGAGTCTCAGAGGTCACAGAGAATACGGGGCCGTGATAGTACAGGAAAAAAAGCCAGCCAAGAATGATCAGGAAAGCGTGAACCATACGATCTCTGTGTCCTCTGTGACTCTGTGTTTCCAATGCGGCTGCCTCCGGTGGCTCCAATGCGGCTGCCGGACATCGTCACGACGGGATCACGACCACCGAGTTTCGCTAGTTGTCCGCCGTTTTTTCGTCGATTAAACTGCAGGGCTTGCTCTTCCAGCGATCCACCGACTCATTCCATTTCCTCCAAACGACCAGGGGCGGCATTCCATGGGGCAGTTGCGTTTTCTTGTCCCGGGCGGTGAGCGTGTGGATCAAGAGGCGCTCTCACGCGCGTACCTCATTGGCCCCGATCTCGTCCCCTGGCTAACTCGCATTCGGTGGGATGAGCCGAATCTGGTGGTCGAACGCGATGTGCGGGAATCGGGAAACCTGTGCGTTCCCTGGACCGTCGCCGGGCATGGCGAATTGATGCTCACCACCGGCAGTTTGATGGAGCGAGCGGCACCCTATCATCTGCCCACTGAATTGGCGCGCGGAACCCTCGCTCGACTGCGTCACCAACTAGGCCTGTGGCAGCTCCGCCAAATTCAGCTCGCCCCCGACCTATCGTCGCTGGTCACCAATGCCCAGCGCTCCTTTGTCGAGGTGCTAGCCGCTCAGGCTGATCCCGAACACGCGGCAGAACTGGCCCATCGCTCCCTCGAACAAACCCTGCTCGCCGAACAGTCGATTCAGGCCGCCCACTTCGAAGCAGCACTGCAAGCAAATTTGGCTCAGTCCAACAAACTCACGACGTTGCTCGGGGCCACGATTACCGATGAGCCGCTGGAACCCAAGCAAGCCAAATGGCTGCAAGCCGCTGGCAATACCGTGGCACTCACGCCCAGCTGGAGTCGTTTGCAACCCAACCGTGGTGAGTGGGACTGGACCGCGGCCGACCAGCAGCTCAGCTGGTGTCGCGAGAGCGGTTTAAAAGTGATCGCCGGACCACTGGCTCATAACGCGGCGGCGGCACTGCCCGGCTGGTTGCCGGCCAACGGCGGCCTGGATGTGCGTCAGTACCAAGCTGCCATGCTTGCTTACCTGGACGGTATTGTGCGCCGCTGGCGAGGCATGATTCATGTCTGGCATGTGGCGGCTGGCTTCAATGTGGAATCGTCACTGGGCTTCACCGAAGAGCAGCGTTTCCACTTAGTGGTCGCCGCCATCCAACTCATCCGTTCCATCGATTCCGAAACACCGCTCCTGGTGAGCTTGGACCAACCTTGGGGCGAGTTTCTCGGTCGGCAGCCCGTCGACTTGCCTCCCTTTCATTTCGCGGACATGCTGATCCGATCCAACCTGGGGATCACCGGCTTGGGATTGGAAATCAATCTGGGCTACTATCCCCACGCCACCTGCCCGCGTCCGCTCAGTGAAATCAGCCGCTTAGTCGACCAGTGGGGCACGCTCGGTTTGCCGCTCGTCACGTTCCTGACCGTTCCCAGTGACGTGACCGCTGATCCGCTGGCCGGTAGTTCCGCTCGGCCCGTGCGCGAGCTGGGTGAATCGCAGCCGAGTCCGACGGAGCAGCGTCGCCTGGGCGAAACGCTGGTGACGCTGCTGCTCTCGCGTCCGTCCGTGCACGGCGTGATCTGGAATCAATTGCGTGATGACCATCCGCATGAATTTCCCCACGGCGGTCTGTTCGATGAATCCGGTCGTCGCAAGCCGATCGTCGAAGCACTCACCGATCTCCGCCGCACCTATCTCATGTAGGTAGAGTTTTTTTCAGATTGGAATTGTCTCTCTCCGCTCCCCTTTACCCTCCCGCCTGTTCCTGGAAGACACTCGTTATGTACACCGTCATCTCCTTGCTGGCCCTGCATCTGGCCGCCGCTCCCGTCTCCTCCGCTGCCGATCCTGACTTTGCTGTACAAGGTGAATACCTGGCCGAAGCATGGGATGCGGGTCGATTAACGGCGACGCACGGCCTGCAGGTCGTAGCGCGCGGCGAAGGCAAATTCGAGGGCTATTTGTTTGAGGGCGGCTTGCCCGGCAATGGCGGCTCGCCCACCTCGCGGCGGAAGCTTAACGGTCACCGACAAGACGCCGAAATCCTGCTCAACGATACCGACTGGGAAGTGCGTTTATCCGCCGCACAAGCGACGTTGGCGGCGCGCGATGGCAGTCGGCAAACGACGCTCAGAAAAGTACAGCGCACCAGTCGCACCCTGGGAGCCGCTCCGCCTCCTCACGCCGTGCGCCTCTTCGATGGCACGGATACCGGTGAATTCCAGGGCTTCAAAATGAGCGACGAAGGGCTGTTACAAGTGGGCGCTGAAACCAAACGATCGTTTGGTGATTTTCAGCTGCATCTGGAGTTTCAGTTGCCATTTATGCCCAGCGCGGAGGGCCAAGCACGCGGCAATAGCGGCGTTTATATTCAGCGGCGCTACGAGGTCCAGATCCTTGACTCGTTCGGTCTGGTCGGCGAGGCGAACGAATGCGGTGGGCTGTATCGGCAACAAGCTCCCGAACTCAACATGTGCTTGCCACCACTCACCTGGCAGACCTATGACATTCATTTCCGAGCGGCCCGCTGGGACGAAGCGGGGCAAAAAACCGCGAACGCGAACATCAGCGTCTACCTGAATGGTGTGGCGGTACACGCCGTTCGTGAGATTCCCACCAAGACCGGGGCGGGACAACCAGAAGGCCCCGAACCACGCGCGATTCTTTTGCAAAACCACGGTGATCCCGTGCAGTTTCGCAATGTTTGGATCGTCGACGGCAGCGATGGACTGCAGTCGCTAGCGACCGCCACCACGGCCGCCGGATCGGCCGCCGCATCGCATTGGAGTGATGGTCAACCAGCCGGCGAACGAGCTTCGGCAGGCTGGCTCGTCCGCCGCTTTCCGCAACTCGCTATGCGTGGCGGCCAAAGCTCACCAGACACATATCATCGTCCTGTTGCTTCTCACCCAGGTAAGCTCGTACGGCGTCGATAACAGTCTGTCCAACCGTCTGCGGTTCATGATTGGAACCGCGAATTAAATCCCGCATCCGATCAATTCCAAATTGATCGTTGGCGGCTAAGCTGGCTTCATTCACGCCGTCGGTGTAGAGCACCACGACATCGCCCGGCTGCAACTCCGACTGCACCTCTTCATATTCGCTATCGTCGAAGACCCCCAGCGGCAAACCACCATCATCCTCGCCCGGCTCCTCGATACGCCCGTCCGCCCGTCGAATGATCGGAGCCATGTGCCCCGCACTCACCACCGTCAGGCGATGTTGAGTGGGATCGAGGACGACCATGATGAAAGTGATAAAACGATCAACGCCTAGAGCGGCGATGCGCTGGTTGAGTCGCCGCACGGCTTTGGCCGGCGTCTCTTCGGACATCAAACTAAAGCGTGTCTCGGCCGACAGTTTGGCCATCATCATGGCCGCTGCCACACCATGTCCCACGACGTCGGCGACGATGATCGCGAGTCGGCCATCGCGCAGCGGGACGTAGTCGTAATAGTCGCCGCCCACATACACCATCGGCTCGTAGTAATTGTAAAAACTGTAGCCCGGCACGCTGGGATGACAGTCCGGCAAAAACCCTTTTTGCACCTCGCGAGCCAGTTCGAGGTCGCGCTGGAGCGTTTGTTGCTGGAGTGCCGTTTCGTACAACTGCGCATTATCAATGGCGATGGCCGCTTGCGTGGCAATACTCACCAGCACCTCCAAATCGTCCGACTTAAATCGCCCACGGCGATCCAGCGTGTCGATCTGCAGCGCACCAAAAGCCTTGCCCGATGAATCAATGAGCGGCGCACACATGACGGAGCGGATTTTAAAATCGGCAATGCTCTGGCTCATCGAAAACTGAGCATCATTGGCTGCGTCTTCGAGCAAAATGGCCGACTTGTTATCGATCACGTGATTGATGATCGTGCGACTGACTCGAATCGTTTCGTCTTCCGTCTGCCGCCGAAATTTGTTCCAGCGCGGGATGATTTTGCCATCGTCTGTGCGGAGCAAAATCAGGCCGCGATCGGCTTGGAGGAACAGCTTGAAACAGCTATCGAGCACCTTCGGGAGGACTTCATCGAGGGAGAGTGTCTTACCGAGACTCTGGGTGATTTCGAGCATCGCGCGGAGACGTGCTTCGGGATTCGTACCGATTTGAAACTGCCCCGAGGAGACGTCGAACTTTGAAAGCTCGGCGCCCCCGGCTTCGTTCACTCCGTCATCAATCATTACGGTGGCGGGGATCGTCCGCGCAAGTGCCGAGGCGGGCGCGGTCGCGGTGGTCGACGGTTCTTCCTGGTAAAACTTGTATTCGATGTCACAAATCTTCACGCGATCGCCGTTGCGCAGAGCCGTTTTCGCGGTGAGGAGCTGGTCGTTGAGGAGCGTACCGTTACGACTTCCCAGGTCTTCTAAGTAGAAACGGCCACCTTCGCGAGTCAGCTTGGCATGCTTGCGACTCACCGCGCCCACGGAGATCACAATCTCGCATTCAGGTAGGCGACCGAGAATCCATTCGCGACCGTTTAGATCCGTAACTTGTCCTTCATCGGGACCATTGAGGGCCGTTAAGGATGCAATATTCGTTACCAAGGCGATCTCCCTCCGCCAGCATTGGGGCGGTATGAATGTACCAGTGAAACTGGCCGTCGCCGGATTCTAGTTCCAGGCTACGGTGAGCGTCAACCAATGACCGCCCTTGACCGAATGAATCGTTCCGCTTAACGTACTACAGACAACTGGCCTTTGGTGTAACGGTAGCACGATTGACTCTGACTCAATTAGTCTAGGTTCGAATCCTAGAGGGCCAATTTATCTCTTCGCGGGTTACCGTTTCGCCCGCTATCTCTTCGCACAGATGCCGCTGTCTGCTGCTTCCCCGGTCGCCGGTCTAGTTGACGCCCAGAAGCCTTTTGCAGTGCGGTCGTTGTTTTGGTCTACCGGAATATTCCTGGTTGGGTTGCGTCCCCACGTTACATCAAGCTGGGAATCCGGCTCGCAGGCAGAGCAAATCAAGGGCCAACGGCCCGGCCGATCACCTAGCCCAGCCCAGCGGGCTGGGTTACCGGCCCCACCAAAAAAATAGCCCAGGGCCAACGGCCCGGCGATAAATAAAGTCCCTCTTCCAGAGCGCTGGCGACCATTCGTCCGATTCGTGGTTCGCCCACCATTCATCCATCGCTTTTTGATGATCTCTCCGGGTTTCCTCTGGGTCGACGTCGCCCACCGAAAACCTAGATCGCCTTTTTTTCTCGTGGCGGATTGACAAACATCCGAACTAATGTACAAATAGCCACTCACGTGCACCCAAGCCGCAGCTCGCGGTGGAACCCGGTTTGCCAGCTCCGTCATGCTGGAATCTTTGATCCGGTAATGGCCGAGCAATCCGCGAATGGCCGAGAAGGAGACCAGCCATGATTCAGATGTGCCAAAAATGCGCCTTCTGTGGTGAACCCTTACACGAAGAAGAGGAATCGTCCATCGAAATGGCGTTTGGACTGCCCGGTGCCCCAGTCGTACGCTGGCACTGGGAAACACCTCAGCGCTGTTCGACCCAAGACCCACTCTTTCGCGCGTTCATGCAAGCAAGTGATCGCGAGGCGCTTCAGCAGTTGGAGGAAATCCAGACACGTGGTCCGGGACGGGTGCTCTTGGATGAACCGGCGCGATTCACCTGACACTAGTGAGCTCACCTGAAACTAGTGAGCTCTGCCGTCGCATGTTCAGGTGCCATCGAACGAGCCTCAGGTGCCACGATCGCTATCTCGGCGGTGGCACTCCCAGGCTTTTACCGCCGTCAATGGCCAGCGCCGTGCCAGTAACCATGAGCGCTGCGTCACTCACCAAATACAGCACCGCCTGCGCCACCTCCTCGCACGTCACCATCCGGCCGTGGGCCGCACAGAGCGGACTAGCAGCGATGATTCGTTGCGCGAGCCCGGCGGAGTCCGCAGCGGCGGCTAACTCGTCGTCGATAATCCGAGTCCCCGAGACCGGTCCGGGACAGACCGCATTCACTCGAATCCGATCCGGTGCGTGCGATAAGGCCAAGCTGCGTGTAAGTGCGATTAAGGCACCTTTACTGGTCGAGTAGACCGGGTCGTGGGCGCGCGGTAACAACCCGGCGTTACTCGCCATATTCACGATCGCTCCACCACATCGTCGCCGCATGGCAGGAATCACCGACTTAGCCAGCAAAAACGCCCCCTTCAAATTAATGTCTAAACAAGCGTCCCAAGACTCCTCCGACATCTCGGGAATCGTGCCGGTCATCACAATCCCAGCACAATGCACCGCAATGTCGACTCCGCCCACGCGCGCAGCCCGCGGACCGTCCCCCAAATCCGCCGCCGATACCGACTCGGCCAGCTCCACACTACGCGCTACCGCCGCTTCATCCCGCACATCACACTCGATCCAGCGCGCTCCGAACGGCTCCAAGAGCTCCTGTGCTCGAGGCCGTAGCAGACGATCCGCTACGACCACTCGCGCTCCACTCTGCGCCAAAATCTGCGCCGTCGCCAAGCCAATTCCCGAGCAGCCACCCGTCACCAGAGCTACTCGACCTTGTAAATCAATCTGCATGCCAAACCCTCACCCAAAGCCTGCGAAGTCCCCGCTTACCAGCCCATTTACCATCGCGGTTTTGCCTGGGCCTGCGACTGCCCCTCCACCACGATCCAGGTGCGGTCGACGTCGACATTCGTCAGGCGACTGCGCGCACCGGATGGCCACTGCACTTCCACCGAGCTGATGTTGGTACAGTCCCCCAAACCGAAAAGCAACTGCCGTTCGTTGCTCGCCATGTAACCGTCGCCGGCCGTGAGCTGTTGCCAGACGGTGTGCGTCTCTCCCCCAGAACGCTGCGCGGTTACCGTCACCGACGCGCCGATAGCATCCCGGCTGCCGGTGACACCCCGCAATTCGATGGCTACGTAATGATGTGGTACCCGTGTCGTATTGCGGACAATAGCCGCTGCTTGGCTGAGATGATTGACAACAAAATCGGGGCGACCATCGGCGTCATAGTCCCAGCGCGCCAGTCCCCGCCCAAGATATTTACCGGAGAAAAATTTGCCGAGTGTGTCGGCCGACAATTCGGCGAACCGTCCCCCACCTTGATTATGAAAGAACTGCGGCGGCATCTGATACAGCACGCCGTGAGCGCGTAGATCACCGACGTGTCCGTTCGTCACCACCAGATCCTGGCGTCCATCCAAATCAGCGTCCAGGAACTGCGTACCAAATCCCAGTAAATCAAAGCTCGCCGCTCGTAAATTCGCAGACCGCGTGTCGTCTCGAAACAGGTACGATTCAACTTGCCGATAGAGCGTATTCGATTCGTTACGAAAATTGGTTACAAAAATATCGAGACGCTGATCTTCATTGGCGTCTCCCAGCGCTACCCCCATGCAGGCTTGAGAGTGTCCATCGGCATCCACCGCCACGCCGGCCAGGAACCCTTGTTCCGAAAACCGTGGTGCCGCTCCCGGCCGTTCTGTCTGATTGACGAAGAAAAAATTGGGAACAGTATCATTGGCGACGAATAAGCTGAGGCGTCCCGAGCCATCGAAATCGCCAGCCACAACGCCGAGGCCTTTGCCGTCCGGCACTTGCACGCCGCTCGTCGCCGTCACATCGCTAAAGCGCCCGTCACCAAGATTGAGATACAAACGATCCTGTGCCGCCGCGAACTCGTGCGGCGTGCACAGTCGGGGGGAACCATCGGGCATCAAGCAAGGTTGACTAAAGAGCGTTTTGCCGACGAGGTAGTTCACGGCGTAAAGATCCGGCAGCCCATCTCCGTTCAGATCCGCCAACAAGCAACTCGTGGTCCAGTCTTGGCCACTCACATCACCGGGCTGAGCAGCGGCCTGGAGCGTCACGTCGCTAAACGTACCATCGCCATTGTTGTGATAGAGACGATTCGCACCAATGTTACCAACATAGAGATCGGGAAACCCATCGTTGTCGTAATCGCCGACGGCCACCCCTTGGCTAAATCGATTTTCCCGAATCCCAGCCCGTACGGCGACTTCGTCAAACCGCCCCGCACCACGATTGCGGAAGAGGCCATCGAGGTGCTGCATATTTTCTTCCCGCGGTGGCCAATCGGTACCTTGTGCTAAGTACAGATCGGGCCGACCATCCAGGTCGAAATCGAGCACCGAGGCAGAACCACCGCTGAATTCATACATGTATTCGCCGGCCGTCTCCGGTCGACTGCCATTGCGATAGACAAAATCGACTCCAGCCGCCGCAGTCTCATTGGCAAACTGAATGGCACTGCCAAGCACCCCAGCGCGCGCGATCTCCGGCTTCACCCCGCTCAACCGGCGGTCAGCAGGCAACGCATAAGAGGAGAAATCAAACTGCTCCGCCAGTCGCTGTTCGACCGCCGTTCGGGACTGCGGATCGCGCCGCGCCAGCTCGAATGCTTGGTCGCGCGCGGCTCGTTCAACCACGGTCAACTCGCGGCTCTTCGCCAGCAGCTGATACCAGCCCCAGCATTCCCAGTGAAGTCCCAATTCGTTTGTCAAACGGCAGGCACTTTCCATGGCGGATAGCGGCTGAGAAATCTGATACGTGCGGACTGCTATCAGCAGTTGCTGGAGTTTCTTGGAGCGCTCAAAAAACAGCTGCGCCGAACTTTCCTCACCAGTCGCCTGCAGCGCCCGCCCCAGAGCATAGGTTGCGGGCTGATGATTCGGATCGCGCCGCAGCACCTCCCAGGAACAGCGAATCGCCCCGCGCATGTCGTTCAGGGCGAGCGCCGCCTGCGCGCGCACGTGCCAGATTTCCGGGTAGTCTCCAGCTTTTGGCGGCAGCTCTTGCAGCCATCTCTCGTAACCATCCCAGTCGGCCGCTGTGACCAGCAGTTGCCCGCGCCACGCTTGACCGCGCCACTGCTGCGGCCGCCGCGCGAGGGACTGATCCAGCCAGCGTCGAGCTTCCGGCAAACGTTCTTGACGAAGCGCTACTCGAGCCATCGCCAGCAGCGCCGCCGCATCCTCCCCATCAGCTCGATAAAACGGTTCGACACTTTCCGGGTTTTCATCCGCCGCATCGCCCAGTCCCAACAGTGCCATGTGAATCGGAATGCTGCGTCCCTGCCTGAGCAACTCCAGCCGATGGGGGATCGCCTCCCAGGATCGTCCTTGCAGTCCCAGTAGATAGGCAAGTCGCTCGTGAGCAATTAACTCCTGCGGCGCTACCTCCAGCACTCGACCATACAGCGCCTCGGCCGCTGATAGCCGCGGCAAAGCGTCCAGAAATAATTCTGCTTGCGCCAACTGGGAAGCTTGTGCCAGTCGCGATCCATCGTCGGGAATGGCCGCGTAATAGGCGAGCGACTCCACGGGACGATCCAGGCGAGCGGCCGCTTCGCCCGCCACCAATAGGCCTTCGCGATAGAGTCGTCGAGAGCGCGATAGCTGCTCACCGAGCTCCTCTGCCTCTTGCCATTGTCCCGCTTTCAGCGCCTGGGCCGCAGCGGCCAGTTTCTGCTCGTCAGCGCGCCGCGCACGCCAGTCTTCCACCAGCCAGATGGTGAGCGCAAGGAAAACGGCGAGCGCCAGCAGAAGCCATTTCTGCCGGCGCCGCCGCCTAGTGGAGGCTGCTGGATCGGGCATCCTCTGAACCTCGCTACGCTTTTCAATCGAGTTTGAAGTCAGCGTTCTTATTCTCACCCGCTTTGACCTCGAAATTTACAGGACTCGTCGCATCCGAAGTGTATTGCACCGGGACGTTAAACTTCGGTCCCGCAGCAACCGCTTCCCCCGGCATCGGTGGTCGATCCGATGCCGAAGCCTGTGTGACGAATACTTTATAAGGCCCCGGTGGCAGTCCCTCACGGATCAGATACTCACCCGCTTCATTCAGATCGGCGCTCGCCGCCGTCGCGCTTTTAGCATGAATGAAGTTAATGCGTGCTCCAGTAACCGGAGCTCCACCCGTGGTCACCTTCCCGGAGACCGATGCCTGCGGGGAACCTCCGCAACCGACCAGCAGCACCAAGGCCAACAGTCCAGCCCAACTCAACCAGCGATGATATCGCGTCATTGAATGTATCTCCCTCATCGATTTGATCGCCTCACACGACTAGTAGTTGCCCGTGATCGGCTTCCCATCGTCCCGGGTCGCCAGATACTGCAGCACGGTAAAATCGACGGTATCAGCCAGTCCACGCGTACTGGCATCACCCAGCAGCATGTTGGTGAAACCGGGATGCGCCGAACGGAGCGGCAGATTGGGTTCCCAGGTGTGAACTGCGCCGGCCGGAGTGCCATGTAAATTCGGCTTGTAACGGATCGTCACCACGCCCGTGCTCCAAGTATCCGGAGCACCTCCCCACGGATTGGTGTTAAACGTAAATCCACCCCAAGCGCCGTAGTAGTTTGAACGTAGATCCAGCAGCGCACCAGTGTTGTTAGCGTTTTGACGAGTGAACGTCGAATTCTCACCCACCATCATCACGTTGGACGTGCCATCAAGAATGTCCTGCATCCCCGTGTAGATGCCAGCATTGAGGATGCCGCTGGCGCTATACATGCCGCCATCGTAGTTACTGGTGCTGCTGCGCCCCGATGGATCCGGATACGCTCCGCCAATCCCCACGTAGTCGGCCAGCTGCGGATTACCACCACCCCAAGTCTGCTCCGTGCCAGGTCTGCCAAACACCAGACAGGGACTGGAAGGACAGTTGTAACTGGGAACCTTGAGGTTCTGGAGGATGATGTTTTTACCCGTACCTGCCGTGTAAGGTGCTAAAAAAGAGCCTTGTCCCTGCCAGGAGGTGTCACATTGATCAAACAGCGACTGCTGTTCCGTAAAGGGCCAAATCGCGACTCGCCAGTTGTACGCCGTCACATTGGGCGACGCGCCGGCTGGGAACGAACGTCGACTGTCATGATAGTTGTGCAGCGCCAAGCCTAATTGTTTGAGGTTGTTGAGGCATTGCGTGCGTCGCGCTGCTTCACGAGCTGCTTGCACCGCCGGTAGCAGTAGCGCCACCAAAATGCCGATGATGGCTATCACCACCAGTAATTCCACGAGTGTAAATCCAGGCCTTCGTTTCATAGAGAGCACTCCTCGAAACAAAAAAGAAAACGGACGGAAAAGGCTGGAGGTAGAGCCGCAAATGCCTAAAAAGAATCGTTCCGCGCCAGTTGCCTCAGACTTGTCTGAAAGCAACTAAACGCAGTACGCCGCCGTCGCGACGACTGTAGCACAATCGCCACGAGTTTGGCAATGAGTTCTTGGCAAATCCTGAATTTGCCTAGATGGTCAACACCGTCGCAGTTCGTTCGTTGCTCTCAAATCAAAAACTTATTTCACTGCGGATGCCGCCTGCGAC
>JBJSXJ010000090.1:0-8582 GCA_046086325.1 Planctomycetota bacterium | reverse complement strand
GCCGAGCGGCTGCTGGGAGAAACAAATCCCCCTCTCGTCCGGCTTCCTGTACGGCTTGATCCATTAGAGCCGTGACACGATCGTCGTCGTGACGGGCAACAAATTCCGCAAGGGCTCGAACGTAGAGCTTGCTGCGCGAGGTTTGCAGCCGCGAGGCGAGCCGCTCGGCATCTTTAAAAATGTCGTCTGGGATGGAAACAGTAGTTTTCATACTGAGTGACATGCTTGGCTCCCACTGAGGTCGCGGTGCGTAAACTCAACGCGAGTCGAGACACACAGAGGACCTGATTTTGCGCCTTTCTCACCTCGACAGATTCGCGCGATACGCTCAGAGGGTGACGATTGAATTCACGCTGTCAGGAGAGGCAATTATGTGTCCAACTTCCCCACGCCCTCCCCGGCAATATCAGGCAGCATCATCACGGCGCCGCACCCGTGTCGATCTTCGTGGCTGGGGAAGCCTCGGTGGCCAATCCCGCCGTACGAATCTCGGCATCTTGAATGTCGGGCAGGTTATTCGCGGGCTTGTCCAGATAGAAGAATGCGGTGCTGCTCCAGTCGGACGGGCCGATGTCGAATCCCAATCCGGTCAGCCGGTATGAAATGTTCTCGTGAAACCAGACCGCATCTTTGACATGGTAGCGGTACATCACGATCGAGAGGCGATCGCCAGCCTCGTGAACATGGGGGCGGCCCGCGTGACGCTGCGCGTAGGGCGGGTGCGACTCCTCCCGCGACCACCAACCGGAAAGCAAATAGTCGTCGAGCGAATTGATTTTGAGTGTCGGGGCGTCGGTCTCTTGCCTCTTGTCCGTAAAGATCAGGCTCCGTCGGTCATACCAGACCCAATTCTTTCCGGGCTGATCCTGGTGGACGGCCCAGTGAGTTCCCAGGTATCGGCCCTTGCCGGTGACTTCCGGCAGCACAACGATCGAATCCTGTTTACCGACGTTGCTCTGCCGTCTCCAGTAGGCGTGCAGATACAACGCGTCCTCTCCCACCGGCTGACGCTCAACATGCGCCAGATGGTAGAAATCGATTTTCCGGTCGGAGTCGTTCACCACTTCAATTCGAGCCGACTTACGAAAGGGCATCGGAATCGAACAGTCAAAAACGCAGAACCGGTTCGAGGCGGCGAAGAACTCGTTTTCAATCGCTTGCAGTTCCAGCGGCTGGCAGAAGAAATCCGACAGCGGAGCGGACACCGCCGGTTTGGGGCTGCCGTCCCAATAGATGTTGATGACCAAAAGACGGCAAAGACGATTGTCGAAGCCTTTTTGTTTGGAAGGACCGAAGGTTGCCCAGAACCGAGTGATCACACCAGGACCCTTGAGATCCACGAGATCGGTCTTGCTGTTCGGAGCCACAGCCACGCCCGACCAATCGACCTGAGTCTTCTGGCCGGACTGCATTTGATAGAGCGGTGCGGGACTTGGAGGTTCCGCCTGACTCCATCGGCAAAATCCCAGCAGCCCTGTCAGTACCACGAGGAAGCGAATATCGAATCGTTTCATGTTGTGCACAATTCCGTCGTCGTCCACTTATTCGTTCCACGAACGGGCCTGAAGCGCCGCACTACGCGTCCTATAGCGTCAGTCCAGTAATTGGCTCGGCGGAGGTGGCGATCTTGAGGACATCGCGCGAGACACCGGGCTGGATTCGCAACTGGCCGACATCGAACAGCGTGTGGAAGATCGTGGCATACAAGTGACTGATCGTCATCGGCTCGGTGGCTGGTTGGCCGCCATCGCGCGTGGATTGGCCGATCACTTGGCCCATGGGCAAGCCACCGCCCGACAGCATCAGCGCGGCGCTTTTGTGCCAGTGATTGCGACCGCCGATGTTGTTGTCAACTCGAGGCGTTCGACCCATCTCGCCCACCGCGACCACTAGCACCTTGTCTGCCAAGCCACGGTCGCGCAGGTCATCAAGGAACACCGACACCGCGTGATCGAACACGGGCCCCGCAAAATTCATCGCTGGTTCCACACCCGGACTGTTGCCGTCACCGTGCATGTCCCAGACGAAATGCGACGTCAGCGAAACGAATCCGCACCCTGCTTCCACCAACCGCCGAGCCAGCAGCAATTCCTTTCCCAGCGTGTTGCCGTGCTGGACGAAGTTGCGGTAAAAGCCAATCTGTTTTCCGTCCGGGCCCAGCCGGATCGATTCCGGATTGCAACGACGGCTCGTATCGTATTTCTCGATCGTCCGCGGATCTTCCCGCGACAGATCAAACGCCTGTTCCGCGCTGCCGAGAATCGTCTCGAAGGCCTGACGTCGATAGTCGTCGACGCCCGGTACCTGCAACTGCCGCTTGAGGCCGTCGAGGCCGGCCAGCAATTGCCGACGGTCGTCTAGCCGCTCGCGGGGCATCGTCAACCGCATGTCCTGCTGCATGGACCCACCGGAGCTGGCGGTGCCGGGGATCAGCGGGGTGTAGGCGGCGCCCAAAGATCCAGTACGGTCGAAGCGACCATACGCCTCGGGATACGGACTAGCGGTCGGATCAATCGACCGCGGAAAGAGCATGACGTTATTGGGCATGCCCGAGTCGGGCCGGTTCGCGCCAGCGACACTGGCGTAGATCGAACCGAGATGAGCATCGAACGTCTCGGGGCCGACGAGCGGCCGGAGGTCGTGATTGCCGATGTTTTCGAACGAGAACGAGCGGACAATCGCCAGCCGCTTGGCTCGTTCCGCCAACCGCGGAAACGTGCCACCGAACGTGATGCCGGGGAGCGTTGTTTGCACCTCGCCGGTGACGCTGCGGATTTCGGTTGGCGCCGACATTTTCGGATCGAACGTTTCGATCTGGCTGGGGCCGCCGTGCATGAACAAGAAGACGACAGCCTTATCGCGGAGCACCTTCGCGTTGGTCGCACCCGCCGCCTTGGCAGCCATGAACTGCGGCCAGGCAAGTCCGCCCAGGCCCAGACTGCCGAATCGTAAAAAAGACCGGCGAGAAAAACCTTGACGATGATCCATGAAGCTCAACATGAGGAAGTTCCTTACAAGTGTCTTTGCGGCTACGTTACACTAGCAAACCAATTCGCTAATTTCATCCATGTTGCCCGTGCCCAGTTCATTTCCGTGCCCAATTCATTTCCGTGCCCAATTCATTTCTGATCGATCCGAAACAAGTACTCATCGGTACGCAAATAGATGGCGGCGTTTGAGATGGCCAGCGTGGCCAAGGTGCGCCCCGGCAACTTGTTGACGGCCACCTCTTCATACTTCGCGCCGTGCTTGAAGACCGTGGTCACGCCGGTTTCGTTCTGGGCATAGATGTTTCCGTTGGCAAATACCAGCGAAGCCGAGTATCCGCCGGGGATTCTTTGCTGCCAGATCTGTTCCCCGTTCTGAGCGGTCCGGCAGGTCAGCACTCCACCGTCGCTAACCGTGTACAAGTAATCGTCCACTAACAAAGGCGAGGGGTTATGGGGTGCCCCGCGTTTTTCCTGCCAGGCGACATGCGAGTTGGTGACATCGCCTTGGCCCGTGGGGCGGATAGCGTACATGACTGGAGTGTTGTAGCCGGAACTGACGAACACCAATCCCTGTCCGAAGACCGGCCGCGGAACGTTGGAATATCCTCCCGGGTAGCGAACCTTCCACAGTTCTTTACCGCTGGCGGCTTCATACCCATACACCCATTCGGCAGCGGTGCTGACGACCTGATCCTGGCCATTGACCTTGATCACCAATGGCGTGGAATAGGCCTTGGATCCATTGCGCTTGGCTTCCCACTTCAACTTGCCAGTGGTCTTGTCGAGCGCGGCCATGAACTGACGGTCCGTGCCGTCGCAGTTGAGCAGCAGCAGATCCTGGTAAACCACGGGCGAGCCGGCGGGGCCGTGACCATGCCGGAAGGTCAACTCCTGCGTCTTCCAAACAATCTTGCCGTCACGCGCCAGGCAGGCCGTGCCCAGGACGCCAAAGTGAACATACACTCGATCGCCTTCGATCAGGGCCGAGGGGGAAGCGGGCGTATTTTTGTCATGGATCTTCGGGGGTTCATCTAGGCGGAAGAGTTCCACATCGTGCACCGTCTGACCGGTCTTGCGATCCAGACAAATCGCCCGCAGCACGGTATCTTGCTCGCTGGAGGTGGTCAGCCAGATCTGGTCGCCTTGCAGTACAGGCGATGACCACCCGCGGCCCGGCACGGGAACTTTCCAGGTAATATTCTTTTCCTCGCTCCAGGCGGTGGGGACGTTCTTTTCCTGAGAGAGCCCCTGTCCGGTCGGACCGCGAAACTCCGGCCAGTCCTCGGCCTGCGCTGGACGACACCATCCGCCACCGAGCGACAGTGCAACCAGCAGACCAATGGAAGGAAGTGCTCGTAAAACAGACATCAACCACCTCATAAACACCGGAAGAAATAGGCACTCCACACCATCGGTCCAGCAATGGGCTCGGCGGAAATGGCGATCTGCGGTAGATCGCTCGAAATCCATGAAGCTAAGCAGGAGGAACACCTTCGGCAGGACGGTCTCCAGGCCCGTCCATCTTTCGTGATCTGTTCGACGGGCCTGGAGACCCGTCTACATCGCTTACACCAACTCCCGGATCGGTTCGCCAAATGGCAGGATGAGCTGCGGACGGCCGGTGTAGTCCGTGATCGTCGCGTTCTGATCGATGCCCAGATGCTTATACACGGTGGCCCAGAGATCGTTGGGAGTCAACGAGCGGTCAACCGGATGCTCGCCCTTGTCGTTCGTGGAGCCGATGACCTGTCCGTGCCGCATACCGCCGCCGGAAACCACCACCGACATCGCTTGCGGCCAGTGCTCGCGGCCCGTACGGAATCCCTTGGCTCCGCCACTGAACTGACTGATCTTGGGCGAGCGGCCGAATTCACCGGTCACCACCAGCAGTACCTTCTTGGTCAGCCCGCGGTCGTGCAGGTCCTCGATGAGCGCGGTCACCACTTCGTCATAGAGCGGCAAGCGCCGTCGCATGTCGATGAAGTTATCATGGTTCACCGCGTGCGTATCCCAGTTGTAAAACGTGTCCGGCAGGTGTGGATTCTCCAGCACGCACGTCACAAAACTGCAACCCGCCTCGACCAATCGCCGCGCCAACAAGGCCCGCTGACCCCAGGTGTTTCGCCCGTATCGATCACGGATTGAGTCCGGTTCCCGAGAGAGGTCAAACGCCTCTCGCGCTTGCGGACTCGTCATGATGCTTATCGCCTTCTGATTAAACGTGTCCATCGCCTCGACGACGCCGTTGGTCTCGACCTGCCGACGCAATTCGTCGAAACTCTTCAGTAGATTCATGCGGTCACCGAGCCGGCCGGCGACGTCGTTGCGCAGAGTCACGTTCTGGATCTCGAAATTCGGCTTGTTGGGATCGCCGCCGATGCCGAACGGATTGTACTTGGGCCCGAGATACGCCGCCCCTTGCGCGTAGGTATGCACGCCTTCGCGGCCACCGTCGGCGCAGGCGATGCAATTGGGCAGTCCCAGTTCATATCGCTCGCGCATCCTCGCCACGATCGAGATCACGGACGGTGCGTCATTGATCGTCTCGGTTGGCGTAGCGGGTATGCGGCCGGTCATCACACGTTTGCTGCCGCCGCCATGATCGTTGAAGGTATGAGCGATGCTGCGGATGACGGAGTACTTGCCGGCGCATTTCGCATGCAGCGGCATCAAATCGCAAACATCAAGGCCGGAGACCTGCGTGGGGATCGGGTGAAACGGCCCGCGGTATTCCGCGGGCGCGTCCGGCTTCATGTCGTACATATCAAGATGAGGCGGGCCGCCGGCGAGCCATACGAAGATCACGGAAGTCTCGGGTGGAGCGCTGGCTTGTCCGGCTGCTGCTTGCATTCGCAGCACGTCGGCCAGACTCAACCCGCCCAGGCCAAGCGTGCCGACTTGCATAAACCAGCGGCGTGAAATGGGACCGGTGCAGGGCAACTTTTGCATAGCAATCTCTGGTTGAAAAAAATCATCAATCGACGTTCCAAAGCAAACCGATGCGGCCGGTTTCGACCAAGGACTGAATTTCGGATTCCGGCAGCGCTCGCTCCCAAATCGCCAGTTCATCCATCCGTCCGCGCAGTGCACGATTCGCCATATTCGAACCGGCATTCGCCAGCCAGTTGCCGATCCGGCAGCGGCCGGGACACAAGCCCTCGGCATGGGGATAATGCCGTTCGCGCGCGAGCTTTCCGTTGATGTAGATTCGCGTGATGCGAGTGTCATTCGACATCACCATCGCGACATGGGTCCAGTGCCCCTTGGGAACCGCGTTCCCGACGACTTCATCCTGAAAGGTACCATCCGCGATCACGCCACCACGCGGCAACCCTTGTCGCGTGAGCTGAAAGTGGAAGCCGCCGACCTCGTAACCATCCGTATTCAGGATCGCGCTCAACTCAAAATCGAGCCGATCGACGTTGATCCACGTGGCGATGGTCAGCGCATGGTAATGGCCTGGAAGGTCGATTTCGGCGAAGTCAGCATCGCGGTCGAACAAGAGCGCCTCTTTTCCCGGCCAGCGTCCGGACACCCACCGCGCTCCAGAAATCTTACCGCCTGGATAGCCCGCCTTGCGGTTTGTCAGCAACGTTTCATCTGCCGGCTTGATAAACGGATAGAAGGCCAGCAGTCCTGGGCTCTCTTGAATTTGTTCCACGTACCGCTGCCATCGCTGGAGCCCAATCGCGCCGGGCGTGGGAAAGTCGTCGGGAGCGAGTTCCGGCGCCGCGGCGATGGCGCCGTCGACATACCGCGATGATTCCTCTTCGACGACCTCTAACAGCACTTTACCGGTTTGCAGATCGGCGACGTTGACTTGCCCGTCGAATACATACAGATCGCTGGTCCCACGTTGATCATCGACCCGCAAGCCGAATTCCGTGCCCAAATCAATATAAGCCGCGTCGCGCGTGGCGACCTTGAAGCCCTTGGCGGCGGGCGGGACCGTCACGCGGATCTTGCCCGAGATTAACTGAATGTTCTGAGCGTCTTGCACCTCGAACCGCGCCGGGCTCGTGACGATCATGTCGGTGCCGTTGGTAAATCGAAGATGAATGATACCCGCCAGCAGCTCGTATCCGCCCGGCCGAAATCGGACTCCCTCGGGCGCGCGAGTCGGGGAGAACTGGGCACCAGCTTCATCGACCAGCAGCGCAGCCAGTGGCTTCGCAGGGTGAGATTCAAGGGCGAGATCCTGAGATTCCGGGGGATGAGCGACAAGTGGCTTCTTGGTTTGAGGATGTTCGTCCAGCCGCGCCCGGAAAGGTTGCAGGACCGCAAACACGATGACGGTAGCGACCACCATCCCTGCCAGGAATGCTGCCAGCAATACGGGACGCACGCTGGCCGTCGCGACTGGGGATGGTGCTGGCGGTTCGAGAGAGGCTGGGGGTGCGAGAGAGGCTGGGAGGGCAGTCGAGACATAGTCCCAGTGCAAAGCGGCATGTAACGCGAAAAACTCGCGATAGGCGCGACGCGCTGCAGCGTTGGATCGCAGTAACTCTGCCAGCCGAATCTCATCTTCGGGACCAGCCAGCCCATCGGCGATCCGATTGAACAGTTCTTCCCAGCCGCTGTCCGTCAGGTTCATGCGCAGGCCTCGTTCGTCAGCGTCGCCTGAATGCAGTCCAGCAGGGCATGGCGAATCCGCCGCAAGCGGTCCGAAAGTGCCTTGGGAGTGATCCCCGCCGCCTCGGCCATGGCGTTGACCGAAGCCTCCGGCTCGTAACGCCGAGCGATCAGTTCGCGCTGCGGTCCCGGCAGTTTTTGCAAACAAGACGCTAGGGCTCGCTGCCGCGCCTCGAAAGCCGTCCGATCCGCTGTGGTTTCTTCGGCCAAAAGTTGGATCAGGCTTTCATCAAACACGAGCCGCTGCTGTTGTCGCTGTTTCTTTTTCAGCCAGGCGAGCGCTTGCAACTGGGCGAACCTCATCGCCCAGGGCAGAAAGGGACGGCTGGCATCGAACTCCTCCGCCTTCTCCCACAGCACCAAGTTCGTTTCTTGCAGAATGTCCTCCACCTCGGCCGGATTCCAGACCAGCGACAGGACAAACGCGTGCAGCGGTCGCTGGGCGCGTGTGAGCTGCGTAATGAACTCCGTTGAACCGACCACGTAAACCCCTCACTCCGAACGCTTTATGACTCTGCGCGCTTACTTTGAACGCTTGTTTCCTTTGAACGCTCCATTCCATCCGCCCCGAGCAGCTCTCGGGCCGGGGGCACCTGACGAATTAATCGTCGTTTATACTTAGCCGCACTCGGCCGAATCCCGCGTTTTTTTTTCTCAGGAACTTGCGGCGAGGCGGCCGGTCGGGAGCGTGAGTTTTTTGTTAGCGGCCAGGGCGTGAGCCCTCCGGCAGCGGGCGAGAGCGGCTGGCGCTACCTCCCTTCTCCCCCATAAGAAAAATAAGGGGGGTATCCATTATGTGATGTCTATTTATTTTTCTTATTGGGGAGAAGGGCGGGGATGAGGGGCCAGAGCGCCGCTGGTAGCTCGCACACCAGCTTGATCGCGGCGTGGAGTGCGGACTCGGAGGGCGAACAGTCAACTATTCTTGTTCGAGAGATTTTCCGCCGACAGAAAGAATTG
>JBJSXJ010000089.1:0-4052 GCA_046086325.1 Planctomycetota bacterium | reverse complement strand
GTTTTTTTGCCTATGGGAGTGAGTGCCGCCAGCTCCGTGCCGCTCTTTTGTTCAGCGTCTTCAGCAAACGTCATAGCTTGCACGTCGAGTCCACTGGCCGCGAGCGCTGGCAGCAGTTTCGTCCGCGCGAAGTCGAGGGCCACCTGATACCGAGAACTACCGGCTTCCCGCAGAGCCATGCTTTCGCTGATATCAAACAAGACGATTGCTTGCGGACGTGCCTGCGGCTCTTCGACTGATTGAACAAGTATCGGCTGCGCGAGGAGTAGAATCAAAAGCAGCAAGGCGATGGTTCGCAGTGTCAGCAGCAGCCACTGTGCGGCACCGAACCGCCCGGATGATCGGTCTTGCCAAATGGTTACGGCAAGCGTCGCGAACAGCAGTGGCAATCCCAACCCGAGTGCCCAGGGCCAAGCGAATTCCAGCGTCATTGGTTCTGCTCGGACAGTTTTTGAAAGTAGCGTTCGATGGAGCGGCGGTAACTGGGCGGCAGACGACTGGGATCAATATAGGCTCCGCTGGTCGGCGGCTGATCACGTACATCCTGCCCACCCGCGGCCTCCGTTTGCACTTGCTGGATTTGTCGCTGCAGACGTTCGACGACTGCCGCGTCGATGCGAGTACGCTCATCGTCCAGTAGCTCTTCAATTTGCTTCACCACTCGATCACTACGTTCATTCTGTCCCCAGCGACCACGCACACCCTGCGTTAAATTGCGTTTGGCATCCTGTCGCAAGCGAGATTGCTGGCTGGGCTGGAGCATTGGGGCTGATGAATCGGTACCACGCTCCTGATCTCGAGCGAGACTTTCCAAGGCGCGCATACCACGGGTGAGTTGATCGCCTGCGCGAGGACCGGGAGCCTGCGATGGCGTTTCGCCGCCGGGTGATGAGGAGGGTGACGGAGAGGGTGACGGAGAGGGCTGCGAAGGATTCGTCGACTGAGTAAGTTCCTGTAGCGTCTTGGATAAAACGGCAGCAGCTTCACTACGCGACGCACCTGCTGGTGACGATCCGACCTGATTACATTGGCCAGCGATCTTGTCTTTGAGCGACTCCCACTTTTGCGCAAACGAATCCGCCGATGGCTTTTTACTCGGTTTACTTCCAGGTTCGTCGCCTGGTTTGTCGCCAGGTTTTTCACCGGATTGTTCGCCTGGTTTATCGCTGAGTTGTTCTCCAGGTTTATCACCGGGTTTCTCGCCCAGCTTTTCGTCGGCTGGATTCTGTTCCGAGCGTCTGGCGTCCTTGGCGTTTCGATCACGCTCGAGTAGCCGATCGGTTTGCTGACTTAATTCGCGTGTCGTCTGTAACTCGCGCGTGGTCTGTAAGTCTTTCTGTGGACGTTGTTCAGAAGCCTCGTCGCTGTTTTGGCTGAGTTCGTTCCAGCGCTGGGCTTGCTGCTTCCAGGCCTGTTGCAACTGGAGGCGATCAACAAGATCCGCAAATTCGTTTTCCTGTCGCAGCTCGTCGGCCAGTGTTTGCATCTGCTGCGCGGCAGCTTGATTCAGTTCCTTCATTTGCGGACTGCCACCGCGCAGAGCTTGAGCGGCCTCGCGCATTGCTTGGCGAGCGGCTTGTTTCTGTGCGGTGAGCGGTTGGAGTGACGGGAGGTCGCTGGCGTCGCGCTCCACTTGTTCATCCAGTTCCAAATTCATTTGCTCTTGCGCGGCGGCTTGGCGAGGAATCTGATCCGGTCGACGCGGATCGACTTGCTCGGCTAATTGCCGCTGGCGCCGCGCCAGTTCGTCGAGTGCTCGCTGCAGTCCCTCGCGTCGCTCGGCGGACTGCTGCTGATCCCACAGCATTTGCTGCGTGAGTTTGGCAGCCAATTCGGGATCTGTTGTGGCGGGATCGCGAGCCGTGTTGGCACGGGCTGGTGATGGTCGCTCGACTGGACCAGCAACTGCGTTCGCATCCTTTGGAGCCGATGGCTGCGCAGCTTGTTCCAGCGACTGATAAAGATGCTGCCGAGCGTCAGCCAGCTTCTGAAGCGCTTGCTCTGCGCTCGGACTCGACTCTTCAACCGAACCATTCTGCAGTGCCTCTGCGGCGCTCTGCAGCGACCGTTCCGCTTGCTTGAGATCCTGTCGCAACTGGGTGTCAAGTTTCGTTTGCTCATCCGTCGGCAACTCCCACTGGGCACTGCTCGCCCGAAGCTTGGCCGACATGAGCCGCGTCGCCTCGACCAACTGCTGCTCGCGTTGCTTCAGGGACTGAAGCTTGTGCTTGTTTGTCGTGCGATCATCATCCGTTTGATTGTTTGGAGCTGAATCGTTGGGCGTTGTTTTTTCACCACTGGAATGGGCGGCAGCCTGAGCCTTCAACTGCCGCACCACTTCGCGCTGATCTGCCACTAATTGTGATAACTCTGCAAACAGGGTCTCGGGATTGTTGTCCGCCGCTTCCGCGTTATCATCAGCCTGTTCAGTCGCTGCTGAATCTTCGCTACGAGCGAACGTGCGCTGCTGATCGGCCAGCAGCGGCACGATCTCAATCAGGTATTCGCGTGAGCGATAGGTTTCACCAGCCTTGGTTTGTGCTTCGGCGTAGTAGGTAACGACATCCCAATCGCGCAGATTCAATTGAGGTGCATTTAGTTCGCGCCGATAGGTGACATAGCGCGGGTCAGCGGGCTCGGGCAATAGTTCCGCTCGCCACTCACCGCCGTTGCGTGCCATGTGCCACGTGACGGACTGCAGCGTGCCGTTGGTGGTCGCTTCAATTTGCAGCATCAGCGAATCGAGACTGGTCATCTGCACATCCACTCCGGGTTCCGTGATACGAACTTCACCCCAGGGAGCTGATTCTTCCCGTACGTCGGCGGTGGGCGGAGGGATCGTCAGAGTGCTAGTGGGTTGCGAGACTGGCGTTAAGGCAACTTTTTCGCTTCTAAGTTTATTCCAGGGTTCTGACTTCCAGAGCAGCAGGTCGACCGCGAGTAGCAAGGCCAAGAAAAGTAACACTCGCCATAGAATAGGTGCCTCGGGAAACAGAGGTGACTTGGCTGGCGAGCGCAGAATCGTCCCGGCCTGATCACGAATCTTGGCAGCGAAGCTTTGGATGATATCAGCCTGCTCGCGCAGTTGACCACTTGCTCGCGTAGCGCCTCGGTTAAGCGGTGAGCGCAACATTTCATCGAGGTAAACAGAAGTGTGTATGCGATCGGCAAGCTGCGGCTGGGCGCGCTCGAGTGCCGCCGCCATCCATTCCGGCGGGACAGGGCGGAGCACGATCACGAGTGTTCCGATCAGCCATCGCAGCGCAGCCGCCATGCTGCAGGCCACGAGCAGCACAGCATAGAGTGACCGGCTGGTAAGCCATTCGAACGCCACCAGTAAATGAATGGCTAAAACAGCGACGAGCAGCAGGATCAAGACGGCGAGGGTCATACGGAGCCAGCGACGCCAGCGCCAACGCAATTCCGCTTGCTCGATTCGTCGATCAACCACGACACCTTGGTGCATCGGTTCAGCTCCGAATTGCCTTCATGGGACGCAGCAGCCACCAGGACTCGATGAAGAGGGCCACGGTGCCTGCCGCCAGTAGCCACCACCAGACAGTCTGACGCATGATTTCCGCGCGCGTCAATGCGAAGGTGGAATCTTGAGTTGTAGCGGGGGCAGTCGCATTTTCTACGTCAGTGCGTCGCCACGAATCCAGAACCGAATCACCAGCCGCGTAGGCGAGTACCGATTCTTCGATGGCCGGATTCACCTGCAAGAGATGGCTCTTGGTCTGACCGCCATCGAGACTCACGGCGTACAAGCCTGGTTTCTCGGGTGCCGTAAACTCGACTCGCCCCGATTCCACCGGAGCCTGCACGACGACCGCAGAATCAGGAGTCACTGTTGTGGCGGCCTGATCGTGTGAGCCATCTTTTTGGTCGGGCAACGAGAGTCGCTGCAGAGTTAGCGGGCCCTCAGCGGCGACCGACCAAATGCAGGCTTCGCCCGGCAATGCATCCGTCGGCAAAGTGCTTTGAGCTCGAATTCGCTGCAGACAGAGATCGAGGAACGGAACAAAGGAAATTTTAAGTGGCCAGTTGGTATC
>JBJSXJ010000088.1:0-13084 GCA_046086325.1 Planctomycetota bacterium | reverse complement strand
CGGCGATCCGCTTCAGGAACGTTCCGGCGTCCCGCGGGAGCTCCCTGGGTTTCCGGCTGGCCCTGAGTCCGTTGGAGCCTCCAGCAGGTAGCAAGTAAGAAACAAGCAACAAGGACGAGAGAGCGGAGCCTGTAACGTAGGCGTTCGGGGCCGTAAAGGGCGGAGCCTGGTTCACCGGCAACTGGAATTTCGTGGGCCGCGAGTTAGCGAATTGGTGAGGGCATCCTGCCATTCGGATCGCGGCCTCGTGCCGCGAAGGTTTAGCGCGTAGGTGCCAATCCCGAAGCGGGAAGTGCGGCAGGCCACGCGCTGGTGGACTGCCGCGACTTCGGTCTTGACTCCTGAGTCGGCGCTCGGGTCGGTCATGGAACAGGCTCCTGGCAGTTACGCTAACTCCTTAGCCCATAAATTCCAGTTCCATGAGAGGCATATCAACGCTGGGAACAACTTCGCCAGGCCTCCAAAAATCCTGTGGCGACAGCGACCCTGAGTCGTTGCTTCACGTCGACCCACAGGAAACCGGGAAGGACCATAAAAATATTCCAGAACTGGTGTCCGGCGGTGGGCACTTCCTACGATTCAGTAGGCAGAACGTAAAGTGGCCAGCAAGTTTGATCATTTTCTGGAATCAGCCGTCACGATGATCTGGGGGAGCAGCTTATGCGATGGAATCGGTTGTTTGCTGTGGTCGTAGCGTGTTGTGCGCCCGTGATAACAAGTTGGACGAGCGAACAGGTTTACTCGGCACCACCACCGACGGCCAGCACCGCTGCGGGTGGAAAAAGGGATGTCGCGCCGCAGCCTCCGGTGGTCTATCTCGAGCAGGGCTGGAGCGAGGGCCAGCGCGAGGATTTCTACTACACGACGCAAGGTTCACAGCTGGTCCCGTGGGAGTGGTTCTTGGCACTTGAGCAACGTGATCGTGAAAGTCTGTTTCGCGACGATCGTTATTTGGCGAAAATGGGTCATATTCCCCAGCCGCCCTCGCGCAAAAATCCCGAGGGGCTGCCGATCGGGTTTGTCTTAGATGACAATCCACGGTCGGTGGGTGACGCCTATGCGTTGAAGCGGGCGACGTTAGGCCCCAACTATCAAATCAGTGATTATCCCGTCGGCAATAAGTGGCTGGGACTCACCTGCGCCGCCTGTCATACGAATGAGATTCACTTTCAGGGGAAGGCAGTGCGCATCGACGGGGGCGCCTCCTTGGCGGATCATGAAATGTTTGAATTTGAGTTAGCCGCAGCGCTGCGGGCAACTCATACGAACGACGCTAAGTTCCTGCGGTTTGCGAAACGATTGGCGGCGTCGAGTGGCCAGCCTTTCGATGAAGTCGCAGCCAAATCGCTGCGCCGCAGTGTCGTCGCTTATACCGGTACGTTAGAGAGCGTAATCGCGCGAAATCGAGCTCCACATCGCTACGGATACGCTCGCCTGGACGCGTTTGGAGCGATTCTAAACCAAGTCGTTTCCGCCGCACTCGAGATTCCCGAAAACAGCCGGCCAGCGAATGCGCCGGTCAGTTTTCCCTTTGTGTGGGATACACCCAAATTGGACTGGGTGCAGTGGAATTCGTCCGCTGGCAATCCGATTGCTCGAAACGTCGGCGAGGTATTAGGGGTGTTTGCCCATGCCAAAATAACAGGTACGCCGCAGGAGGGACAATTCACGTCGACAGCTAACATCCCCAACCTCTTCCGGCTGGAAGAGATGATCGCGCAGCTCTCCGCGCCCGCTTGGCCCGAGGAGATCTTGGGCCAGCTGGATCAGGAGAAGGTGCAGCGAGGGAAGGAGCTGTATGCGGCCCATTGCGCCGCCTGTCACTCATCGCGAGACGCCGAGGGTAACTTTCCGCTGACCTCACCCAATACGAATGGTCAGCGATTCATTAAGACCGTCAACATTCCGGTTTTTCCACCCGATCAAAACATGATCGGCACGGATGCGACGATGGTTACCAATTTCATTACGCGTAAAGCCAAGCCTGGCGCGCTGAAAGATTTAATTCCTGATGGCAACCAGCAGGCCGAAGTACCAGCCGGTGCGGTGCTCGGGGCCGCGGTGAAAGGAGTGGTGCAGCGCGCCTTGGCCGAACTGAAGCCGGACCCCGAGCAATTGCTCGCCATCACCGGTAAACGAGATGTCAGTGACACGAGCGCGCCAGAGCAATTATTGTTTGGCTACAAGGCTCGACCACTCAACGGGGTTTGGGCCACCGCGCCCTTTCTGCATAACGGTTCGGTTCCCAGCTTGTATCAATTGTTGCTACCGGCCGGAGATCGATTGAAAAAGTTTCCTGTCGGTAGCCTTGAATTCGACCCGCGTCATGTCGGGCTAAGTATCCAGCCGACGGAGGGCGCCTTTGAGTTTCGAACGGTCGACGACGCTGGCCAGCCGATTCCGGGAAATGCCAATTCAGGGCACGAAGGGAAAGGATACACGCAGACCAAGAAAGCCGATGGTTCCTATCGCGACTTCACCGATGAAGAACGTTGGGCGTTGATCGAGTACATAAAAACCCTGAAATAAGTTCGTAATGGTGTTTCAGCTTCGTCGTTCAGCCACCACTTCGCAGCCAGTACTTCGTAGCTGAAGTCGCAAGACTTCAGAGGCCGGGCAGGGTGCCATACCAGCGAACTTACCAGCGTTGCTGGAACATGAGGTACAGCGAGTCGGCGGATGCCGCTTGGTTGGGGCCAGCAGTGGCTTGCAAAAAACGGCCGCCGAAGAGCTGGTTGTAGCTGACCATCACGTCCGAGTAACGGGTGAGATGGAAATTCGCGAAGAGGCCGATTTCATCACCGACGTTGTTGCCGGCATTGCCGGTTGGGTCGCGGCGCATGACCGCCCCCGAAGGACCGTAAAGCGCATCTTTTTCCTGGTCTAGCCAGAAGTGATGGTATTGAGTCCACAGCGTGATCCACGGCACGGGATAGAGGTAACAGTGCAGATTCAGGTCGTGAATATTTTGTCGCCCCACCAGATCCATCCAGCCCATGTAGTAATGACCGAAGGGGAAAATCTGATTGAAGGTATGAGCAGCGCCGGTATTTGGATCTCGATCACCGCTCGCATAGTCATAGTAGGCCCAAATCGTTGGTTGCCAGGGGCGATCTTTCCACGAGCGGCCCAGGCCGGCGGTCGCCGCGCCTGCTAATAAATTACGATCAGCCTGTTCGCCAAACTGAAACATCGCTTCGAAGTCCCACAGCAGTCCCTCTTGGTCACCCGCCCAGCGACTCCCCGTGGTATGAACCGTGGTGGGTGCTCGGATGATTCCCTTTTGTGTAAGCGCATTGCGGTTGTCGTAACCCAGATAATAAAGGTCGATGGTTTCACCTTTCCGAGGGCGATGTGTGACCCAGGTGCCCACGAGGTTTTGGCGATGGTCGGCTTGATCGAGTTCGTTCGCTCGAGGAATCACCGGTTGCATCCAAAAGGCGTCGACATCCCACTGCTCTCCCGGACGAAATAACTTGACGCCTTCGAACGTGCGTCGAGTGTTGGCCCATTCAATGGGTGAGAGTAAACGCTGGGAACCGTACAGCATCTCCTGCCGTCCGCCTCGCACAAAGACCGGCTTATTGTCGAATTCAAACAGCTTCAGATCGACAAAAAGATTGAGCAAATCACCGCGATTGACGTCCGTCAGCAGCGGCGACAGGTCCTCGTTAAAACTATCCGCCCAAATATATTCGCCGTAGACTCGCAGCGCGTCTCGATAACAGTAGTCGGAGAACAGGCGGAATCGATCGAGCGTGTAATCATTCGTCTTACTCGTCAGGCGGCTGTTATGTTCTCCCATGTAGCGGACCCAATAATTACCGCCGATCGACAACAAAGATTGATCGCCGATCGGCATGCGCTTCCAGCGTTCAACCCAGGTTCGCTCCTCAACGCTCAGTGCATCGACGTACCGCCAATCGGAGTCGAAGTAGGGGAACTGAATCAAACCTAGATTCGAGTATCCGGTTTTGGGCGACGTGGGATGCTCGCGGCCCGTAAGGCTATCCCAGAGCGAATAAGCCGCTTGTTTTTGTGTGGGCGGCAAGGCAAAAAAACCTGGGCGAGGCATGGGGTGAATCGTGCCCGGTATCCGGGACCAATCGAGCGGCTGGCGGACGAAAGCGTCCTGGTGGGCCTCCACGCTGGTCTCCTCACCGGGCAGCGTCTCCTCACCGGTCAGCGTCTCCTCACCGGTCAGCGTCTCGTCGCCCGTCAGCGTCTCCTCACCGGGCAGCAGCTCGTCGCCTGTCACAGCCGGATTGTCTACAGCCGGATTGTCGGCCACGACTTGAGCCAGGGCGGCACTCGGGCACACAGCCACGGTCGCCAGCGCCGCTGTTATCAGGCCAAGGAAAAGGTGGGCAGTTAAGAGACGCATCACACCGCAATTCCGCAAAAAAACCAGCAAGGCGATTCCACCTTCGGTCACCGGCAACAAGTGCCGCCAAGGCCGCAACTGACAATCTTTTCGGTGCCATGACAAAGGATTACTCAGCAAAACATGGTTTTGCCGGTCCGGTAAGATGGGAGACCGGTACGGTTTGCCCTGCAGGCTTGCCATCACCAGGAGTCTAACCGCGACGTTAGATTGCCGCTGGCCTCACCCGTGGCATACGGTCGCTTGTTCGCGTCCCCAATACGATACCATGGGCGAAGACAGTGCCTTACAGCCGCTGCTCGTTCTTTCGCTTCGTTCGTTGTCCCCTCGTTCCAGCAAGGAATCGAACATGAAAAAGATACCGTTGTTGAGTCTCGTCGTGGCGCTGGCCGTACCAGTGGGCCTCGTGACGAACGCCCGTTTTCCGCTCGTGGCTGGCGCCGCCGACGTGCCAGCTTCGCTGGAAACGGTTAAAGAGCGCATGGAGCAGCTAGATCGCCAGCTGTCGGAGGTCAAGAGCGCGGACGCGGGCGTGAAGAAGCGTGGTGAAGAGTTGAAGGAATCGATCACCGCCAAGACGAAGCAGGTTCAAATGCTGGTTGAGGCCCCGACGAAGCTGAGCGACGAATTGAAAAAGCGAGTCGAACTCTTCCAGAGCGGCGAAGAGCAAAAGCAGCTCGAAGCATTAAAGGAGATCGAAAAGCTGGCGTCGCGCGATGAAGTCGTGCTGGTTTGTGGCCGAGTGGCCAAGGACTCACCGCATGAATCGGTGCGGCGTCGAGCGTTGACGGCCGCCGTCTCGCTTGGCGAAGACGGTTACACGGCGATCGCGCTGGCCTACGAAGGGCTCGGTGGTAAGGACCGCATCTTCTTGGCTCAGGAACTGGCCAAACGCAATTCGCCAGACAACGTGGTGTTCTTTGCGTTCATGACGAAGGATGCGAACGAGGAATTGCTGAAGACGCTGCTAAACGTCGAACTCCCACCAAGTCAGCGAATTCTGTTTCTCAGCACGATCGCCGAGGCGCAAATGAATGACGATTTCTATGATCACGTGGTGGCGGTCGGCTCGCGGATGGAAGGCGAACCGGGTTTGCTGCTCCTGTACGCAATGGCCAAGAAGGGTCCAGAGAAACAAGCTGCGGCAGCGGTGGAGGCGGCCGTGAAGCGGAAGGGCGATGCGTGGCCGGTGATCGCCGCAGCGTACCACAATGCCAGCAAGATGACTCGCACAGCTGTCGTTCGAGCCGCCAAACAACTGGGCGGAGAACCAGGCGACTTCGTGGTCAAGACAGCGCTCGCCGAAACCAACGCGGATCTCAAAGCCGCCGCCGAAGCCGCCGTGAAATAGCGACTGCGAGCAACGACTCAGTGTGGCTGTCGCCACGGGATTTTTGGAGGCATGGCTAAGGTGTTCCTGTGGTCTGTGATTTACCTGCTGGTCAAACCGAACACCCAACGTTTAACCCAACGATTGTTTACCCCTTCGTACGATTCGTGTCATTCGTGGTTCTTAGCGCCTCAACGCGCGACCGGCATCACATCTGGCTGGAGCGGATTTCATATTCTTTGTCGCGGAAAACTGCGAAGCGGCCGCTCACACCGGTCACATAGTACGTGACCTTTTGTGCCAGCGGTGATCCGGTGGTGGCACTATCAGATGCGGCTGCTGCTAGTGGCGCTGCTGCTCCCTGAGGGGCGACTTGGATGGTCACCTGAAACGGTAAGGGGCCGCTGGTGGCGCCGCCCTCTGACTCGATCCGCCAATCCAACAGCCGCGCGCCACTGCTGAAATCGCCGTCAAACAATTCCACGATCATGGCACGAGCGTCTGGGCTCTGCATCGGCTCACCCGGCTTCGAGCCATTTTTCCACTGAGTTAGCGCCATCTCGAGAGCTCGGCGAGCATCCGTCGCGGTGGGTACGTAATCCTGATTGCGACGACCACAGCCAGTCACCAAGAGCAAGAGTACGAGCAGGCATAGCCAGTGCTTCACGCGCGGCAGTTGCTGCATGCGCGGCAGTTGCTGCACGCGCGGCAGTTGCTGCTGGCACAGCGAGTCCCCAAGCGGCTCTAAAGAAAAATCAGGTGCAGCGAGTGGCAGGATATTTTTCATGAAAGGACCTAATGAGAAAAATCGGATGATGGCGTGCGGTGCGAGGTAGATTCGGATGGTGCGTGAAGTCGTCGCCAGCGCAGCGATCGAACCCAATAGAACATTACGGGTAAGAACAAATCAATCACTTCATCGGCCACTAGAATTCCGCCTAACACGGGAACCGCCATCGGTCCAATCACCTCAGCGCCCACGCCACTGGCCCAGATCATGGGCGCCAAGCCAATCAACGTAGTCGCCTCGGCGAGCAACTTGGGACGTAAACGATGAACGGCTCCGCGCACCACTGCAGCCCGTAGTTCGGCTAGCGAAAGCTGCTCCAGTCCCCCCGCCGACTCGACCGCTTCACGCAAATAAACCAGCATGATTACGGCCGTAGCCGTAGCCATGCCGAAGCAGGAGAGATAACCGATGGCTACGGTCATCGAAAGCTTGCAGCCCCAGAGCCACTGGAGGAACAGGCCACCGGCCAGGGCACCGGGTACTGCCAGGAGCAGCAGCAGTGCGTCGGCTAAGTCACGATAGGTCCAGTAGAGCAGGAGGAGCGTCAGCAAAACGGCCAGCGGAGCGATAACGAACAGGGTGCGCCGTGTTTGCTCCCAGTACTCAAAGCCTCCGGTCCATTCCAAGTAGACACCCGCCGGCAATCGCACTCGCCGCGCCACCACCGACTGTGCTTGTCGCACGAACTCCGCTGCATCTCGACCGCGCACATCACAGCGCACATAGATTCTCAGCAAGCCGTTTTCACCTTTGATGGCGGCTGGTCCTTCGCGAGTAGCGATCGTGGCGACGTCGGCTAGTTTCACTAGTTGCTGTGGATCATCGTGGCGCGCGATCGGCAGGTCGTGAAGCGTCGCTTCATCCTCGCGCCACGATCGTGGCAGCCGCACTCGAATGGGATGTTGTGCGCGACCTTCATAGGTCTGGCCAACGACGGTTCCGGCCGTGGCAACCTGGACTGTCGTGCGAACCTGTGTGGGATCGACGCCGCGTGCTATCGCTCGCTCGCGGTCCACGTGCACGTCAAGAAACAGTTTGCCGCGCACCGGATCCGCGATGACATTGGCGGCACCGGGCAGTTCCTTCAAGACGGCAGCTACCACCTCACCCGTTTCCACGACGTCATCTAGTTGCTTGCCGAGCACTCGGATCGCGACGGCGGTGCTGCCCACGCCGGTATTCAACATGTCGACTCGGTTTTGTATGGGGCGAGTCCAGACGTTCGTCCAGCCCGGCATTTGTAATGTCGAATCCATTTCTCCGCCGAAAGCTCCCAGGTCTTCTCGTGCCGCGCGCCACAACACCAGTCGACGAGCGACCAGCGGTGTCAGTTCGGCCTGTAATTGATCGACCTGGGGCAGGGGATTGAGGGGCGGAGGTGCGGCGGCAGCGTGATGAGTGCTGGTGGAGCGACTGGGTATCGGCGGTGATTCCCGCCACGTTCGTAGACGTTCCAGTTCAGCGACCAAACTGGCATCGCGCGCCGGCGCGACGCGCAGTAGTTCTTCGAGTCCCAAGCGAACGATCGTGGCTGCTCCGCGGGGAATTAATTCGCGATCCAGCTCAGCGGCGTGCGCGAGCCAGTGTGCGCGGAGCTTGGTGGCTGTTCGTCGCCGCACACGCTCCATCAGACTAGGCGAAGGGCGGCCCAGAAGTTCCCAGGTGAACTGACTACTGCGTTCCCACCAGTGGAGTTCCGGATGGAGCAGTTCGTCGATGCCAGCGATCCAACCGCGTTCCTGCATTTCCCAAGCCGCTTGATTCACAATCTCTTCAATTTCCATCTCGCTGGGCGCGGAGCCATGATGTGGTATCAGCGACAGGGAGACAGCGGAGACGATCACGGGCAATTCGGCGGCGGTCGGTCGCTTGCGAAAGCGGTGACTGGGGACCACATCTACCAAGGCGGCAATGACGTCTGTCAGCGTTAAGCGTCTCAGCTCTTCCAGAAACTCCCGTTGACGATGATAGGAAAACTCTCGCATTTGCGCATCGAAACGGGGTAACAGTTCGGCTTGGATGGCATCGAGCCGAGTCGCTTGCTCGGCCGTGGAAAGCGGCGCAATCGCCTCCGATTTCACGGCTGCCGACCAGATCATGTCGAGGATTTTCCGGGCTTCTTGTGGCGGCAGCTTGCGTCGCGGCCAATAGTCGCGCGGGCGCAAGCTGACCATCGTTTCAATCATGTCGACCGGAGCCGGATCGGTGGGCGTTTCCGCTCGACCAACTTTTCCCATCACCATTTCCACTTCGGGAAAGCGACAGATGATCATGTCGCGTGCTTTCATGTCATCCAGTGCTTGACTGAGTCCGATGCGGGGAATGGTGATGGGCATGTCCATCACGGTCCCCTCGTCCAACGGCGTAATGAAATTCGTTTCGTGTTCGATGGGACGCAGGCCGGAGGCGAGCAAGCCCACGAAAAGAATCGAGCTCACCGCGGCCAGTTGTGTCCAGCGACGCGTGGCGGTGCAGCCACACACGACGGCACCACACAGTAGTACAGCGCGGAATAACCAGGGTATTCCCAGAGGAGCGACTCCCAGCATCACGGTTACGGTCATCATCCAAAACATGGCAGCGGGGCGATCGAGTAAAAACTGCAGCAAGGGCCGGTAGACGTCGATCAACGAACGTACGATCCAGCTATCCTCTTCGCGGCGCAAGCGACCGCGCACCAGGTAGCTCGCTAGGACCGGCACCAATGTCATGGCCAGTAGCGCGACCCAGCCCAAGGCGATGATCTTGGTGAGTGCCAAGGGGCGAAACATTTTTCCGGCGCTGCCACCCATCGTCAGCACCGGTAGAAAGGAGACCAGCATGATCAGAATGGAAAAGAAAATCGGTCGCACGACGGTACGACAAGCCTCCATCACGACGGGTCGAGTGTCACCAGTGACGGGACGATCGCCCCACTCCAGCCGCAGGCGATGCATGATGTTTTCTGTCACGACGATGGAGGAATCGACGAGCACGCCGATCGAGATGGCGATTCCCGACAAGGACATGATATTTGTGGGAATCTGCGCCATTCCGAGACTGCGTAGCAGGTGCAGTAGTGCGAATGTGGCTAGCGTGGCGAGTGGCAAGGTGACGGCGATCACAAACGAACTGCGGACATGCAGCAGAATGACCAGCACACAGACGACGCTGGTAATCACCGCTTCGACGAGCGAGCGGGTGACGGTTCCGACAGCCGCGTCAATCAAGGCAGTGCGGTCGTAGCCGGGGACGATGCGCACGCCCGGTGGCAAGCCGCCGCTCAGCAGCGAGATTTTCTTTAAGAGGCGTTCGGTGACTTGTCGTGGATTTTCACCATAGCGCATCATCACCACACCGCCCGTAACCTCATTACCATCTTTTTCGAGTGCCCCGCGGCGAGGTCCCGGTCCCAAGCCAATGCTCGCCAGCTCGCCGAGCAAATGGGAGGTACCGTCGGTCGCTGGAATGACCACGTGACGCAAATCGTCCACCGCGCGCTGCTGCGAGAACAACCCCTCCTCGTCCACTCCAAACCAGCCCGGTACGCGCACGACGAACTCTTGGCCGGCACGCTGCACGACGCTGCCGCCGACCGTCGCTTGCGCTTTGGCAAGTGCGTCGAGTACCGCGCCTAAGGTGGAACGATGGGCGGCCAGCTTCCACGGATCCACCTCGATCTGATACTCGCGCACGAATCCTCCGACACTCGCCACTTCCGCCACACCCTCGACCGTTGCTAACTGGGCTTTGACATAAAAATCTTGGATCGCGCGCAGTTGTCCCAAATCGAGTCCTGGGCCTTCGACGGTGTACCAAAAAATCTGTCCAGTGGCTGGCGCTTCGGGTGCTAGATAGGTGCGCGCGTCGCTGGGTAAATCATCACGCACACCGGCTAACTGCTCTTCCACCTGACGCCGGGCCGCGAGGATTTCGATGTCGTCGCGAAACACGACATGGATCATGGAAAAATTGATGTCGCTGGAGGAACGGATGGTGCTCACGCCGTCCATCCCGCGCAGTCGATTCATCAGCGGCTGGGTGACACGATCTTCGATCTCCACGGGCGCGTGTCCCATCCAGTCGCTGAACACAATCACTTGATTCTCAGACAGGTCGGGGATGGCATCGACAGGAATCTGGTAGAGGGCGCGCACGCCAGCCCAGGCTAGCAGGATGGCTGCGGCCACGATCAGCCCACGGTATCGGAGTGAGAAGGCGAGGATCGCGGTGATCATGGACGCCCTGCTTTACCAGCCGGCGAGGCGGGGGCATCGGTGCGCTTTAAGTCAAGGCGTTTTAAGTCAAGGCGTTTTAAGTCCGTGCGCTTTAACGCTGCGGCACAGCCCTCACAGCAAATGAAGATGGCTTGCCCGGCGACGTTCTTCTTGGGTGGTTTACCCATGGAACCGAGTGCCATGCCGGTGATGGGGCAAGTTCGCTGCTCTTCGGCGAGTTCCCGATCGGCGGCTGGCATGTCGAACTTAGCGAGTAATTTGCGTACCTCGGCGAGTTCCGCCGGCTTCTTGGTGCGAGTCCGATCGTTGGTCGCTGGAGCGCGTGTGGTCGTACTCGGGCTGCCGACAGCAGCGGTATTCGTACTCGAGCTATCACTGCTGCTGTTGCTGTTGCTGTTGCTGTTGCTGTTGCTAGCGGTGGCGCCGAAGTACGTGGTCGCCAAGCTGGGATTGAGCCGAGTTTCGGCGTCGATGAGAAAGGCGCCGCGCGTAACGACTCGCTCGCCGGCGTGCAAGCCTTCGATCACCGGATAGAGGCCGCCCGTTCGTCTGCCGACGCGCACCAAGACACCTTCGAACAAACCGGATCCCGCTTCGGATTCCACATAGGCTAATGTTTGCCGGCCGGTATCGATGACTGCCGATTCCGGTACGGCCAGCACATGACCAGGAGGCGCAAAGGTTACCACTCGCGGCACCAGCTCGCGTTCCGGGCAGTCGGGACAGCGCTGGTCAGCGGCAGTTGCGAGCACCGCTGAGTGTTGTTCGCAACACCAGCGCAGCTGCTGATCGGGATGCAGATGGAATGGTTCGAGCGTTCGTTCGTCGAGCGGACATTTACCTGGCCGCGGACGAACTTGCTCTGGATGGTCGACACAGCGATAAACACGTCGCGGCTTATCGGTAGCGGGAATGAGTTCCGCATGCGGCTGAGTTACGAAGGGCGGGAGCTCCGCGACGGCCACGTGCGTGGTAACTTTCAGCAGAGTTCCAGCGCGCAGGTAGTTCGTGGCACTAGCCAACTGCTCGGCGGCAATCTTCAGTTTGAAACGCGGCGCAGCGTCGGTCGTGGTCGCGTCATCCAACTGGACGCGGTTAGCGATGACCACGGCACTGGCCGCGTCCCGGGCATCGCGCAGTTCCCAGGCAGCAGTTTGCTGCCAGAGCTCCTCTGCTGGCGACAGGAACTCGATCACCACGTGAGGCTGAGCGGTTGATAATGTCGACTCCGCCACCACTCGCCCTAGCGCTTCGAGCGGATACTGCAGCGGCTCGTAGCGCAGAGTTTCCGTTTGTACTCCTGCCAACTGAACTCGCTGGGGTGTGAACTGCATGCGAGCGATGACGCCAGTCGGCAAGGTCGTCATTTCGCCTTTGCGTCGTCGCACCAACGGCATATTGCAGACGGCACAGGTGTCGGGCCAACCGGAGAGCACACCGGGGCACATGGGACAGAAATATTCGGTGTCGGGCGACACGCCTTCGGACCGAGCGGAGAATAGCCAGGAAGCGGTTAGGCGGTGAAAGTGAGTGTGAACCAGTCCCATTGTCCGACGACGAGAGCCACGACGAGCAAGACCAGGACGAACCGCAATCGCACTCGGAGCAGTCGCAGCGCGGCTCGGAGTCGCCCTGAGCTGGTCGGGGGAGTAGCGCTGACCGGGGGCGTGGCGCTGGTCGCGGAGGTGCTGCTGGTCGCGGATGTAGTACTTCGCGGGGACTGGGCCTCAGGGCTGGTCTGGTTCACGCGGTTCGACTCCCTCGTCGTTCATGGGGTGCATCCAATTGGCGAGCATGTCAAAATCTTCTTGGCGAAAGACCAGGAGCGGATCGATGCCCACCACAACAAATCGCTCGCGCTGGGAGTCTGCTTCGTCCACAGAGAGTTCCACGACAAACCGGCGACCGCGTTCCCATGGTTGAGTTCCAATGACGGAAAACTCGCTGAGACGCTCGCCATTGCCTTGTCGAGCATCGATCAATATCACGCGCTCGCCGCTCTCCAAAGGTCCGATTGGCTGCTCGTCACGCCAGTGTGCCAGGGCGGTTTCGAGAGCTCGACTGGCCAGTTGTTCGCTGGGCACAAACCGTCGGTTCGACTCGAGCTTGTTCGCTGGCTGGCAGCCGCTAATGAATAGGACCCCGAAGCCTAACCCCGCGACGCAAAGGCTCGCGACGCATAAGCTCGCGACGTATAAGCTCGCGATCGAAAGCAGAAATCGGATCGTGGCGGGGAGTCGATTAGCCGCTGCGATGGACATGGGCAGTTACGGCAACTGAGCCGCCTCGCCGCCACTGCGAGTACCGACGGAGCGCCAGACAGTCAGTTCGATGGAATCCGTAACGTAGCGCACGGAACTATC
>JBJSXJ010000087.1:0-20827 GCA_046086325.1 Planctomycetota bacterium | reverse complement strand
GGTCTGCCGCTTACCTTATTCGCCCCATTCTCAGCTCGCTCCGTCTTTAACTCGCCCCTTCATCCTTTCCTGCCTCGGCACCGCAATCGATGGCCGTCACCTATTTTAAGCGGTATCGCATGGAGTATGACTTGCGTCAGCTAGGCGCAGCCACTCCACTTCCCTCGGGTTATCAGCTCGTACCTTGGCGAGATGACCTGCTCGAGACGCATGCGGAGACGAAGTATCGCTGTTTTCGCCATGAGCTGGACGCTTGTGTGTTTCCCTGTCTGGGGGAGTGGGATGGCTGCCGACGGCTCATGAACGAAATCAGCCGCCGCCATGGATTTGTGCCAGGCGCCACTTGGTTAATCCAGAATACGATGCGGGAAGCATGCGGCACCATTCAAGGCATCATCGACCTCGAAGGACTCGGATCGATTCAAAACGTGGGCGTTGTCCCGCAGCACCGTGGTCGCGGCCTGGGCACTCAACTGTTACAACAGGCACTTACCGGCTTTCGCGACGTGGGCTTGCGATACGCTTTTTTAGAGGTGACCGCACAGAATGTCGGGGCCGTACGCTTGTATCAACGATTTGGATTTCGCAAAGTGAAAACGTCGTATAAAGCGTCCGAGCGTCCAGCGGTGTATGTCTGAGCGGAGCTGGTGATGGCCAGCGGATGTCGGCAGTGACAGGACGCGGAGCATTGGCTGACAGCTTTTTCCTTCGATCTTTAGAAACGAAATCATCACGGTGCCGATCCATACTCATCAGTTTGATAACGGCTTGGTGTTGTTAGCCGAGCCGATGCCGTGGCTGGAGTCAGCCGCTTTTACCTTGCTGGTGCCTGCCGGTTGTTCGCGGGAACCCGCCGAGCTCGCTGGCCTGGGAACCCTCACGTGTGAACTGGCGCAGCGAGGCAGCGGCTCACGAGATAGTCGGCAATTCATCGAAGAGCTGGAATTGCTGGGCGCTGATTTTTCTTCCTCGGTGGCCAACGCTCATGCCAGTTTCGGCGGCGCAATGCCAGCCGAAAACCTCTCCGCGACACTCCGCATCTACGCCGATCTAGTGCTCAAGCCGCACTTGAATCCCGCGCAGCTTCCCGATGCCCGCTTAACCTGCTTGCAAGAAGTACGCGCGATCGAGGACGATTTGGCTCAGCGCGTCATGCAAACTCTGCGCAAACGCCAGTACCCTGATCCCTACGGTCGTCCCAGTCAGGGAACCGAGGCGGGCTTAGAGTCGATCACGATTTCTCACTTGGAAAAGTTTTTCGCTGAGACTTACGTACCGCAAGGCGCCATCCTGAGCGTGGCAGGCAAATTGGACTGGCCTCAAATTCGTGACGAAGTAGGCGAGTTGTTTGGAGGCTGGCGAGCTCGACCGCCCGCTACGTTACGTGAGAAACCTGCAGAGCGGGGTCACGAGCATTTCCCACATGAATCCTCGCAAACGCACCTCGCACTCGCCTTCGACAGTGTCTCTTACGCCCATCCCGACTATTATTTTGCCCGCGCTGCTGTGGGAGTACTCAGCGATGGCATGAGTTCGCGACTCTTTACCGAAGTGCGCGAAAAGCGCGGGCTCTGCTATAGCGTCTACGCCTTCTGTCATTCACTTCATGATCGTGGTTCGGTGCTCTGTTACGCCGGTACGACCACCGAGCGTGCTCAGCAGACGCTCGATGTACTCGTCGCCGAACTGCATCGCCTGCGCGACGGCATCACCGAGCAAGAACTGGCGCGACTGAAAACCAAACTCAAAAGCTCACTCATCCTGCAGCAGGAATCGAGTCCGTCGCGCAGCGGTGCGATGGCTTCGGAATGGTTTCATTTAGGTCGAGTGCAAACGCTGGATGAGCTGGGAAAAATTGTGGACGACCTGAACGTACCCGCGATTAACGCTTATTTGGCGGAACATCCACCGCGCGATTTCACGCTGGTTTCGCTCGGCGCCAAGCCGCTCGAGTGGCCGGTTCAGTAAGTGGAGTCGGCAGTAAGTGGAGTCCGCAGTAAGTGGAGTCCGCAGACTCGACCAGTAGTGAACGGGACGGGCAACGGCGAGAATGACGAGTAGCGTTGAGGGCGACCGTCAACGGTGATTGGGAATCGCGGAACGGCCGCAAGAAAGGGAATCGAGCGTGGAATTTAAGCAGCATACGTTGCCCAATGGACTGGAAATCATTGCCGAATGCAGTCCGGGTGCCTACTCGATTGGATTAGGCTTCTTTGTGAAGACCGGGGCGCGTGATGAGTCGCGCGAGGTCTCTGGGGTGAGCCACTTCTTGGAACACATGGTGTTCAAAGGAACGCCGCGACGAACCGCCGAGGATGTCAATCGTGAACTCGATGAACTCGGATCGCACTCGAATGCCTACACCAGCGAGGAGCAGACGGTTTACTACGCAACCGTGTTACCGGAATTCCAGGATCAAGCGGTTGATCTGCTCGCGGACATCATGCGTCCTGCCTTGCGCGAAGATGACTTCAACACCGAGAAGCAGGTGATCCTGGAAGAGATCGCCAAGTACGAAGATCAGCCGCCCTACGGCGCCCATGAAAAATGCATGGCCGCACACTTTGGCTCCCATCCACTCAGCCAAAGCGTGCTCGGCACCGTTGACACCGTCGGAGCACTCACACCCGGTCAAATGCGTGACTACTTCGACCGGCGATATAGCCCGCAAAACATGGTGCTGGTCGCTTCTGGTCGAGTTGATTTTGAGCGGTTTGTGGCCGTGGCGGAACGTCATTGTGGGCATTGGCAACGGCAATCGACGAGTCGTGTGGCGGAGCGTGCTGCTCGGCATGAAGGGTTCGAGCAGATTCACAAAGATATTTCCGCTCAGCAGTATACGGTGCAGATTGGTAATTTCCCCGCCGCCACGGATTCCGAGCGCCATGCCGCTCGAGTGCTCGCGACCATCCTGGGCGACGATACCGGCAGCCGTCTCTTCTGGGAGCTGATTGATACGGGACGTGCCGAGTATGCGGGACTGGCGAACTATGAATATCAAGGCACGGGCATTCTCATGACCTACCTGTGCTGCGCTCCCGAGGATACCGGCGATAACTTGGAAACGATCGATGAGTTGTTTGCACAGGTGTCTGACGAGGGAGTCTCGGCGGCTGAACTGCTGCGTGCGAAAAGCAAAATCTGCTCGCAGTTGGTACTACACAGTGAACGGCCGAGCAATCGCCTATTTTCCGTGGGGAACAACTGGGTCCAGCGCCGCGCTTATCGCACGATTCGCGAATCCGTTGAGGCCTATCAAGCCGTGACACTCGACGATATCCACGGCTTGCTAGCCGAATATCCGCTGCTCCCCCGCACCACCGTCACCGTCGGACCACTCACCGACCGCCCCAAACCAAGCTAAGCTAAGCGGCAGGGGCGCCGATTCTCAGAGAGCTCGGCGACTTGGCGTGAGTCTATTTGAAGGACAAACAACCCTAGGCAAATCGCGCTAAGGTGAGAAGGGTATCGAGCGATGTCGAGTCTTGGATAGCGAGCACTGATAACCGACCACCACGAACGCGCTTACTTTTCCGCTCGGGGAACTAGCTGCTGATCGAAGAATTTGAAGGACTGCTCTACGGTGTGGTTGAGCTGCTCGCCGGCCCAGCCGTGATTGGCATTCAAGAGCAGTTCCACGCGTCCCGGCACGTTGGCGCGTGTCATCGCATCGGTCATCCGAAACGCCTGCGTGTGGGGCACCAGGGGATCGCGGGTGCCTTGAAAGATGAGCAGCGGAGCATCGCCCTTGGAAGCATACGAGACCGGTGAAGCGCGACGATAAATCTCCGCTCGTTCTGCCATCGTCCCACCCAGAAAATCTTTTACCAGTCCTTGGCTGACGGGCGGCAAATCGTCGGCGGCTAAATCCGTGGGACCGAAGAACGACACGACCGCTTGCACCTGACTGTTCTCTTCGGGCCAGCCACCCTCACCCTCGAGACCATCCTCCGGGCCCATCACGCCTAGCATCATCGCCAAGTGACCACCCGCAGAGAACCCGATCGCCCCAAAGCGGCGCGGATCAATGCCATAGCGCTGCGCATTGGCGCGCAAATAACGCACTCCACATTTCACATCTTCAATCTGCGCCGGAAAGGGATTCGCCGGACAGAATCGATATTGCAGCGTGGCCGATACATAGCCTGCCTGCGCGAACTTAATCACCAGATCGGAATGGGAACGCCGATCGCCTCCACGCCACGCGCCGCCATGAATCACAACGACGCAAGGGGCGGGCCGCATCAACTTCTCGGGCCGCGCGAGATCCAGTCGCAGACGATCATTGCCGCCGCGACCAAACTCCACATCCCGCTCATAGACCACTCCCTCCGGAACTTTGGGACCGGTGCTGGACGGACTGTTTGGCTGCGCGTGAAGCGGCGTGACAAGGCTCGTCAAGCTCATCGTCAGCAGGGCGATTGTCGATATCGAGATCACACGATGGCAGTCCAACGACATACAGCATCTCCCTGCTGAATTGATATTGCCAAATCCAATCACGTTTCCGCGGCACTCGACCTATTCGTCATCCGCTCGCAACCACGGCGTGAGGGTGGGTGAGTAAGGATGGACTTCGGTGGGAGCAAAATAAAGGGCGATTTCGCGAGCGGCAGCTTCGGGGCCGTCGGAAGCGTGCACCAAGTTCATCTGTCGGCTGCTGCTGTAGTCGCCGCGAATCGTGCCGGCCGGCGCCTTCAAGCCGCTCGTTGGACCGAGAATGTCGCGGACCACTCGAATGACTTCCAGCCCTTCGACCACAAGCGCCACCAGCGGACTATCGGTGATGAATTTTTCCAGACCGGGATAAAACGGCTTCTGCACATGCTCGGCATAGTGCTGCCGCGCTAGTGCCGGAGTGACCTGCAGCATCTTCAGCGCGATGATATTGAGTCCCTTTTCTTCGAACCGGCCAATGACTTTGCCCATCAATCGTCGCTGCACACAATCCGGCTTCAGCAGCACCAACGTTCGTTCCAGCGCCATAACCAATTTTCTCCAGAATCTAAAAACCAAATAAACTCAAACTCTCACCAGGCACGGAGCCAGTGCTCCGTTACCTGCTGCAGAATTGTAAGAAAGCCATGCGCTCAGCGGGAGTCGTCCCGCTAAGCCTGTTCACATCGCCGCAAGTCGCCGCACACAGCCGCAAGTCGCAGCACTCCGCTCATCAGCCTTACCGTGATTCAACGGTCACCGCCATCACGATCGGCGACGAGCCATCTGGGCCTTTGACTAGTTCAATCTTTTCGATCACGTCGGCACGTTTGGGCAGTACCGCCAGGTACCGTAACTGCTGACCACGCAGCGCGAACGCGAATTTCGAACCCGGCACATCGACGCGTCGAATGTAGTCCGCGAAATGTTCGCCATTCTTCAACTCGTGATCCTCTTTCTGACCGTCGGCATAATGCAGCCGCACGATCATCGACACCGACCCCACTCCGCTAGCCGGATGCCCCCAGCCACTCACGCCGCTCAGCAGGTGAATCGCGCGAGCCGGTGCGTTGCAGGGCAGCGTCACCGTCTTCGGCATCTTGGGAGGCAAATTGCCATTGGGACCATGCAGCAGAATGATATTGGGGACCTGTTGTCCTTGGGGATCGACCAGTGAGAAGGGGACACCCTCAAAGGTCTTCGGACCCCAATCGGCAAAAATCATTCGCTCAACCTCCGACTGTTCGCTGAAGAACAGGCCCTTGGTCGAGACTGCCGTGGCATACTTATCCAGCGGAATGGGAACGAACTTGCCGCGCTGCGTGAGAAACTCCAGCAGGTCACACAGATCATCCGCCGTCACTTGTTTTTCAAAACCTTCCGGCATCAGTGACTTGGGCGACGCCACTAGCTGCTCGATCTCATTGCGCTGCAGAGCGTGCTTCTTCCCCTCTGCATCGAAAATCTCAATCGCTGTTTTCGACTCCGACGCCAGCAGCCCCTGCATCACACGACCATCTTCCGTCACCACCGAGTAGACACGGAAGTTACCTTCCACACTGCGGCTTGGATCGAGGATATGAACGAGCAATTCATGCTTGGGGTGAACGGCCATGCCGGTGAGTTCCGGACCGATTTTATTCCCCTCGCCACTGTGCACGTGGCACTTGGCACACTGCTTTTTGTAGACATCCTTACCATGACCGGCGTTGCCCGTACGTTTGGTGATCGGCATCAATTCGTCCACCACCTTCTGTCGATCCGGGTTGGGCAACCCGCCACCCTTTTCCAGCAGCTTTTTGGCACGTTCAGCCAGTTTCTTGTCGGGGTGAGCGGCCAGTGCTTGCTTTTGATCGAGCGTCAGATCGCCCAGCGGCAGCGTGGCCTTTTCGACCGCATCAATCATCGCCGCCGACCATTCCGGACGCGATAGCAGTACGCGGACCGCCGTCGGTCGACTCGCGGGCGTCATCGCGCCAAACTTCTCGACGATCAAACCACCGGCCGCCGCCGCTTCACTCAGCGCCAACGCCTCGCACAGGCCTTTACCCAGCTCCGGACTGGTGCGCGGCCCAAATACCGCCAGCAGATCACGAATCGCCGACTCATCCTTCGGTCGGAACTCGATCAACTGTCGAGCGGCGGTGGAGCGCGCGTCGTCGGCCGCTTTATCATCACGGACGATCGTCAAAAATGATTTAGCGATTTCCGCCGCGTAGGTCTCCAGCTTCTTGCTGCCCCAGCGAGTTGCCAGGTTTACCAGTTGAGCTCGCGAGCCCGCTGGAAGTTTTTCCAGAAGCCCGAGCAGCGCCTTTTCCGTGGACTCATTCAAATTGCCGGGTGCGTCCTTCGGCCAACCGCGTTCCAAGCCAGCTAGGATGGCACTCGTCGCTCGCTGATCGGCATTCGCCAGCGCGACGACCACATCACCGACGGCGTCCACCGGTTTACCGCGAGCGAAATGTTCGGCGACGATGGTGATGCGCGCGAGCGTTTCGGGGCGAGCTGCCACCGCCTCACCAGCCTTCGCTGCCGCGATCAGAAAATAACGATCGTGAGCAGCAGCAGCGGTGGTCGCCGCATCCAGCAGCCAGTTATCCGACGCTCCACCAGCCGCCAAGAACGCGACCAGTTTCTGAGCCACCTCTTGGTTGGCGGGCGATTCACTGAGTTTCAATAGCGTGGCCAAACGCACTTGACCATCGGCATCCTGCAGGAGATTTGCGGCGAGCAGCGCAGCAGCGGCGGACTTGCTCGGCAGCGCAGCGACTGCATTACGACGCACACCGGCCGACGGATGTCGCAGCGCGTCAATGACCGCCTTCTGAGCGGGTGACGCTTCTTCTTCGGCCGCCTGCAAACCATTCAGCACGGCGACGGCGTGAATGGCGCCGACGTCCAGTCCAATCGCATCGGGCTGCGACTTGGCGAGCCGCGCCAGCAGGCTGGGCACCACTTGCTTATCGGCCTTTTCAATCAGGAGCCGCTGAGCGTGCAAGCGCCAGAGCATGTTGGGATTGTCCAGTGCGGCGACTTGCTGCGCGGCAGTGGCCCCCGCCAATGCCGCTGCTGGCGATGGCTTACCATCCGCATGCACGACGCGATAGACACGTCCATGCTTCTTGTCTCGCAAGTTGATCTCGTAAGCGTTCCCCTTACCGGTCTTGAAACCAGCGGGAGTTGGATTGTGCTGCACGATGAAGTTGTACCAGTCGACGACCCACGCACTGCCGTCCGGTCCGACTTCCACAATGATTGGTGCCGACCATTCGTCATCCGAGGCGAAGAGATTCCAGGAATTTTTGGAGCGATAGTTGGCTCCCTGCTTCTGAATGGTGAAGGTGGCCGCCAAGTGCCCGGTCGGCTCCGTCACGAAGGCAGTGCGGTTCCAGTACTCCTGCGGATAGCTTCGAGCGGTGTAGAGGGCATGACCGGCAGCGGCCGTGAAGCCGCCGTGATGATCAACTTGACGAACCTTTTCGGTCAGCGGTTCGATCTTGTTGCTTTCGGCAATCGTTCCCAGCACCGACGACGACCAGCCACGTACGGACTCATAGTAGCGATTAGGCAGCGGCAAGTAGACGCTCGGATTGCCGTTGGCCGTCGATCCAAACAGCACGCCCTCTTCGCTGAAACCGACGCCCCACGAGTTGTTACTGGTGTTTCGCAGGAACTCGAACTTGTCCACCTCGGGATAAGCCTTGCCGGCGGCGGGAGCGCGTAGATGAAAGCGATAAAAGCCGGTCTGAAAACGCTGTTTTTCACCGGCAATCTCGCCGCTGAAGCCGGCGTAGCCGACCATGCCGTAGTACCAATTGTCGAGTCCATAACGCAGATTACTGGGCCCGGCGTGCGTATCACCGGTCGACCAGCCTGTGAACAAAACCTGACGCACATCGGCCACATCGTCACCGGTCGTGTCTTTCAGGAACAGCGTGTGCGGAGCTTGATGTACGATCACGCCGCCATAGGCAAACGTGAGACTCGTCGGAATACTCAGCTTGTCAGCGAACACGGTGAACTTGTCTGCCTGACCGTCGCCATCCGTATCTTCGCAGATGCGAATGCGATCACGTCCCTCACCTTCCGGCTGCATTTCGTTGGGGTAGTCAAACGATTCGCAAACCCACAGGCGGCCGCGCTCATCCCAGTTGATGGCGATCGGCTTACCCTGCAGCTGCGGCTCGGAAACGAAAAGTTTCACTTGGAAGCCCACCGGGGTGACGATGTGCTGGAGCGAATCAGTGGGCTTGAGCGGCGCCTGCATTTTCTTCAGCGGCTCATCGATCGTGCCCCATTTTTTGCTCGGCGGATAAAACGGGATGACGGCATCGAGGTATTCAAATTTAGCGGCGTTGGCGGCGATGGACGTCATTTCCGGACGGTCGGCAAACGTCGGTACCGTGGCGGGATCCTGTCCAATCGCCCAGCGCGTGCCGCGTTCGACCAAGTTATGAAATCCCGCATTTCCCCACGTGCGATCATCGTGTCCCCAGGCCGTGTAGAACACTCGACCTTTCCCTTCGTCGCGGACCCACGTCCACGGTTCGCGACCTTGATCATCCACGCGGAATTCCAGCACCGTGCGTCCTTGATCGTTGTGCTTGTGATGCACGTAGGTTTCATCCCAGCTTTCAAAGCCGCGATAGCCTTTCATGATGGGATGATTGGGCTGCGCGATCTCGGTGCGAAACGTGCCGGTGCCGTGGCTGCGAAACTGGCCACCCACCAGCGCGATGTAAGCCGGTGAATTCAAAAAACAGAAGGAAGCACAGTGCAGCGGAATAAGTCCGCGTCCACCGCGCACATACTCCAGCAACGCCCGCTCCTCATCCGGATTGATTTCCGTCAGATTGGCGTAAATCATCAGCCCCGAGAACTCGCCCAGCGTGCGCGGATTCAGTGAGTCCGTGCGATCGGTGTAGGTGAGATCAATGCCGCGTTCGGCAAAGACCGGCGCGAGTTGCTTGAAGCGGAGCGCCGGTTGATGGTGCCCGTTGTCTCCCAAGAAGAGTATTTTTACACGCGGCGGGTCGGCAGCCGATGCAACTCGACTGCCCCCCAAACAAACTGCCAGCGTCCAACAAAGCCCAAGAGCCAGCCCAAACAGACGTCCAAAACGCTTCATCGATGGTTCCAGATGAGAAAGTGTCCAAGTGAGTATTAGCAAACGAATCTGACGATCTGCCGACAACGTACTGGAACAGGCGGAAGATAAGTCCCCTGAATCCGAGCGTGCTCAATGCCGGCCTTAGACCGTCAACCGCCCCGAGCTGTCGCCGAGTTTATCGCAGGGGACCGACATCCAATCAAGCATGGAGAGATAGAGGTTCGTGAGCGGCGTGCCGTTGGGGAACTTGAGGTGCCGGCCCGTCTGCAGCCGGCCACCCGCCTTTCCGGCGAGCATAATCGGCAGATTATCGTGGTTGTGAGCGTCACCGTCGCCGATGCCGCTGCCATACACAATCATGCAGTTATCCAGCAGCGAACGCTCGCCCTCTTTCGCCTCCTTCAATTTCTTGAGCAGGTAGGCGAGCTGCGTCGCATGGAAGCGATTGATCTGACTGATCTTTTCTTGCTTGCCTTTGTCGCGGCCGTGATGCGAGAGGTCATGATGCCCCTCCGGTACGTTCATGAACGCATAGCTGCGATTGCTGCCCTCATTCGCATGCACAAACGTAGCAACTCGCGTGGTATCCGTTTGGAAGGAGAGCACGAGCAGATCCGACAGAATCCGCAAATGATCCTCATAGCTGCCCGGCACTCCACTGGGCTTCACATAACTGGCGACCGCGGGATCACTGCTGGCCCGCTGCGCCTTAGCGATCCGCTGTTCGAGTTCGCGGACGGCCGACAGATATTCGTCTAATTTGCGACGATCACTGGCACCGAGATTCTGATTCAGCCGCTGGGCATCGTCTCGGACGAGATCGAGCACGCTTTGGTTATAGCGTTCGCGCTTGGCCCGCGCTTCCGCCGACTCGCCCTCGCGACCGTTAGAAAACAAGCGATCAAAAATCAGCTTCGGATTCGTCTCCTTGGGAATCGGCTGCTGTTCGTTGCGCCAGGCGATGTTGGCCGAGTAGGCGCAGCTGTAACCGGAGTCACAGTTGCCGGACTGGCCCCCCGCATCGCCACCAATTTCAATCGAGGCGAACCGCGTTTGCCTGCCGACATGACGCGCCGCAACTTGGTCGACTGACACTCCAGCCCGAATGTCGGCGCCAAAGGTCTTGCGGGCTTGCGTACCTGTCAGGAACGTAGCGAGTGCTCGCGCGTGATCGCCGGGGCCGTCGCCATTAGCGTTCGCTTTGAGCTGTGAGAGACCGGTGAGAATATTGAAATCGCCGCGCAGGTCGGCCAGCGGCTCGAGAATTCGCGGTAGAGAGTAATCGGCACCTTCCGTGGCGGGCGTCCAGTCGGGCATGTGCATGCCGTTGGGTACGTACATAAAGGCCATGCGGAGCGGGGCGGCAGAGGCACCGGCAGCGTCGGCGGCTGCTCGAGCCACACGTGAATGAACGGGAGTCATCGCTTCGAGGAGCGGCAGCGCGAGCGCCGTCCCGAGCCCTCGCAGCACCGTCCGCCGTGACATGCCATCCGCTGAAATCCGACTCATATTACCTCTCCTCGATATTAAATCCGTCGCGTTTCATGTGACGCGTTCAAAATCCATCGCGTTCAATCCATCGCGTTCAATCTGTCGCTGATAACAACTGGCCGACTTACGGTCGAGCCGCTTCGCGGGGCACGCCTTGGCGTTTACGGAACGCGTCGCTCAGGACCACCTCGCGCACCAGTACCGAAAATCGATTGTCTTGCTCGGCCACCTTCTTGGCAATCTGATTGACGGCACAAACGTCATAGTATTCCAAACCTCGACCCAGTGCATAGGTCAACAGCTTCTCGGCCAAACAGCGGCGGAACTCCTCCTGCCGTGCCAGCAGAATCGTCTTCAGCTCGGCGGGCCCTTGAAACTTGCGGCCGTCGGCAAATTCCCCCGAGGCGTCGACCGGATGTTCACCATCTTTTTCCCGCCACGCGCCGATCGCATCGTAGTTTTCCAGCCCGAAACCGACCGGGTCCATGAGCTGGTGACAGGCGGCACAGGCCGGGTTCACCCGATGCTGCTCCATGCGCTGTCGCAGAGTGCCAGTGAGCGGCTTGCCTTTGCCGTCGGCCAGTTCGGGGACATTCGGGGGTGGCGGTGGTGGCGGAGCGGCAAACAGATTTTCCAGCACCCACTTACCCCGTTTTACCGGTGAGGTGCGCGTGGGATTGGACGTCACCGCCAAGATACTGGCTTGTCCCAGCAGACCACCGCGCTGCGCCTTATCCACATTCACGCGCTGAAATCCTTCCCCCATCCAGCCGCTCAGCCCGTAATGCTTCGCCAGCCGCTCGTTGATGAACGTGTAATCGGCATCGAGGAACTCCAGCACGCTGCGGTCGCTGCGCATGATGTGGGCGAAGAAGAGCTCGGTTTCGCGGCGCATCGCAGCTTTCAGCTGGTCATCAAACGCCGGAAACTGTTTTTTGTCCGCCAGGAATTGATCCAGGTTGCGAAGCTGTAACCATTGCCCGGCGAAGTTCTCCACGAGTGCATCGGCGCGCGGGTCAAGCAGCAGTCGCTGCGCTTGGGCCGCGAACTTCTCCGGGTCACGCAGGTGCCCATCCCGCGCCGCTCGAAACAACTCGTCGTCCGGCAGAGAGCTCCAGAGGAAGTACGACAAGCGTGTGGCGAGTTCGAAATCGCTGAGATCACGGATTTCACCGGGAGGTGGATCGCGTTCTAGTTTGAATAAGAATTGCGGCGAGACGAGGATCGCCTGCAGCGCGACTTGCATCCCACGCTCAAAGGAATCGCCTTGCTGATGAGCGAGTTCGACGAGACTGGCGAGCCGCTGCAGCTCTTCGGGAGTAGCCGCTCGACGAAACGCGCGGCTAGCGACCGGTCGTAGTAATTCGGTCGCCACCTGCAACCGCTCCGCTGCCGGCGCCGTTTTGGGCACCGACCTGGTGACAATCCGTTTGTGCGACGCGGGCAACGCTTCGTCGTTCAATCCCAGTGGTCCAATCACCGCCAATGCCTGGACGGTCAAGTTGCGATCGCCGCGGAGCTTCGGATCTTCCGCTTTCGGCATGTAGTAGTCGTTTAAAAACGCCGCCGCAAATTCATGTTTACCCGCTGGCACTTCCACGACGAGTTCAAACCACTGGGGATTATTGCGAGCGTTGGGAACGTCGAAGACTTGAAGTTCTTTGCCGTCGAGCGAGAAGGACATTCGACAGGGATCGGGACCCGCTTGATCGCCACTCGCCTGAGCTCGCAAGACATATTGAGCCGTCGCGGGAAAGTCGAAGATCCCCGGAGCTTTACCTTGCGACGGTAAATCGCGACCTTTGGCCGTTTTCACCGGCGCATTCTCCCGCTCGCCCGTGACGATCGTCGTCCGCGCCACCCGGTCGGCGGCATCGAGGTATCGTTCCAGCAGCACCGGTGGAATCGTCAGCACATCACCGATGTTGTCGAACCCATATCCCACGTCGTCCGACGGGAACTCGTCGGCGACTTTGAGGTCAATTCCCAGCAAATCGCGAACCGTGTTGTTGTATTCGACACGGTTCAGTCGCCGCACGGTCACTCGCCCCGGCTGGACGGGTCCGGAGCAGTCGGCCGTGAGCGCATAAGCTTGAATCCAGCCCAGCAGCTTCTGGCGTTCTTCGTCGGTCGGCTGATCGTGATCGCGGGGCGGCATGATACGGCCCTGCAGTTGGCGATTGATCTTCTGCCAAGCCGCGCGCTGCGTCGTCCGCGCTGTTTCCTCACGATAACGATCCAGAGCAATGCCGCTTTCCGGCTTCTCACCGGAGTGGCAATCGAAACAGTATTTTTGCAGCAGTGGGCGGACATCAGCGTCATATTTAAGCTGCAGTCCCGGAGCGGCTTGAGGTTCAGCGGCTCGTAGGGTGCAACCAGTGGGAACGAGCAGGATAGATGACAGCTGGGCGAGTCCGAGCAGCAGCATGACGAGAGCGCAGGGACTCCGCAGCGACCGCCTCCACCAGACTCGTCGAACGGCCGCCCGTGTCCCGAGTTCCTGCCAACCATTCATGCTATTCATGCCAGTCGCCCTTGCTTGCTACGATCACGCGGCCGCGTTGCACATCCTGCGCCGAAATCGGTCGTCGTGACTACACACGATCACCACGCATCTGCTGCGCACGCCAGCCCTGTTGCGACGCGCACCAAACCTCTGGCGTAATCTAGTCGAGACAGGAACGTTCCGGCAACCTGCGAAGCGCCCAAGCGGTCGCACGGGCGTTACGCGGGCTTTACAAGGACGGAATTGCTTTGGATGATCCATGCATGGTTCGAGTGCGTAAATTAGGATCGTGTGAGAATTGTCGACAGCCGGAAGACTCCCAGCATGCATCACGACCAGGCAGCCACTCCTGACGCCGAGCCATCGCCGTCGCGGAAGATGGATCACATGGTTTCCCCAGCGACAGCGACGACGTTAGATTCGCCAGCGGTGGCGCGGCCACGCCCACGACGCGGGTGGCTCTGGCTGGTCCTCACGCTGGTAACGCTGAGCCTGATTGGGGTCGGTTACCCATGTATTAAATGGTATCAGGGCGAACAACTGGAAACCGCCTGTCGGCAGGCTCTACGCGCGAAAAACTGGGAACAACTCGCCACGCTCGCGGCACGCTACAGCGACTGGCAGTCGCAGCAGGCAGCTCCCTGGATGTATCGCGCGCAGGCGGCTCATGAACTGGGGCAGATTGCCGAGTCGGCAGACTATTTAGATCGGTTGCCCGATCGTGATCGGCGGACGCCAGCCGCACTGCTGGAACGCGCCACGCTCCTCTTTGGACCGCTCAACCGACCGCTCGAGGCCGAACAAACCTGTCTGCGAGCGCTGCGGTTGAATCCGTCGCTCGTCGAAGCGCATCGCCGCTTGATTTATTTCTACGCGTTCACGCTGCAGCGTCAAAAAATGGTCGCACAGATTCGGAAGGCGATTGAATACGAGTGCGATTTGCCGGAGACCTATGTCTATTTGCTATCGCAAGACTGGCTGTCGTTTGGCAATGCGTATCAAGAGAATACGAAGTGGATGCAGAGCGACCGGGATTCGGAACTTTTTTTGGTAGCGCGAGCGATTTATCGAGTGACCACACAGGGGCTGGATGAAAAGCCCGACAACGACACGGTGGTGGTGGACGACGACACGGATGGACTGCCCTATCATCGCAAAGTGCTGCAGGGTTACTTCGAGAAGTTTCCGCAGAACCTGGAACTGCTGGTCTTCTATCTGCGTCAAGCCAGTAACGACGGCGATCAGGAGCAAGTCGAGCAGCTCTTGGCACAAGCTCCCGCAGCCTCCGCGCAGGACAACCGCTTTTGGCGCTATCAGGGCTGGCTGCACCAAGCGCGTGGGGAACTGGCGGAAGCCGAGGAGTCATATCAAACGGCTTTGAAGCTGAATCCGTATGACTACATCAGTCCGCATCAACTGGCTGCGGTGCTGCGTCGGCGACAAGCTCCAAAAGAAGTCATCGACGAGTTGGAGCGGCGTTATCAAGAAGGTTCCAAGCTGCGTCGCGAGATTCTGGCCTTGCCCGATGTCACCAAGGCGCCTCCCGGTTTACTCACTCGAATCGCGGAACATGCGGTGCTCTGCGGCGAGGGCCAGACGGCGGAGCAGCTGCTGCGGCGACTGGAGCTGATGCGACGGATGCGTTAGGAAACGCTCCTGCAAGTCTTGAGGGGCTGCCCAACTTTTTTACGGTACTGGGCGTGAGCCCAGTCTTTTAAAGGTGTCTCGTTCTGCAACTCTTGCTTCTTTTGTTGAGTGCTCCCTTCTCCTCCACAGGAAAAAAGAGTGCTCGTCGCCCTGGCCAAACGAGTTTCCTTTTTTTCCTGTGGGGGAGTAAGGGCTGGGGATGAGGGGGCCATTGTGACCAGCAGCTCGCAGACCAGCCAGCAGGTTTGGGTGGTTGATTTCTCGCGAGAGCAATTTTTTCGGTCCATCCGAGTTTCGTGTGGGCTGACCGCCGGTGAGGCCGTCGGATTTTTGGAGGCATCGCGCAGGTGTCCAAAGGTTTGTGCCAATGAAACCAGCCACTGGCGTACGAACTCCGCCAGCGGCTGCCTGAACGCACCCGCGACCGGGAAATCCCTTGTTGGGTTGCGTCTCCGCAGAGCCGGACTCCGTTTTTTCCCGAAGGCAAAAGTCTACACCGCCACCGGGGGCAGAGCCTATGAACGCTTGGAACACCTTCGCCATGCCTCCAAAAATCCTGCGGCGACAGCCACACTGAGTCGTTGCTCGACGTCGACCCAGTCGTCAATTTCGGCTCGCAACTCGCGATTACTTGCCAGCCCGCGATGGGACTCTCATAATCTGCACTCGCCATCGTCGTGGAAACTTTTCCCTTTACGTTGAGATTGCCATGTCGCTCGACTCACCTTCGTCGGACCCGTTCACCGCCTCGCACTCCCCTCCCCGCTCGACGCCACCGACCCAGCCAAACCGGTTCGTCCGCGCTTCCCGCGCGCTCGCCAAACTGCTGCTGCCCGCCACCGCCGCGACCGGACTCGCGCTGAGCGGCCTTTCGCTCACCGGACTTGCGCTGCTCACCGCGCCGCCGGCAGGCAGCGTGGCGGCCGAGCCCCAGCAGGCGGGGCAAGCTCAGCAGACGGCGAAAGCAGCTCCGGCAGAGAAGCCCGCGAAGCCCGCCGAAGAAGTTATTCCCCGCAATCAAGACAAGCCGCCCGGTCCCGCTTTGTCCCCCCAGGAAGCGATCGCCAAGATGACGGTGCCCGCAGGGTTCAAGGTGGAACTGGTCGCGGGCGAACCGGACATTGTGAATCCGGTCGCCATGACGTTTGATGAGCGGGGTCGCATCTGGGTGACGGAGAGCTTCGAGTATCCACGGCGCGAAGCTGGGCCCGGTCGTGATCGAGTGAAAACCTTAGAAGACACGGATGGCGACGGTCGAGTGGACAAGGTGACGGTGTTTGCTGAGGGACTGAATATTCCCTCGGGTATTGCCGTCGGTCATGGCGGGGTTTGGGTGGCAAACGCTCCGGACATTCTGTTTCTCAAGGACACCGATGGCGATGGCAAAGCGGACAGCAAGGAAGTGGTCGTCACCGGTTTCGGTCGCTTCGATACCCACGAACTTCCCAATTCACTCACCTGGGGCCCCGATGGTTGGCTCTATGGACTCAACGGTGTCTTCAATCCCTGCAAGGTGGAACACCAAGGGAAGACGCATGAGTTCACGTGTGCACTCTTCCGCATTCATCCCAAGACGCGCGCGTTCGAGTTGTTTTGCGAGGGGACCAGTAACCCGTGGGGCGTCGCCTGGGATCCAGAAGGCAGTGCGTTTGTGAGTGCCTGCGTGATCGATCACCTGTGGCACCTCACCGAGTCCGGCTACTACCATCGCCAAGGTGGTCCTTATCCGCCGTTCACCTGGAAGATGGAATCAATCGTAGATTACAAACATCAGAAGGCTGCGTACTGCGGCATTCATTACTTTGACAGTGATGCCTATCCCGAGTCGTATCGCGACAAACTGTACATGGGCAACATCCATGGCAGTGGCATCAACGTCGATGCGCTGGAACGTCGCGGTTCCACCTACTTCGGTAAAGCACAGCCAGACTTCCTGCAAGCGAATGATGCTTGGTTCATGCCGGTCGTGCAGAAGACCGGTCCCGACGGCTGCCTCTACATTCTCGATTGGTATGACCGTTATCACTGCTATCAGGATGCCAATCGCGATCCGGCCGGCATCGATCGCCTCAAGGGACGACTCTATCGAGTGCGATATCAGGAGACGCCGCGAGCTGCCGCGTTCGATCTTTCGAAGGAATCCGATGAGCAGCTGATCGAACGCTTACACAGCAAAAATGTTTTCTATCGTGACCTGGCTCAGCGACTGCTGATCGAGCGTGCCAATCCGGCCACTCGACCGCTCCTGCAGCAACTTGTCCTCCGCGATTCAGCACCCCGTAAAACTCGTCTACATGCGCTCTGGGCGTTGGTCGGAACGGGCGCGCTGGAACCAGCGTTTCATCAGCAGCTGCTGACCCACACGGATGCCAGCTTCCGTGCTTGGGGAGTGCGAGCAGCGGGAAATTTTCATGAAGTTGAACCCGCGTTGGTGTCGAAAATTGCGGAACTAGCTCAGGATCCCGCCGCCGACGTAAAGTTGCAGGTCGCCATCGCCGCTCGCAAAGTCAAAGGACTTGAACCACTCCCACTGCTCGTCAAAGTCCTGGCGCAAGCGGGTGACGATCCGATCATTCCCCAGGTCGTGTGGCAGAATTTGCATCCGCTGCTGGAGACGAACAGCGATGGCTTTTTGGCCATCGTGAAACAATATGATTTGAAGCAGACGCCCAACCTCACCAAGATCCTGCCGCGAGCCACGGAGCGGATTCTAGCCGCCAAGAAAAAGGAATCGTCGAAGTGAGCAGGCGGCTGGGCTGGATAACATCCTGGATCAACATCTTCCTTCTGGTCGGCTTCCTGGGACTGTGGCCCGACCGCGGCGGCTGGTGTCAGGAGAGCGGTGATGCAGATGCCACGACGCAGATCAACACCGTTGCTGATCTGCTCCTGCTGATCATCGACGCCGATGAAGCGACCGCCCGCGATTGCCTCAATCAGCTCGCCGACAAAATCCAGAACAATGAACTGGATGAACGCAGTCGCCGCGCGTTGAGTGATCGGTTGCGAGAAAAACTGGGACCGCGCTTGCCTCGTCCCGGAGCGGCTCGCGATCCGCTTGCCAATGAAGCGATCACGCTGGCGGTTTTGCTGCGCGAACCAGCGGGAGTGGAGCCGGCACGTGCCTTGGCGAGTGACGGCAAACAGCCGGCTGAGGTGCGTCAACGCGTGCTCGCGGCGCTACTGCTCACCGGCGATAAGAAGGCTCACGAACTGGCCGAGGCGATGCTGACTCAAGGTGATCGCTACGACGGAGCAGCTCGAGCACTCGCCTTGCAAGCACTCACCCGTTCCACGTCGCCGCTTGTCGCGCCACTGGTCATTCGCAGTTACGCGCGGTTGGAGGGACCACTGCAGCCGAAAGCGATCGAGCTACTGACGCAGCGGCCAGCATCTAGCAAAGCGCTGCTGGAAGCGATCGGTCGCGGCGAGATCGCCACCAGTGCACTCAACGCGAATCACGTCGCTAAATTGATGGCCTCACGCGATCCCGAACTCCGTCAACTCGTCGTCGCTAAATGGGGCACGGTGCGGCAAGAGCGAAATCCTCAGCGTCAACAAGTCATCGACGACGTGCGACAGCGGCTCGAGCGCGAGACGGGTGAACCCGTCGCCGGCCAGAAGATCTTTCAGCGGCTCTGTGCTCAATGTCATAAGATTCATGGCGAGGGGCAGGAGGTGGGGCCTGACATCACAGCCAACGGTCGCGCCAATGTGGAACAGTTGCTGTCGAATGTGCTCGACCCCAGCCTGGTGATCGGGGCGAGCTACCAGGCCCGGATTGTGGTGACGAGTGACGGGCGCGTGCTGACGGGGCTGGTTGTAGAAGACAGCCCGCAGCGGGTGAGTTTGAAAGTGCCGGGTGGGAAGCTGGAGACGATCGCTCGCGCGGATGTGGAAGAGCTGCGGGTGAGTGAGTTATCGCTGATGCCCGAAGGTCTGGAAAAACAATTGACCGCCACCGAGCTGCTCGATCTGTTCGCTTTTCTCACACTGGATAAACCGCCGAGCGATCCGACTGCTCGCCGCATCCCACCGCGCTAGTTCGATAACATCTTCGCAAGCAGTTTTCATTTATTCAAAGAAGCAAATCTTAGAGAGAAAAATTTCAAATGGAGTTTCAGACGGAAGACACGTTAGCAGCTGCTGTGGCACGACATGGCATTGAGCTAACGGGTGAGCAACTGGCGGGCGTAGATGCGTATGTACGGCAGTTGTGGGACTGGAACTCACGCCTCAATCTCACTCGACATACCGATTACGAGCGTTTTGTGAGTCGCGATTTGGTGGACAGTATGCAGCTTGCGCGGTTGCTGCAACCTGGTGAACGAGTGCTTGATTTTGGCAGTGGTGGTGGCGTGCCGGGGTTAGTTGTGGCACTGCTCAGGCCGGATGTGGAAGTGACGTTATGCGAGTCGGTGGGAAAGAAGGCTCGGGCCTTGGAAGCGATGATTGCTGCGCTGAGCGATTATTGGCCACCGACACGGCGGCGGATTGATGTGCAATCGCGGCGGGTGGAGGAAGTGCTGCGGAATCGTCGTTTCGACGTGGTCATGGCACGCGCCGTTGGACCACTCCCCGATATCTTGCGGTGGCTGCAAGACCGCTGGCGATCGATCGGTCGCTTGCTCTTGATTAAAGGCCCTAAATGGCCCGATGAACGAGCCGCCGCTCGACATCGCGGGCAATTACACGGGTTAGCGCTGCGAGTGGCAGCGACCTATCCGCTCGCCGATACGGGCTCGGAAAGCGTGATCCTGAAACTGCAACCGGAAGCGAGTCCCAAGAGTCCTACTGATAGCCCCACCGAAGACGAGGGCTAGTGTGGTGATGGGGGAATCGGCAGTGCAGTTGGATTGAGCGCGCGGTTAATTCGGCTGAACTCACCGCTGCACGGATGCCGACAACTCTTCTATAATCGGCACACTCGGTGTTCACCGACGTTTCAGTTTGTTCCAGCTCAACGGCCTACCGTGGCAGGTGGGGGCGGCTGAGCGGACGACATTTGATCGTATTTCGATGGGAGGCAAGGAAGAAAATCCATGTCAGGTTACAACCTTACTCACCTGAAACAGTTGGAAGCGGAGAGCATCCACATCATTCGTGAGGTGGCGGCTGAGTTTGAAAATCCCGTGATGCTCTATTCGATCGGCAAAGACTCGTCGGTCATGGTGCAACTGGCCCTCAAGGCGTTCTATCCCGCGAAGCCGCCGTTCCCGCTGATGCATGTCGACACCACCTGGAAGTTCCAAGACATGTACAAGCTGCGCGACGAGTACATGGCGAAGGAACTCGGCCTGAAACTCATCGTCCACGTCAACGAAGAGGGACGACGTCAGGGCATCAATCCGATCACGCATGGCAGCAAAGTCCACACGGATGTCATGAAGACTCAGTCGCTCAAGATGGCGCTGGACAAATACAAGTTCGATGCTGCCTTCGGTGGTGCTCGACGCGATGAAGAAAAGTCTCGCGCGAAAGAACGAGTGTTTTCGTTCCGCGATGAATTCCATCGCTGGGATCCCAAGAATCAACGACCCGAACTGTGGAATCTTTACAACACGCGAGTGAATCGCGGCGAAAGCATTCGCGTCTTCCCGCTCAGTAACTGGACGGAGCTCGACGTCTGGCAATAC
>JBJSXJ010000086.1:0-7497 GCA_046086325.1 Planctomycetota bacterium | reverse complement strand
GGTTTCGGAAACGACGGACTGGAAGTCCATCGTACGGTTTCGGAAACGACGGACTGGAAGTCCATCGTACGGTTTCGGAAACGACGGACTGGAAGTCCGTCGTACGGTTTCAGGAACGACGGGGTGGTTTTTTTGACCACTTGGATGACTTGCGCGCTGCGGGACGGCCCGGTCCGCCAGGGCCTCGCCGAGGCCCACGCCAGTCGCCACTCGGTGCTCCACGTCGTTCACCTTGCGGCTCGCCGCGTCGTTCTCCGCGCGGTTCATGACGCAATTCATCAGGCGCTGCGCGGAACTGTTCACCTCGAGGATGTTCACCTCGAGGATTTTCACCGCGCGGATTCTCGGCGCCCGGATCGCCCGAGCGTTCTTCATGCGGTCCGCCGCGCTGGTCCTGGCGCGGTCCGCCCCTTCGCGCTCCACGCGATTCATGGTCCGGCCCACCTCTTCCTGGTCCACCGCGTCCTGGCCCACCTCTTCCCGGCCCACCGCGTCCCGGCCCGCCTCTTCCTGGTCCACCGCGTCCTGGTCCACCGCGTCCTGGTCCACCGCGTCCTAGTCCACCGCGTCCTGGACCGCCTCGTCGGTCGCCGGAGCGTTCACCGCGCGAATCACCGCGTGAATCACTGCGAGAATCGCCACGCGAATCTTCCCGTGAATCCTCGCGGTCATCAAAATCTCGGTCGTCTGCCGACGACTCCGCATCCGGCTCCCGCGGTGCCAGCGTGTAGTTTCGCACCGCTAGTCGCACTCGAGTTAACCGTTCAATCTGCCGCAGAAATCCACGTTCTTCACCGCTGCAAAGCGAAATGGCGGTGCCGTCCGCTCCCGCTCGACCCGTACGCCCAATGCGATGCACATAGGTCTCCGCCACGTTTGGCAGATCGTAGTTCACAACATGTGCGATTTGATCGATATCCAGTCCGCGAGCGGCAATGTCGGTCGCCACTAAAACTGGAGGCTTGGGGGACTTGAACGCGGCCAGCACGCGCGCCCGCGCATTCTGACTCTTGTTGCCGTGAATCGCCGCCGCTCGCACACCCGCGCGCTCGAGCACTCGTACCACCTTGTCCGCGCCATGCTTGGTGCGCGTAAAGACGAGTGTGCGACCGGCATTCTGTTCGAGCAAAAACTGAGCCAGAAAACGGGGCTTATCGCGTCCTTCCACCATGTACACGAACTGTTCGACGCGCGCGGTGGGCGTGCCAGCCGCCGCCACTTGCACGCGCACCGGATCGCGCAGCCACTGCTCGGACAATTCGCGAATCTCGGGCGGCATCGTCGCGGAAAACATCAGTGTTTGGCGCTGACGCGGCACCTGAGAGACGATGCGTTTGAGGTCCGGCAGGAAGCCCATATCGAGCATTTGATCGGCTTCGTCCAAGATCAGCAGTTCAACCGCCGACAGCCGAATATATCCTTGATTCATCAGGTCGAGCAGTCGTCCGGGCGTGGCCACCAAAATGTCCACTCCATCCCGCAGCGCCTGCACTTGGCGCCCTTGTCCCACACCGCCATAGATCACGGTTTGACGCAGACCACAGAAGCGACCATAGACCTGAAAACTGGTGCCAATTTGTGCTGCTAATTCGCGAGTTGGAGCGAGCACCAGTGCTCGAATCGCGCGCTGCGTGGTGCCGCGTCGATGCCCCGCGCCCCGTGCACCTGGCCCCGCCGAGGCGTGAGCGGGCGAAGCTTGAGCTGTTGCGTCCTGTGCTTTGGCAGCGGCGATGGCGGCCGCTTTCGATTCCAGCAGACGATGGAGCGTGGGGAGTGCGAAGGCAGCCGTCTTGCCGGTTCCCGTTTGCGCGCAGCCCCACAAATCGCGCCCCTGCAGCACGTGCGGAATCGCCTCCAGCTGAATCGGAGTCGCCGTGTGATAGCCCTCGTGTGCGATGGCCTGGAGCAGTTTTTCATTTAATTGCAGATTCTCGAAACTCATTCCAAATTTTTTCCCTTAAACAACCTTGGTTCGCGCGCGTACATCGTGGGCGAACAACCGCATGGCTGGAACAGCGGCAAACGATGCCGACATTCGTGGTCGCGGAGCGGGCGTCGGTGACGCGCACCAGCCGCGGGCGAAACCGCCGCCACAACAGGAGCAAGATGACCTTGGCGGTCAAACGAAGAACTCGTGGCAAGCAGTGTATCACGCCGAGTCAGGCGGTCAAGTGCGAGCGGTCGTCGATGAGGCCGGCAACTGCTGCCCGCTACGGATGCCGCTCGGCATGAGCGGCTGCGAACCCACCACCAACCAAGCACCAGTACGCTAGCCATCCGCCCCGAAGCCACCAGCAGTCGGTGGCCGCTCGTAAAACTTACTTAAATCAAATCCACCGCGCTGATCTTCTTCCAGTAACTTCAAACGCAACTCCAGCTGCTCGATACGCCGCACCAGCTGCGGTACCAGCGTCGCCTGCTCGTCGATCGGCTTGCGTCGTGGAATCGTGGGATAACCGAGATGTCGCTGCAGCGCGGCAAAGAGATAAAGGGGATCTTTACGCCGATTCGCCAGCGCGATTTGGCCTTCTTTTTCACCAAATAGCGGTGGCGGCACCTCTTCGTCGGGTGCGTCCGGGTCGCGGGCTCGGCGCGTGAGATAATGCTGACTACAGACATAAATCATGTCGGCAATATCGACCGTGCCCAAACGACGACGAACCGTCAAAATCCAATCGCGCCACGCCGCATCATAGGTTTTATCCCCCGCAATCGCGGTCAAACCATGATCGTAACGCAAACGATTACGGCAGAGCGTTTCGAATTGATAGAGGAACAGCCCCTGCGGATTCACGCCTCGCGATTTATATTCCGCTTCATGACCGAGAACGGCGAGTGCGATGCGGTAGTCGAACCGCCCGCGATCACTCTCCGCCTCCCGCATGACGAAACTTTGAAACGGAGTGAAATAATGCGGCAGACGTGCCATGGCAGTGTGAAGCACGCCGAGATGCCGCAATTCATCGAGCAGAAACGAAACGGCTAGTGGTAATTTGGTTGTGGTGAGCAATTCCTCGCGGATTTGAGCTAGCAGATCCTGCAGCGGCAGGCTCTCGTGCAGCCGCTGCGCGACGGTGAAAAAGAAGTGCGATTGTTCGACATATTCCGTGTGATCAAGCATGCTCCCTAATAGAACTCACCCGCGCACGCAAGGGAAGCCACTCGCTTCAATCTGACTCAACTACCACCTAAAAGGCACTCGCACTCCTTGGTACAATGCAGAACAACACCGCTCAATCGCACCACACATTCAATCTGTGTCGAACGGCGGTTCACTCCGGCCAAACGAGTGACGAACTCAAGGGGATAAGCCGTGGACTTGGAACAGAACTATTCGACAGTGCCAGAAGCGGTCGATGCGATCGCGCGTGGGGAAGTCGTCATCGTCATGGACGCCGAGGATCGAGAGAACGAAGGGGACTTCGTCTGTGCGGCGGAACTGGCGACCACCGAAACGGTCAATTTCATTCTGAATGGCCGCGGGGAATTCTGCGTGGCCGTTCTGCCCGATGTCTGTCAGCGGCTCGGCCTGTCCCCCCTGGTCGACACCAATACCGCTCCACTGGGCACCGGTTTCATGACGCCGATCGATCATCGCAGCGTGAAGACCGGAATCACGGCCGAGGAGCGTGCACTCACCGTGCGTGCCATCGCCAACTCCAGCTCCGTCGCTCGTGATTTTGTCCGCCCCGGACACGTACACCCACTGCTGGCCAAAGAGGGTGGAGTGCTGCGGCGCGCTGGACATACGGAGGCCACCGTTGACCTCGTGCGCATGGCCGGCTGTTCGCCCGCCGGCGTACTCGGCGAAATCCTCAACTCGGCAGGTGATCGAGCCACCCCACAAGAACTCTTCGCCCTCGCCGCTCAGCACAACCTCAAAATCATCACCATCGAACAGCTCATTCGGCATCGTCGCGTGAGCGAAAAACTGGTATCGCGAGTGGCCGAAGCCAAGCTGCCAACACGCTATGGCGATTTTCAAATCGTGGTCTATCAAGTGCGGTACGAAGAGCAGCAACCAATGGCACTCGTGTTTGGCAATCCTGCCGAAGCCGCCGCGCCCCTGGTCCGACTGCACTCCAGCTGCTTCACCGGCGATCTCGTGGAATCGCTCCGCTGCGACTGCGGCGATCAATTTCACGAGGCCCTGGAAATGATCAGTTCCGCTGGCGCTGGAGCTCTCATCTATCTGCCCCAAGAAGGCCGCGGCATCGGCCTGGTCGAAAAAATCAAGGCCTACGCGCTCCAGGAACAAGGGCTGGATACGGTCGAAGCCAACCTCGCCCTGGGCCACAAGGCAGACAGTCGAGACTACGGAGTCGGGATGCAGATCTTGAAAGATCTGGGACTGTCCCACGTTCGACTACTCACCAATAACCCCAAAAAAACCGACGCTTTTATTTACGGCGGTTTCAATCTATCGGTCGTCGATCAAGTCCCCATCACCGTCCCCGCCAATCAACACAACGCCCAGTATCTCGCCACCAAACGCGATAAACTCGGCCATCGCCTGCCCGGCCAACTGGACTAGGGGACGGGTGGTGGGTGGTGGGTGGCGGGTGGCGGGTGGCGGGTGGCGAGTGGTGGGTGGTGGGTGGTGGGTGGCTAGTTGCTAGTTGCTAGTGGCTAGTGGCTAGTGGCTAGTTTGTGAGGTCCAAACTGCCACTTAAAATAAGCCTCCTTGAAGTGTGCCTTCCAATCTCCGCGTCTTTGCGCGAAACCACAGCAGCACTTACGGGGCCGGCTGCGTCGTGTAGACAAGCTTCTCAGCCAGCGCGGAGATCGTCTTTTTGTCGACCACTTTCCCGCCGACCACCAAGCTCACACTTTGCGGCTCACTCGACTCCGGAACGTTCACATGGAATTTGTTCATCACCTTCGCCTGCAAGCGATGCTTCGCCAAACGAAAGCGTAGTGTGCCCGTCCGCGTTTCAACGACCAGCTGACAATCCTGCTCCGTCACTCGCTCGCGATCGTCCGCATACGTAAACCCGTAGGCTCCGTGCAGCGGCGGATAGATGTAGCCGTGCAGTTCACCGCGCGGATCGTAGTAACCGACAAGCGTCGTGACGGGCACTCCAAATGCCTGCGGCTTGCGTTCTACCCACTGGCTCTCCGCCTGCCCCTCGTTCCAACGCTTCCCGTCCGATGTGTAGCTCCCTTTAAATCCGCGAGGCATCTTCACCTGTTGGCCATTGATCAACAAAAAGCTGTCGTACGTGGCAGCTTGATGGATCGTCACACAGCGGCCACGATTCGCTGGGGAAGCGGCTGGCAGCTGCACCTCTTTCGTCCAATTGCCATCCTGCATCGACACTCGGACCAGCTCATATTCCGCCAGTAGCTGCGCCATCTTTTCTACCCCCACGTCACTCAGAGGTGCAGCAATCTGCTCCGCGATTTCGATGCGGTGCGTATACGGCTCCATCTGACTCGTGCGTTCATTCCACTTTCGAAAACCCGTGGGCGAATCAGCGTCGAAGACCGCTTTGCTTTCGAAAAACTTTTGAATGATGGCGGCGGAATTGGGCGTGTATAGAGTGAAGCGGTTGAAGCCGGAGAGCGGTGCTCCACCGGCCATGGCGTCGAGCCCGAAGGAGCGCCCGTGAAAGGGACTTTGGCACTGGTTTTCCAGGCAGGTCTCCTTGCCACTCCGGATGGGCGAAAAGTTGGGCAGAAAACGATTCTGGTCCGCATCCCAGCCCCAAGTGGAATTGTTTTGATCAGCGCTACGATGCACGGAACCTTGAAAGCCGCCCACGTAATGGCCGAGTCCGTAGTTGTGGCCCACTTCGTGACTGAACTCGTTGCCCAACGTTGCATCCAATGTCACGATGCCACCGCCACCCGAACCACCGTGCGTGACGATGCCGTTCGAGTACTTCCCGGAACTATTGTGGGCGGCCAACTGAGCGGCCACGTAGGGATGACTGTCTTCACCGACACCAGCCGAACTTGGGATGCCATAGTTGGCATTATCGATACCGTGCGAAATCAGCTCCTTGCCAATCTGCTGACGCATCGTGCCGTTGTGCCAATCCCCTTTACTCGGATCAAGTTCTACGAGCAGCGTTCCGGTAGGCAGCATCACCTCACGGAGATACAGCGGTGCGTAGTTACTGACCACGAGGCGACTGGTCGGCACCGTCTGAAAGTATTCACGATGAGCGGTTACGTCGCGCGCAAACTCGAAGCGGTCGCGAGGTGGGACGAGCATCCCCAGGTCGATCGTATGCAGCAGCAGTTCCGTGGGGGCTCCAATCTGCAGATCTTTCAGCTCACCGTTGCGTTCACCTTGGCGAAAGAGCAACTTCAAACCCGGTACCATCCATTCGGCCGGCAACGTGCCACTCCAAGCATCCGCTGCATACGTGAGACTTTGATTTTCGAGTTCACCTTCCAATACCCACTGGCCACTCACAAATTTGAACTGCAAGGTTTGATTGCGATTAATCGCAGCGGAACGCTGGCTGTAATGGACTGTCGACGAATAGCCGGCAGTCGACCGCACACGCACCATCTTCCCCTCGAAATCGGCATGTTTTGGTAAGTGAATGTCGCGAACCCAGAGTCCATCTGCCGTTTGGATTTCGACGAGTGCGCTGAGGCGAAGTTGATCCGATAGAAAAGCCGCACGGGGATCTGGGAGCTTATCGAGGTCACCTTTACCGCTAATCGTCTTGACGGGCCCCTCCGCCGGTTTGAACTCAATTTTCTCCTCTGGCAATCCATCCAGGTAATAAGCCGTTTTGGGCAGTTTCGCGGGTGGGTCTAGGCGGAACGTACCGAGCCGCTGGCCGTTCTTGTCGAGTGCCGCGACTTGCCAGGGAGTGATGTCGTCGGCCTGGAGGGGTCGAACGAGGAGCAGGCATTTACGCCGGCCAATCAAATGCGGCTGGTGATCACCGCTGCGTGGCCGAGCGGGAATGATTTGGCTTTGAGCAAACAGCACCTGAGCGGCCAGGTTGCCCTGCAAATCGTTGGTCGGTGCGGTGGTGTTGAAGACGAGTGTGGAATCAGCGGCGGAGACGGCGGAACAGGGGATGAGCAGCAGGGCCAGCGTGAGGAATCCGCCCAGTTGTTTGGTAAGCATGCACGAGTTGCCTTGGCTGAAGAGAGTCGGAAGAACGCGACCCAGGTGTCGCTCCGAGATGATAACACGCCCGCGGGCCGCTCGGAGAAAAAAGAAAGTGCCTCCTCTTGGACTCGAACCAAGAACCCTCTGATTAAGAGTCAGATGCTCTGACCAATTGAGCTAAGGAGGCTCAGAAGATAGGTAGTAGTGTAACGCTGAACGGGCGCTTGTCTAGTGCCCCAGCCACGGGTTGGAATCAGGTGGCGGGAGGAGCGTGGTGGGTGGCGGGTGGTGGGTGGTGGGTGGTGGGTGGCGGGTGGTGGGTGGCGGGTGGCGGGTGGCGGGTGGCGGGTGGCGGGTGGCGGGTGTGAGGATGGATCGCACGGAGACACCAAGGCACGGAGGTTGGACTAGGAGGG
>JBJSXJ010000085.1:0-5656 GCA_046086325.1 Planctomycetota bacterium | reverse complement strand
GCCGTCGTGCTCTGTCACAAACAAACCGAATCCGTGCTCCGCGGGGGCCAGCCTATCCCGGTTTGAGACACTGAGGGGACGGAGACACTGAGGAGACGGAGACACGGGGAATTCGTTTCGCACGGAGACACTGAGGCACGGAGAATGCTGGGGAAGGTTGGGGGAAAACGAGCGCGCGAAGGGCGGTAGTTCGAGAGAAGTTGGTTGGGGAAATGGATGTTTAAGCAATTAAGCTACTTGGCCACATTTCTAATATGGGTCTTCTGAATCTAGGCATCTCAACCAAATCCACTCATCACAACTGAATCCAGTCATCTCAACCGAATCCAGTCATCTCAACAAAGTTCCCGCCCACTCACCCTCTCCTCCCTCTGTGCCTCCGAGTCTCCGTGCGAAACACCTCTCCGAGTCTCCGTGCGAAACCAATTCCCCGAGTCCCGGCGAGAAACTCCGTCCCCGAGTCCCCGTCCCCCCCGTGTCTCCCCCTGATTTTGGAAAACATATCAAAAAGTATTGATTGAAAAAGCCGATGAAACTATAACGGCGTGCTGCGTTGGGTGTTTCGCGGTTCTTCTGTGTAGGCTCGGTTAAACGTTGGCTCTGGAATCCAGCCCATAAGGTGCAAGTTATGCTCGAAGTCATGAATCGTGGTGTCGGCCGGTACTGTGACGGACAATCGCGCCGTCAGTTCTTGAAGATTGGGGCTCTGGGGATTGGTGGTTTGACGTTGGCCGATTTGCTCCGAGCGGACGCACGAGCCGCCTCGCCGGCGCGGCACAAGGCGGTGATCAATATTCATCTGGGTGGTGGTCCATCGCATCAGGACATGTTCGATCTCAAGCCGGAAGCACCGGTGGAGTTTCGCGGGGAATTCAACCCGATCAAGACGAATGTTTCGGGCATCGAGATTTGCGAGCACATGCCGCTGCTAGCGGGCATGGCCGATCGATTCGCCGTGATTCGCTCGCTCACCGGCATGTTCGATGATCACAGCAATTTCCATACGTCGACCGGGTTTGGTCGCAATGATTTGCGAAATGTGGGTGGACGTCCGTCGCTGGGCAGCGTGGTGTCGAAGCTACAAGGGCCATCGGACAGCGGTGCTCCGCCGTTCGTCAGCTACAACATGGGCTATCCGGGATTTTTGGGACCGGTCTACAAGCCGTATCAGCCGCAGGGTGGCGATTTGAAATTGGTCGGTGGCATGACCGCCGATCGCCTGGAATCGCGGACGAATTTGTTGTCGTCGCTGGATCGCATTCGCCGTGATGTCGATGGCAGCGGCCAGATGAACGCCTTCGACTCCTTCACGCAGCGTGCCGTGGATGTGGTGACGAGTGGCCAAGTTGCGGACGCTTTGGACCTCAACAAAGAAGATGCCAAGGTGCGTGAGCGGTACGGCAGGGACGGCAACATGTTCTTGACGTCGCGCCGCTTGATCGAAGCGGGCGTGCGAGTGGTCACGTTTGATTGGGGTGGCTGGGACACGCACAGCGGCAACTTTACCTCGCTGAAGCAGCAGCTTCCCAAGCTGGATCGCGCGATGAGTGCGTTGCTGGGCGATCTCAAGGATCGTGGTTTGGATCAAGATGTGACGGTGGTGATGTGGGGTGAATTCGGTCGTACTCCCCGCGTGAATGCCTCGGCTGGTCGCGATCACTGGTCGCGCGTGGCGATGGGTTTCCTGGCGGGTGGCGGCATGAAGTTGGGCCAGGTGATTGGTGAATCGAGTCGCTACGCGGAAGAGGCGAAGGATCGACCGGTTCATCTGCAGGAAGTGTTCGCCACTCTGTACCACAACCTGGGCATTGACCATGCCACCAAGGTGCTCGATCCGAACGGTCGCCCGCAGTACTTGGTTGACCATCGCTTGCCTATCCGTGAACTGGTGGGCTAAGAGTTCTAGTTGGTGGACAACGAAAAAACTCTTGATGCAACGCGTGCCGACGCTTTGTCGATCTGGCGCGCGGGTGTAGCAGCGGTCGATGCTGCTCGTTTGGTACAAGCTCATCTGGCACTCGACTGGCACGCTGGCCAGCGAGTGATTCGGCTGGGCTCTGCGGCTGCTCCGCGCGAAATCATTCCACTCTCGGAAATCGATCGGGTCGTCGTTGTTGGCGGAGGCAAGGCGGGCGCGGGCATGGCTGCTGGCGCGGAAGAATCGTTGAGTGCGGTGGCCGCTCAGCTACAGCTCACCGGTTGGCTCAATGTGCCTGCCGATTGCGTGCGACCGCTGCGCTGGATCACACTCCATGCCGCTCGACCGGCCGGCGTCAACGAGCCGACGGAAGCGGGAGTGCAGGGTAGCGAGCGGATGCTGCAGCTGATCGGCGAGCTGGGGCCGCGCGACCTGTGCATCGCGCTGATCTCCGGCGGTGGCTCGGCGCTCATGCCCGCTCCACTCGACGGTATCACGCTGGCCGACAAACAGCAGATCACGCGATTCTTGAGCGGCGCGGGTGCGAATATCGAGCAGCTTAATATCGTGCGACAACGGCTTAGTCGCTTAAAAGGTGGCGGACTGGCACGAGCCTGTGGAGCGGGTCGAATGTGGTCGCTCATCATCTCCGACGTGCTCGGCGATCCACTCGACATCATCGCGTCTGGCGCGACGGTGCCGCGAGTGCATACCGCCCGCGAGGCTCTGGAGATCTTGGAGCGGTTGGAGTCGACCAAGGCCGACATTCCTGCCCATGTCTGGCAGCTACTCCGCGAGCAGCAGCAAGCCGAGCCGCGAAGCGCCGACGCCCCCGAATTCCCCTCTCCCCAGCCGCGAAGCGCCGACGCCCCCGAATTCCCCTCTCCCCAGCCGCTGACGCCAGCGTATCACTCTGCCGAAAACGTCCATTCAGCGGCAGGGGAGAGGGGCAGGGGAGAGGGGCCAGCAGGCAGGGGAGAGGGACACGACTGGGTGACTCCAACTGGCTGTGTGGTGCGAAATCTGGTCATCGGCAACAACGCCGTGGCGGTGGCAGCAGCCGCTCAGGAAGCTCGCCGCCTGGGCTACCTCGTGACCGCTCATTCAGCCACCGAACTGGAAGGGTCGGCGGAAGAGGTTGGACAAGCGTTGGCCCAGCAACTGCGCGTGATGGGCGCCAGCGGTCAGCGAGCGGTCGCCATCAGTGGCGGTGAGCCGGTGGTGCGACTGGTGCCGGCCGCCGAGCGAGGTCGTGGTGGTCGCAATCAGCAACTGGTGCTCGCCGCCGCAGCCGATCTCCATCGCCCTCTCCAGCGCCACGATCAAGCGTCGGATTCCGGGGAGACGCCGCTGAGTGGACCGGGGTGGGTGTTGTTGTCGGGCGGAACGGACGGGGAGGATGGCCCGACCGATGCTGCGGGGGCCTGGATCGATGTCGCCACGCTCGCGGCCGCTCAGCAGCTCGGCTTGCGCCCCGCCGAGTACCTCCGTCGCAACGACGCCTATCACTTCTTTGAACCGCTTGGTGCCCTGATCAAGACCGGTCCCACTCATACCAACGTCTGCGATCTACGCATCCTGGTGTTCTGTTGATTCCTCCGCCACGGGTCGATATATAAGAAAGATTGGATGGAAGGAACGCAGCGCGGTTTATCGACCAGCGGTTCGTTCGTGTGGTTGGGGAAGAGTGGCGGGTTCTGATGTTCGAGGTGCTCAATGAACGGTCGCAAGCAAAAATCAGCGGTGGTCCAGACGGGACTTGATCGGACCTGTGCCGAGTTTCAGCGGCGAGTGGCGGATCGGCGCGCGTTTCTGCGAGTGGGTGCTTTGGGTGCAACCGGGCTCAGCCTGTCCGAATTGCTTCGTCACGAAGCGGTGCTCGCCGCCAACGGCACTCAGCCCGCCCGCGAAAACTCGGTCATTATCCTTTGGATGCGCGGCGGGCCGAGTCACATCGACATGTGGGATCCCAAGCCGGATGCGCCGGAAGAGTTCCGCGGGGAATTTGGCACGATCGATACGAGTGTGCCGGGGATTCAAGTGACCGACATGCTGCCCAAGACGGCGCAGATCATGCACAAGTGGTCGATCGTGCGCAGTTTAAACCATCACGATGCGGGGCATTCGACCGGCGATCAAATCTGTTTTACGGGCTATAACCCTGGTCCCAATCCGGACGAGAACATTCATCCCAGTTGCGGCTCGATTGTGGCGGAACAGTTGGGAGATCGTCGTCGCGATTTACCCGCTTATGTCATGATCCCCAAAATGGTGCCAGGCACCGGGTCGGCCTATTTGGGCGTTTCGTATAAGCCGTTTGAAACCGGTGCCGATCCCGCTCAACCGGGCCCGTTTCAAATGAAGAATTTCGCGATCGCCGAGGGGCTGACGGTCGATCGGCTGGGTGAGCGTCGTAATCTGCTCGGTAGCCTCGACAGCATCCGCCGCGAACTGGATAGTCGTGGCCAGATGGAAGCGCTCGATCGATTTGGACAACGAGCGTGGGATATTTTGGCCTCCCCAGCCGCTCAGCGGGCCTTTGACCTAGATGCCGAATCTCCGGAGCTGCGCGAGAAGTATGGCTTCATGCCGGCGTTTGATCCGGGTGCCGCCAATCGCTGTGGCGCGCCGGCTTGGAGTCAGCGTATGCTGCTGGCGCGACGTTTGGTGGAGGCGGGGGTGCGGCTAGTGACGGTCGATTTACGCTGGTGGGACACGCATGTCTTGGGCTTCGACTCGCTGCGCCGAGGCTTCTTACCGCGCTGGGATCAAGCCTATACCGCTTTAATCAATGATCTGGAAGAGCGTGGCTTATTGGAATCGACGCTCGTCGTCGCCTGGGGCGAATTCGGTCGTACGCCGCGCGTCAACAAAGATGCTGGTCGTGATCACTACCCGAACGTCTTCAGCGCCGCGCTGGCGGGTGGTCGAGTGAAGGGGGGACGAGTGCTCGGGGCCTCGGACAGCAACGGAGCGTTCCCGCGCGAGAATCCCAAACCGCCGCACGATGTCCTTGCTACCATCTATCAGCATCTCGGCATCGACACGCGCAAAGCCTACCTGACCGCCTCCGGTCGCCCCGTGGCCGTCCTACCTCACGGCGAACCGCTCCGCGAGCTCTTCAGCTAAGAAAGTAACGGCATCGGCGTAAGCCGTCCGGCGGGAAAAAGTAGCGGCACCGGCGTAAGCCGTCCGGCCCGGCGAAAGTAGCGGTACCGGCGTAAGCCGTCCGGCTTGGCGAAAGTAGCGGCATCGGCGTAAGCCGTCCGGCCCGGCGAAAGTAGCGGCATCGGCGTAAGCCGTCCGGCCCGGCGAAAGTAACGGTATCGGCGTAAGCCGTCCGGCCCGGCGAAAGTAGCGGTACCGGCGTAAGCCGTCCGGCTTGAAGCTCGCTTCGTTCTCGATCGCCGAGCGCCTGAGCGTCAGCCGCTCTCGAACGCTGCCGGAGGGCTCACGCCCTGACCGCTACAAGAAAGTAACGGTACCGGCGTAAGCCGTCCGGCCTGAAGATCGCTTCGTTCTCCATCGCCGAGCGCCAGCCGCTCTCGAACGCTGCCGGAGGGCTCACGCCCTGACCGCTACAAGAAGTAGCGGTATCGGCGTAAGCCGTCCGGCCGGCGTTCGAGTTCATCCTCGATCGGCGAGTGCCGGCCGCTCTCGACCACTGCCGGAGGGCTGACGCCGATACCGCTACAAGAAGTAGCGGTATCGGCGTAAGCCGTCCGGCCGGCATTCGAG
>JBJSXJ010000084.1:0-8136 GCA_046086325.1 Planctomycetota bacterium | reverse complement strand
ACTCGCCGACCTAACTCGTAGCGCATCAGCTGCGCTCGGACTTGCGCGGGGAAGCCGAGCACGAGGCCGTGGGTGAGGATGAGCTTCAGCAAAAGTGCCAGCCGCGCAGGCACCGAGCGCTCGCGCATCACCGCAGCGCTGCGGCAGGCATCCGATCCTGGACTAATTGCTTTGATCATCAAGAACTCCTCACTCGGACTACTGGCCACCTAACGCGTCAATGATCGAGTTCAATGTGGCACTGGGACGCATCGCTCGGTCAGCCTTCTCGGCCTGCGGATGATAATAGCCACCCAGATCCACCGGCTGACCTTGAGCCGCATTGAGTTCCGCAATGATGGTCGCGCGCTGCGCCTGCAAAGCGTGAGCGATCGGCTGGAACTGCGCACGCAGTGCACCATCATTTTGCTGAGCGGCCAGGGCGTCCGCCCAGTACAAAGCTAGATAAAAGTGGCTGCCACGATTATCCAGTTCGTGAACCTTGCGACCCGGCGATCGATTCTTATCAAGTAGTCGACTCGTAGCGTCATTCAGCGTCTCAACCAACACTCGAATTTTGCTGTTCTTCGTTTTCGCGGCCAGATCTTCCATGGAGACCGCCAGAGCCAGAAACTCACCCAATGAGTCCCAGCGTAAATGCCCTTCGGTTAAGAACTGTTCGACATGTTTAGGAGCCGATCCACCAGCTCCCGTTTCAAACAGCCCGCCACCGGCCAGCAGCGGGACGATCGACAGCATCTTGGCACTGGTCCCTAATTCCAGAATGGGAAACAAATCGGTGAGGTAGTCTCGCAGCACATTACCGGTCACCGAGATCGTGTCTTGACCAGCAAACGCTCGAGCACACGTATACCGCGTGGCCTCAACCGGCGACATGATTTGCAGATCCAGTCCCTGCGTGTCGTGTTCGGGCAAATACTGTTTGACCTTGGCGATCAGCTGCGCATCGTGTTGACGGTTCGCATCCAGCCAGAAGATCGCGGGACTGTTCGTGGCGCGCGCCCGTTGCACGGCCAGTTTGACCCAGTCACGGATCGGGGCATCCTTGGTTTGGCACATCCGCCACAGATCGCCCGCCTCGACCGCATGCTGCAGCAGCACGCTACCGCTCGCATCAACCACACGCACCGTACCTGCGGCCGCGATCTGAAACGTCTTGTCGTGTGACCCATATTCTTCGGCTTGCTGCGCCATGAGTCCGACGTTGGCCACGGTGCCCATGGTCGCCACGGGAAACGCCCCGTTTGCCTTGCAGAAGTCGATCGTGGCTTGATAAACCCCGGCATAGCTGCGATCGGGAATGACCGCCTTCATCGCATGCAGTTTCCCATCCGCTCCCCACATGCAGCCGGAGTCGCGAATCGCGGCCGGCATCGAAGCATCGATGATGACGTCACTGGGAACATGCAAATTGGTGATTCCCTTGCTGGAATCAACCATCGCCAGGGCCGGTCGAGCGGCATAACAAGCGTCGATGTCGGCCTGCACAGCAGCTCGTTGATCAGCCGGCAGTTTTTCCACGCGACTCAGCAGATCGGCGAGCCCGTTGTTGGGGTCGACGCCAATTTGTCGCAGCGTCTCACCATGCTTCTCGAACACCGGCTGGAAATAACCACGCACCACATGGCCAAAAATGATGGGGTCGGAAACCTTCATCATCGTCGCCTTCAGGTGCACCGAGAACAGTACACCTTGCTGACGAGCATCCTCGAACTGCACGGCCAGAAAATCGCACAGAGCCTGTTTGCTGAGGACAGCCGCATCGATGACCTCACCCGCCTGCAGATTAATCTTCTCCTTGAGCACCTTGACGCTGCCATCGGTCCCCACGAACTCGATCCGCACAGCACCGGCACTCTGCAGCACGACCGAGCGCTCACTGCCATAAAAATCGCCGCTCGTCATCGACGCGACATGCGTTTTCGAATTCGGTGACCAGGCGCCAAGCTTGTGTGGGTTTTTGCGTGCATAGGCCTTGACCGGCGCCGCCACGCGACGATCCGAATTCCCTTCGCGGATCACCGGATTGACGGCACTTCCTAAAACCTTGGCATATCGAGCCCGCACTTGTCGCTCGTCATCGTTCTGCGGCTCCTGCGGGAAATTGGGGACCTGGTAGCCTTGCTGCTGGAGCTCCGTGATCGCCTCGGTAAGCTGTGGAATCGAAGCGCTGATGTTGGGCAGTTTGATAATATTGGCGGCTGGTGATTTCGCCAGTTCGCCCAGGGCAGCGAGGGCGTCCGCTTGTCGCTGCTCAGGGGTCAAGTAGTCCGAGAAATTCGCCAGGATGCGGCCAGCCAGAGAGATGTCCTGGAGTTCGAAAACCAATCCGGACGACTGGGTAAACGCGCGAATGATCGGCAGCAGCGAGTGGGTCGCCAGCGCTGGCGCTTCGTCCGTGTAGGTGTAAACAATCGTGGGGCTGGTGGAATTAAGTGACATGCCGATCTGCATCCTCTACGTGCGAGCCGTCTAATTGTCGAAGTACGCCATCAAAAACCGGCACCTAAGATACACATTCGGACTGGGTTGGGGCGAGGGGCAACGGGAGAAATGGGAAGCGGTGCGTTTTTCGTTGCCCACTCTTCCTTTTTGGTTTCGGAAAAATTGAGCCCCTGGCCCGGACGCTAAATGTTGATGCTTTGCGGAATCCCGGCTGGTGCCAGTGTCTCATAAGGGACAGCCCGCTGCTGATTACGCTGCTCGATCTCGCTCCCGGCGTCCGCGAGTTGCTCCTGAAACTGTTTCAAGGGCTCCTTCACGCGCGCATCGTGGTGAAAATGTTCCGTGGAATATGCCCCGAGCTCGGAGTAATGGACCGTGCCCAGCAGGAAACCCAATTCGAGCTGCAATTCGGCCATATCGAGTGTCGGCAGTGTGGCGAGGAAATCGGCCTCGGTCCCGCCGGTCGTTGTCGTCGGAGGTGGGCGATAAGCTGCCAGTGGCATATTGGGGGCGTAACTCATCAAATCATATTGCGGGAAATTCACTGCCGCATGCTGCACGCTGCAGGTGTAGATGACAAAGGTGAGTAGATCGACGAGTTCTTGAGCAGAGCGAATGGCTTGGCCTTGGTTGGGCAGTCCGTTGAGCCGTCCGCCATCCTGAGCTGATAACTCGCGCACCCACGCCTGTAGCTCCTGATCCCCCGTAATCTGCGCTGCCGTCGGATAGTAAATCTGAATATAAGAATCGACCCAGGAATGGATCGCTTGCCAGTACAACAGCGCATCGTCGCGATACGGGTAATCTGGTAGCGCGCTACGATCCGGCACTCCCCGCTCCACAAATGTCAGCGGCAGCAGCGAATTCATGATCGCTTGCTGCTGGACACCCGCCGCGGACAGGCCGTGCGCGGCGGAAAGATCCGCACTGAATAATTTCTCGACCGCGCCACGTTCCGCAATCAAATGCTGCCACGCCGCCTGATTGATCGCCAGCGTGCCTTCGAAATGAGGGTGCAGCAAAACGTGCAGTGGATGATGCGCCGCGAATTGCCGATAAGTGCTGATGACAAACGGCTCCATCGTCAAGTGAGTCCGCCCCAAATGCATCATCGCCTCGTGAATGTTGCCATCCGCAATTTCGACAAACGACTTCGCGATCTGCCAGTTCCAGCCATCGCGCGGCGTAAAAATGGGATTCTGAGGACCTGGTCGCTGCTGTATTTGAATGGCTACCGGCATGAGCTGCCGATCGGTACGGCGAGCGACAAATAACGCGAGTGGTGCGGCGAGATACTTTTGCCCGTTCGGATAACTGCTGGTCGGTGCTCCGTCGAGCACAGCGTAGTCGGCCAGGTAAAGGCGCGCCTCCGCCAGCGCGGCAGCCAACGAGTCCCCAGGGGCCGCCACTTGAAACAGCGCCTCGGTGATCGGCAGACGCTCGTCCAGCGCTTCTAAGCGGCGGATCACGAGTGGATTGGGACCAGCCAGACGCATCCGGGCGAACATCGCATCCTCGGTAAAGCGATTCACAATTCCTGGCAGGCCAATGGTACGAAACAGAGCGGCATAGTCGGACAGCTGCTGCGCGTGATCGTGCGACGCACCGACGCGCACGTCGAGATTCAACGCGTTCGTTACCAACTGCTTGATCTCGTGCACCTGGCTGAGCCCGCCAAGTAACAATCGAGTCAACTTCTTATGGCTGGCTTCATGCGCTGCGCGCAAATCCGTGCTGATCTCTAACTGCGCCCGATTCGCCAGCCCCACCAGCACTCGTTCCGCGACGATCGCCAGCCAGCCAAAGGAGAACTCACTATGAATCGGCACCTGCGCACAAACGGCTAGTGGAGAAACGTGCGAGTAGGAGTATTGATATTCGCCCTGCGCCGCCGCCAGTGCTCGTTGCCGCTCGTCGCGTCGAGGATCATCTTGGGGAAGCGACACACGATCGGGATGAAAGAGTCCACCAAGTGCCGAGGCGATGCGCGGGATGAATTTCGTCATGTCTTTATCTTTTGTCCAATCAAAAAAAATGAGGTCCATCCAGGTTAGCTATGAGGATTCACTGCCAGCAATTTATTTACTATTTGGCTTGCGCAGCTAGACGGCTCCGACTGCGATTCCGCTTGAGGCCAACGCGCGCAGGCCGCCTGCAATCGCTCGACAATCAGCTGATGACTGGGCCGTCGCAAACTTTCTGTCAGCGACTCCAAGACATGTTCTCCGAGCTGCCGATAGGCATCGAACTGGTCGGGGCTGAAGAACTGATCCGCCGTGGAATCATGCGGAAAGGCGGGATTATTCAAGGCATGCTGCCGCAGATCGAGTGGTTCATCGCCGGTCATGTTGGCTTTGAAGTACAGCAGTAACCCCGGCTCGTCGACGTCGGGATAACGAATCTCGCAAGCCATCACATGCGATTTCGACCAGCGATGCTTGCGGTCACTTTTATCCGCCTGCTCATTGATCAATGCCTCGATGGCGGCTGCCGGTGAGGCCGTGGGAGAAAGCTTCAGCGTCAACGCGGTGGGCAGATCTGGATCGCTCTCGGGAGCCAGCGACGACGGAGTAAGTAATTGCACATCGAGATGCTCGAGCGGTGACAACTGAATCCCCTGCCGCACGCGTGCCCAGCGCACTAATCGTGAAAAATCATCGAGTGTAAAACGTTCGTCGGCGGAAGCATCGATGGCCATGATCAAACGGCAACGTCGTTCCAGTAAAGCGCCGACACCCAGGTTTTCTTGATGGCCTCCATCCGTGACCAGGAACATCTCGGTAGCTGCTGGATTGCGGCGCTGGACCAGAATCTGCCACGCACGGCGAATCGCACTGGCCGGTGTCACAAAGTACTGATGCAGCGGCCGCTGACTACTCTTGCTCGTCGTGGGATTCGGCAGCCACTGCCCCATGCGTAAATTGGTGGCGAACAGAATGAGTCGAATGAGCAGACGCGGTTGCTGAATCGGAGACACGGCCGCTCCCGACATCGCAATCGCGTCAGCCAACGTCAACTCGCCGTTTAAATACTGCTCCGTGGAGACAAACCCAATCCGTGGTGTTCCACAAAACTTCTGTGAAAAGAGAAACGCTTCCGGGATATAGTCCGAAGCGGTGCGCTGCGGGAAGGACATGAGGTAGGCCGAGCCACCGATGAGATGATAGGGCGCGCCCTGCTGCACCGTCTGCAGATTCTTCATGAGCGGCTCGGCGCCATCCGCAACCGAACCGCTGGCTTCCTTTTCAATCCAATTCGCACTCAGTCGTTGCCGATAAAAGGGATGCAGCGAGGTGAAATTCAAATTCATAAAACATAAGACTATGAGAAAAATGCCACCACCAAACAGCATGCGCCACAGGCGATACGTTTGATCCGCCGCCAGCACGGAAGTGGGACCAACCCGCCGTGTCTGACTTGGCTCTAACCCCATAATCTTCGTTATTAGATGTCGATTCGCTGTCCAAAGCTGCTCCATCACATCACGTGCCTCGAACTCTTTACGCTCCCTAACCGAGTCTTCCAAGTTATCAGCCAGCGCCTGACCACGAAGCGATTCATAACGCTGACTCAATTCGGCCACGTCCACGACAAGTTCATGCAGTTCGAAAATGTATTTATCAAATTCCTTGTCTTCCAATTGGGAGAAAAAATAATAATCCTCCGTTTTTGTCTTTACGAACGATTTGAGACAATCCACGGTTAGATTTTGGACGTCACCGGAACCGAATAAAATGTTATGTAAATTAGTTTTTTGAATGAGCTCTGCATTAATCATTTCCACGACATCTCGCCGTGCTTGGCGATTCTTATGATTCGTGGCATAAATAGAAATCAGCCCGGAAGGAAAATGGGAATCGAGCCAATCACTTTCGCTAGCCACCGTCTGCACTTGTCGACATTGATTTACCAGTTTTTCGCGAGTGTCGCTCGACAGGAAGCAGAACAGGCGCCGCCATTCCACGTTATTTGGATTAAAACCTACGTCGTTCCAGTCGCCGGCAACCAGGAGTCCGCTGCGCTGACTGTTGTAATTCGAAACATTCTCTTTACCAAAGTGGAATAGCGCCACGAATGGCACGCCAATGAAGAGTGCTGCGGAAGCGAAATTGAAGGCAAATTTCTCGCCAATATTACGCGGTGCCAAGCCGCTATTGATGAGCCGTTTGGGCTGCAGATAGGGTAGTAAGCCAGTCAAGATAGCGGGCATCAAGTAGGACAAAAGTGAGGACAACGAGCGGTCTTTGGTTTTCACACCAAAGACGCGAGTGAAGCTCTCTAAGTCCAGGTCATTGGTGCTGAGGATGATTCCGGCACCAGCAATGGCCGCAAACATCCCGCTCCAAAATAAAATCTTGACTGGCCAGCGTTCGGAGACGATCACTTCTTGTTGCAGCCAACGAGCTCGAAATCGATGAAATAGCCAGAACAGGAGCCAGAGGCTGAAAAGGATTATGGCTGGCAGTTGATAAATGATTAAATCGTCTGCGATTCGAACGGTGTTGACCAGGGTTCGTATTGCCGGACTGTCTAACCAGCGCAGTACGTAGGCGACCAGAGCCGTGACGGCGACCACTCCGCTGGTGCAGAGCGTCAAGGTCAGCAGTAAACCGAAGAGATGGTGAGCAAAGAATTGAAAGCGTGCCAGGTACTTGCCATTAAACACGAGCTTTTGAACTCGATCGCTTTGCTGGCCACCGGCGAGCTGCTGGGTGGCTTTTGCTTGGGTGTCTAGAACCGTGGCCGATGACCAGAAGGCGCCGGCGTAGCCGCCGCCGGAGACGGTCGACAAGTAATCGACGTAGCGCATCAGCCCCAGGTTTTGCAGTGCTTGGAGAAAGCCGAGGCTGACGGCGCCGGAACGAATACCACCGCCCGACAGCGCGACGCCCACCGCATCCTGTTTCACACAGCCGGGCTGACAGAGTGCTGCTGGCAAGTCGGCTTGAGCCCGTCGGTGACTTACTTCTTGCAGTTCGATTTCGCGGACCGTGGACCAGGATTCAATGGTTGGTGTCTTGGTGGTCATGTCAGTTGTTCTGGCTCACGATCATGGCAAGTTCTCGTTCGTCGCTCACGGAACAGCCAGATCACAGCCGCCACTGCGAACCGCTCGGCCATCCCTGAACCGTGGTAATACGATAGGCGCCTGCGGCCGCAAAGCAATACGAGCAGCGAAAGTGCCCCGCCCAGTCGGCCGGAGTAGAGAGCGGTTCGAAGCTGCCGAGCCGGACGGCTTACGCCGATACCGCTACCTCTCGGTGCGACGCCATATTTTTTAGCGGTATGGGCGTGAGCCCAACCTTTTAAAGGTGTTTCTTTTTGCGACTAACGCTTCTCTCTTTGACTGCTCCCTTCTCCCCCGCAGGAAAAAAGAGTGATCGTCAGTCCTCCGGCAGCGTTTAAGTAGCGGTATGGGCGTGAGCCCTCCGGCGGCGTTCAAGTAGCGGTATGGGCGTGAGCCCTCCGGCGGCGTTTAAGTAGCGGTACGGGCGTGAGCCCTCCGGCAGCGTTCAAGTAGCGGTATGGGCGTGAGCCCTCCGGCGGCGGTGGAGAGCGGTTTGGAGTTCCGGCCGGACGGCTTACGCCGATACCGCTACCTCTCGGTGCGACGCCATATTTTTTAGCGGTATGGGCGTGAGCCCAACCTTTTAAAGGTGTTTCTTTTTGCGACTAACGCTTCTCTCTTTG
>JBJSXJ010000083.1:0-4816 GCA_046086325.1 Planctomycetota bacterium | reverse complement strand
AGCATGCTTCAGAACGTCTCGATGAGCGTGGTATCATGGAATGGCAAGTCGTGATTGGCTTATCCGCTGGCGTTCTTCTCAGAGAGCGGCCAGACGCGCGGCCAAATCCAGCCATTGAGGTATCTCAAACACTGGAGGATGGTACCAAGATCAAAGTAATTTGGTCTCATCTGAGGGCTAGTGGTTTTGCGAAGCTGGTAACAGTGCGCTACTTTGACGAGGAGTAATGTCTCATGCGAATATCAGGAAAGCGAATCAAACGTACCAAGCTAGTACAGTCTGAAAAGTACGTAGTTGCCGTGGAAATTGAGATGGTCATCCCTGATGAGGATCCAAGCGAGCCCTGCCTGGAGCCTGCAGTGGTGGAGTTTCTGAAGCAGGTCAAAATCCATGCGGACCAAGGGGATATTGCTTGGCTCAATCAACATGGAAAGGTTTATGAAGCTAAGGAGGCGGCCTAGTCCTTTTTATTATTGGACCTCAGCCCTGCCCTCAATTCTCAGTTCTTCATTCAACCGACCACGATCAACCGATGCATGAACTATCGCTGGCGGAAAGTCTGGTCGAGCTGGTTCTGGAATCCGTACCGGAAGGCGAACAGCAGCGGCTGATTCGCGAGGTCCACGTGGGAGTGGGTAGGATGGCGGGCGTCGTCGCCGACTCGCTGGAATTCTGTTTTACTACGCTCATCGAACAAAGTCCGTTTCCCCAAGCACGACTCGTCTTAACCGAGATTCCACTACGATTGCACTGCCGGGACTGCCAGCAGGAAGTGGTCAGCGAGCGGGATGATTTTTTGTGCCCGCATTGTCAGGCTGCCAGCACCACGGTGCTCAGCGGCATGGAACTCCAGTTACAATCGATCGCCCTGACGGATGTCGAGGCGTAGGTTTTTGTCCCCACGGTTTACTCCACCATGAACGACCGCATTCTGACCATCGAACGGCCCATCCTGGAGAAGAATGATGAAGTGGCACTCGCCAATCGGCACTGGTTTCAGGAGCGCGGGCTGACGGTGCTGAACTTGCTTAGCTCTCCGGGCTCCGGCAAGACAACGATCCTCGAACAGATCTTGCCGCGGCTGCACGGTCGCTTATCAGTCGCGGTGATCGAAGGCGATGTGCAGACCGATTTAGATGCTCGGCGAGTGGCGAAGCTGAACGTGCCAGTCGCGCAAATTGTCACTCGCGGTGGTTGTCATCTGGATGCTCGGCTGGTCCAGCAGACGCTCCAGCAAATGACGCTCGACCAAACCCAGCTTCTGATCATCGAAAACGTCGGCAACCTGGTCTGTCCCGCAAATTATGATTTGGGCGAAACGTTCAAGGTGGTGGTGTTGAGTACGGCGGAAGGTGCCGACAAGCCGCTGAAGTATCCCACGATGTTCCGCCAGGCCGCAGTATTGCTCATCAACAAAATCGACCTGTTGCCTTACGTCGATTGCGATCTCGATGAGCTGAAACGCCATGCGTTGGCGATTAATCCAGCACTGCGAATCTTCGAGCTGTCCGCCAAGACCGGTGCTGGCTTGGATCCTTTGTGTGAGTGGCTGATTGGTCGCTGCGGAACAGGAGCTTGAGATGTGTCTGGCGATTCCGGGGCGAATTGTTGCGCTCGATGCCGTGCCAGCCGATCCGCTTTTTCGTACCGCTCGAGTGGACTTTGGCGGCGTGGTGAAAGAGGTCAGCTTGGCGTGCGTGCCGGACGCGACGATCGGTGATTATGTGCTGGTCCATGCCGGCTTGGCACTCACGCAGCTCGATGAATCCGCCGCGCAGCAGCTCCTGCAGGAAATTGCCGCCTTGGCACCAGACAGCGAGGAGCTGTTGTGATGCGCTACGTGGATGAGTTTCGCGATGCCGAGCGCGTGCAATCGCTGGCCAGAGCGATACGCCGCGAGACCACTCGGCCCTGGACCATCATGGAAATCTGTGGTGGGCAGACGCATGCCATCGTGCGGCATGGAATTGATGAACTGCTGCCCCAAGAAATTTTGTTAGTTCACGGTCCCGGCTGCCCGGTTTGTGTAACGGCTGAGGAAACACTCGCTCAAGCGTTCACGATCGCCACTCGGCCTAACGTGCTGTTTTGTTCGTTTGGGGACATGCTGCGAGTGCCCAGCGGTCGCTGTGACCTCTTGTCGTTGCGCGCTCAGGGGGCCAACATCCGCACGGTCTACTCGCCGTTGGATGCGGTGCGTCTGGCTCAGAATAATCCGCAGTTCGAAGTTGTGTTCTTCGCCGTCGGATTTGAAACGACCGCACCCGCCACCGCACTCGCCGTGTTGCAAGCTGAACAACTCAAGCTGAAAAACTTTTCGGTACTCGTCGCTCACGTGCTCGTGCCGCCAGCGATGCGAGCGATCCTGCAGGCCCCCGCCTGTCGCATCCAAGGTTTTCTCGCGGCTGGTCATGTCTGCACCGTCATGGGGTTCGACGAATACCATGAAATGGCTCGCTGCTTTCAAGTTCCACTGGTGATTACGGGATTTGAGCCCGTGGATTTACTGGATGGAATTTATCGCTGTGTAAAGCAGTTGGAAGCGGGCTCGGCGGCAGTGGATAATTCATACAGCCGCTGTGTGCAGCCAGAGGGAAATTTGTCGGCGCGCGAGTGGCTGCAACAAGTTTTCACGGTGGTCGATCGGCGCTGGCGCGGCTTGGGGATGATCCCGGCGAGTGGCTGGGGATTGAGCGAGCGGTTCCGCGAATGGGATGCGCTCCAGCGCTGGCCCGACTTGGATGCGGAGAAGCATGCCAAGACCGCTGAGCTGGAGCCGACTGCTGGCGATTGTTTGAGCGGCTTGATTTTGCAGGGCTTGCGCAAGCCGCACGAGTGCCCCGAGTTCGGGCGTCGCTGCACTCCAGACCAGCCTCTCGGCGCCACCATGGTCTCCGCCGAAGGTGCGTGCGCAGCCTACTACCACTATCGGCGAACGCAACCTGCGCCGCTGTCGCTGAACGGAGAGGGGCGGTCATGAACGAAGCACGCTCTTCCGCGGCGGACGATGCCAGTTGCCCCGTGCCACTCACCCGCTACTCACACGTCTCGATCGCCCATGGTGGCGGCGGTCGGCTCATGCGACAACTCATCGAAGAAATGTTCGTGCCGGCATTCGGGGGCGCTAGTGCAGTACAGCTAAACGATAGTGCCGTCGTCGCTCGACCAACCGGACGTGTCGCGTTGACAACCGATTCCTTCGTCGTCCGTCCACTCTTCTTTCCCGGTGGTGACATTGGGCGACTGGCTGTGTTCGGCACCGTCAATGATTTAGCGATGAGCGGAGCCAGGCCGCTCTATCTCAGTGTGAGTTTCATTTTGGAAGAGGGCTTGCCGCTGGAGACGCTGTGGCGAGTGGTGCAGTCGATCGCGCGAGCCGCCCGGGAGGCCGGGGTTACGATTGTCACCGGTGATACCAAGGTGGTAGACCGCGGGCTCGCTGACGGACTGTATATCACCACGTCGGGCATGGGCGTGTTCCTCGGGGAGGATGACCGCTCGAGTTTCCCACCCAAGCTGCTCATGGGACCGCAGTTTGTGCAGCCAGGAGATGCGATTGTGGTGAGCGGCGATGTGGGGCGACACGGAATCGCCGTGCTCGCACAGCGCGAAGGGTTACAGTTCGAGACGACGCTGGAGAGCGACCTCGCGGCACTCGTGCACCCCGTAACAGATCTCCTTTCAGCGGGGCTAGAACTCCACTGCTTACGCGACCTCACGCGCGGCGGATTGGCGACCGCCGTGTGCGAAGTGGCTCAGTCCAGTAGCACTCGAGCGCTACTCGACGAAGCCTCGATTGGAGTTCATCCGGCGGTGCGTGCAGCGTGCGAACTGCTGGGGTTTGATCCGCTGTACGTAGCCAATGAAGGGCGTTTCGCGGTCTGGTTGCCAGCCGCTGCAGCCGATCAGGCGGTCGAAATTCTCCAGCGTCACGCGCCTCTCGATTCGCAGCCTGCAGTGATTGGCGTGGTCGATGCTAATGCTCAAGGCGAAGTCGTGTTACGCACTCGCCTCGGTGGCCATCGGCCCCTCGATCTGCTCAGCGGCGAACAGCTACCGAGAATCTGCTGAGGAGAGGTTTTTGAAACACAGAGGTTTATTGAAACACAGAGGCACAGAGGGCACAGAGGTTTTTTGAAACACAGAGGAACAGAGATCACAGAGGTTTGATGGACAAACATCCGAACTCTGTGCTCTCTGTGCCTCTGTGTTTTAGAAATAACCAACTGTGTTTTAGAAATAACCGACTGTGATCAACAAATAACCCTCCGCCCTTGGGAGCGGGGATTTACTTAGCCTTTGCCACCGTACTCGGCGTTGAAGAACGCCTTGCTGTCTTTCACATTCGGCTTAATGGTCCGGGAACCAGCATGCCAGTTGGCCGGGCACACTTCGCCATTGGTTTCGAAGAACTGCAGAGCCTGCACCATCCGCAGAGCTTCATCAACGCTGCGGCCCAGCGGCAGGTCATTCACCACTTGGTGACGCACTTTGCCGTCCTTGTCGATCAGGAACAGGCCGCGCAGAGCGATACCACCAGCCAGGAGCACTCCATAATCAGCCGCGATCGACTTCTTGATGTCGGCGACAAGTGGATAGTTGATCTGACCCAATCCGCCCTCGGTGCGAGGCGTATTGCGCCACGCCAAGTGCGAATAGTGGCTGTCGATCGATACGCCGATCAAGTGCGCGTTCAGCTTTTCGAACTCGGCGGCTCGATCTGAGAACGCAATGATTTCCGTCGGGCAGACGAAGGTAAAGTCGAGTGGATAGAAGAAGAGCACCACGTACTTGCCTTTGTAGTCGGCCAGACTGA
>JBJSXJ010000082.1:0-9348 GCA_046086325.1 Planctomycetota bacterium | reverse complement strand
TCTCGAATGCGGCCGGAAGGCTCACGCCCAGACCGCTAAAAACGTGACGCATGTACCGCTAAAAAAGTAGCGGAACGGCGTCAGCCGTCCGGTGGTAGTTAGAGAGCGTTCTCCAGCACCGAGTGCCCGCCGCTTTCGAACGCTGCCGGAGGGCTTACGCCCAATACCGCTAAAAAAGTGACGCCCGTACCGCTAAAAAAGTAGCGGAACGGCGTCAGCCGTCCGGCCGGGGTTCGAGAGCGTTCTCCAGCACCGAGCGCCGGCCGCTGTCGAACGTTGCCGGAGGGCTCACGCAAAGGCGCTGAGCTCACCAAGATTCAGAACCGTTCGATTCCTTTGCGCCCTAAGCGGCGATCGCACTTGATCTGTTTCAGCTCGGCTCTAGAAACAAAAATAGCCGCGAGTCGTTAGACTGGCGGCTAGGGAACAAGCGAGGCCGACGGGGCTCGAACCCGCAACCACCGGATCGACAGTCCGGTACTCTAACCAATTGAGCTACGGCCCCTCACTTGCAGAGCCTCGATTATAACGTCGCTCGGGGGCTTGGCAAGGGCGGCTAGAAGAGCGATTCGTTGGGCTGGAAACCTAGCTCCTGTACCTGCTTACGCTCGTCGTCCGCCGCCACGGTTTCCCCTAGGGCGTCGAGCACCAAGGCGCGATGATACCGCATCACCGCTAGTCCCAACGCCGACTCGCGCATCAGCTCCGCGCGCCGGTTTTCATCCAATTTGCCCAGCCCGGCCGCTGGACCCTGAATCTCGAATCGCCGCTTACGATCGTTGAACATCGGCTGATACCGCGCAATCGCCTCGTCGAGATCTCGCCGCGCCTCCTCGTGACGACCGAGTCGATAGTAGAGATAGCCGCGAGTGTCGAGCAGTTCTGGGGCGGGTGCCGGTCCCCGCGCCGCTCGATTCGCATCCGCCAGCCCCTCCACTAACTCCTCGTTCGCGATCGCTCGCGCGTACGCCATCCCGTTCCAAATCTGCTCCTCAGACATGAACGGCTGCCGCTCGTTTAAGGAGGCGAGCGTCTTCCAATCGGCAATCGCCTCCGACGCTCGACCTAACTGCTGCAACACATGGCTCCGCTCCAAGTACCCACGTGGATCGTCCGGCCAAGCTGCGATGAATTCCTCACAGCGCGTTAACGCTTGCTCCGCATCGCCATGTTTGCGTAACCAGAGAGCGTCGGCCAGCAGCACGTTGGCATTCGTGGGAGACCAGCGTCGAGCGGCATCGATGTTCGCCTGAGCTCGCTCTAATTCCCCTGCCGCTCGCTGCTGCACCGCGGCCGCCAAGTACCACTGCGAGACCTCGCGCGGACCCTGCCGCACGACGAGCGGTGCGGCCACCAGCGCGATACAAACGAGAATCGTGACCCGAGTGCCCCAGCGTCGCTCGGAATCCATTTTTGGCGGCAAAGCAGAATTCATCGGTTGCCAGCTTCCCCTATTATCATCGTGACGAGACCTCGATGGCCGATTCTCTAAGTCTACCGCAAAACCGGGCGATGGATTAGGATCTAGCGAGGCGGAATTATGCTTTCTGTGTCGCTATGTGCTGAGGAGCTGCTTGTCATGCCGCTATTTGAAATCGAAACCGATGCGCACATCATCATCACTTGGGCCGATGATGAAGAAGCAGCTCGTCAGGTCGTCCTCGATGCCTACCCCGGCGACAAAACCATTCGACTCGTCAAACGACCCCGTGATACCTGGGTCATCTCCAAAGGTATTCTGGGATTGACGACCAAACACAGCCCCTGCGATATCGCTCGCGATTGCCTCTCCAAAGCGTCCGGCGACAAAGTGCACGCCATTCGGCTCTACATGCACGAAACCGGCGATGATCTCGAACGAGCTCGCAAGGTCATCGAAACCAACATGGTCATGGGCTGGTAAGTGAACTGCGTACCACGCGGCTTACACGAACCATCGCTCACAGGATCCCATGCTCAACCGCTGCTCTGCCCGCAGTCGCTCAAGATTCGGAATGAATCGAGCGACCGCCGTCGACTGGCAGTACTGCGCCGGTGACGAAATCGTTGTCAATGAAATGTAGCGCGGCAAGTGCAATGTGGCGCGGACTGCCTTCCCGCTTCACCAGCGTCCCCGCAATCGCCTCCGCTCGCTCTGCCGCTGACAGATCATCCGGCAACATCACCGGACCTGGCATAATACAGTTCACTCGTACCTGCGGATTGCGAGCCGCAAGTTCGCTGGCCATCGTGCGCGTGATCGTGGGGATCGAGCCCTTGGAGGCAAAGTAAGCGGCGTAGTCGCGATACGGTCGCACCGTGGCCCAATCCCCGATCGTGACAATCGCTCCACCGGTCGGCTGCTTCACCATCGCCAAGCCCGCTTTCTGCACACATAGAAATGTCGCCAGCGTATTCACTTCCCAGTTCTGCCGCAGATCATCCGCAGTGATTTGTTCCAATGTTTGACGCGGCCAAATCGCGGCGGCATGCACGAGCACATCCAGTCGACCGAAGTGCGCGAGCGTTTGCGCGAGGAGTGCATCGACGGCGCTGGCATCGGTGAGGTCCGCCGCAATGGCCAGCGCCTGCACTCCGCGGCGCTGATAATCACTTACCGCTTGCTGAGCTTCGGCCGCCGACTGCCGATAGTGAATGACAAGCGAGTAACCGCGGTCGGCCAGGGCATCGGCCACAACCGAACCCACTCGCCGCTTTCCACTGCCCGTTACTAATGCCACCGGTGCTGCCATCGGAGTACCATGCCATCTACGACGTGATCAACAACTCGGAAGTCTGAGCAGTGGTGCCACCGCGAGTGCTTAGCCGGGTAACTGAAACGTCGACTGACTTTTGACGATGGCGAAATCGGCGGGGAACGTATGCACCGCCTGCACGATCAGCGATCGATTGCGATTTTCCACATGGATATAGCTCACCGCCCCCAGGGAGAGTCGCCCTGAGGAATCAAAGCGCTGCAGCATACCTTGGCACTGTGAGTTGCCGGCGAGCTCTTGTTGGAAGAGCCAGAATTGATCGGCGGTAACCGATTCCAGTTGAAACTGCATGTCGTACTTCACGCCGCCTCGACATTCCAACTGATCGTTCCGGTCACCGCGCAGCTTATAGGTCATCAGCCGACGACGTTGCGGCAAGGGATGCTGCGAAGACGTTGCGACTTCGGTCAAGGTGAGACCCTGATACCGCCACGTAACCACATGGCCCGCACTCGTGATATCGATTTTTGCATGGTAACCACCACGCTCAACCTCTCGCGACTGATAGACCTCGAACAGCTCGGGATGTAAAGCTCGACCAAACAACTGAAACGTCAATTCAGCAACCTTGGGACGAACGGTCAACACGATATCGAATCCTCGAAAGGAGAACAGACAAGATGAGTGAACACTCAGCGATCGCTGAGCGTGGCCGGATTATAGGACGTGCGCCGCAATCACACAAACTCAGTTTTTGTATCCGCTGTCATCTCGGGGCCGCAATCGCTGAACCGATCTTGACAACATCGAGTGTCACAGTGTGCGCATTGGCTAACGCTCATCAATGGAAACCTGTAGCTGAACTCGCAAGAGTTCAGTCGCCGTGGCTTGGGGTTTACCTCGGGGCGTCTGAAGTCTTGCGACTTCAGCTACGGTGTTACGAGAGTACGGGGCTACGACCTGTAGCTGAACTCGCAAGAGTTCAGTCGCCGTGGCTTGGGGTTTACCTCGGGGCGTCTGAAGTCTTGCGACTTCAGCTACGGGGGAGTGAAGCTACGGGGGTACGACCTGTAGCTGAACTCGCAAGAGTTCAGTCGCCGGGTTTGGGGGTTACGTCGGGGTGTCTGAAGTCTTGCGACTTCAGCTACGGGGGAGTGAAGCTACGGGGCTACGATGGTTCACTCAAACGCTGAAATCCATTGCTTCTCAGACTCGACACCACACGATCAAAACGATCCCAGAAGTCTGGCTGTAAATAATGAATTTCGGGGTACCCCGGTATCAGACAGTCCGTATAGGGATACTCACGAAAATGACCATGGGGCACCAGATTCGCTCGTTCCGGATTTCGAGCGATGTATTCGACCACGGCCGCAAACGCCGATTGCTCCCGTTCGTCGGGCCTCAGCACATGGTCATACGGCTGAGACTGCAAAGTGGTGTTAAGCTTCTCAAGTATCGGATTGATCTGGCGCCGAAAGTACTTGACTGCATGCCGCTGGTCAGCTTGTTTGTTCAGGCCGAGCCACAACAGATGCAGATGGTCGGGCATACAGCAATAGATTGGGCAGCAGAGGCCATAACGAAACATCGTATGGGTGAGAATCTCGCGAAACTTGTAATAGAAGATCGGGATCAGCCAGTCGGATTTTCGATCCTCGACGGTCATGGTCCAGTGGACGCACGAGTTACCACGATAGGCTTCTGGATCGAGCCGCCGAAGATAGTCGTGTGGCTGTTCTTGGCCCATACAGCGTCTCCTCGCTGTGGCTGAACTCGCAAGAGTTCAGCGTTCCGATCTATCTTGATTCATCAGAAGTCTTGCGACTTCAGCTACGGGGGTATGTAAATAGCAAGATTTGAAGTTATGAGGTTACGAATTTGTAGCTGAACTCGCAAGAGTTCAGTCGCCGGGTTTGGGGTTTACGTCGGGGTGTCTGAAGTCTTGCGACTTCAGCTACGGTGTTACGAGAGTACGGGGCTACGACCTGTAGCTGAACTCGCAAGAGTTCAGTCGCAGGGTTTGAGGGTTACGTCGGGGCGTCTGAAGTCTTGCGACTTCAGCTACGGGGCTACGACCAGTAGCTGAACTCGCAAGAGTTCAGTCGCCGTGGCCCGGCGCAAACCTCTACTTCAGCACTACTTGTCCGCCAGTGGGATCACGCCTTCCCAGTTGCTCGGTGCCACTCGATCATTTTGCACAATGAAGCCGGTCAGGAAATCGGGCACTCGATCATCGGCGGGCATGTCGTGCAGTAGCTTGTGGGCCAGCGGCCAGTTGCCTTGCAAAAACGACTGCAGTGCTCGTTCATAATTAGCCAGATGCTGGTCACTCAGTAGCGGCTCTTCGTCGGCCGGTGCGAGTAGCTGTGCTACTTCGACGGGCGCGTCGAGCCCGGCCGGTCGCACCACGGCGACTCGTCGAGTGCGTGCCTGGTGAGGTGCGAGCCGCTGACGCACAACTTCCGCCGTCGGCATGTCGATCAAGATTGGCGCGCGCAGAATCTTCGTCATCGATTCGAGTCGCGCGGCTAAGTTGACGACGGGTCCAAACACCGTCACCTTTACTTGATCGACCGAGCCAATTTTTCCCGCCACCGCTTTGCCGGCCGCGACGCCGATGCCGATGCGAAAATCGGCGAGCGGATGATCGGGAATCGTTGCGGCAGCAGTGAATTCACGCCGGATCGCCAGTGCCGCTCGACACGCTCGCTCGATCGCGTCGCTCTGCTGCAGCGGCCAACCCCAAAACCCCATCGCGGCGTCACCATGAAAATCACCGATCACGCCACCTTCAGCCAGAATATGGCGAGTCATCACTCCGAGTGCGCCACTGACGCGCTGTAGCAACTGCAGCAAATTCCCAGACGCTCGCGCGGACGTACGCGAAAAACCACGCAAGTCGCAAAAAAGCACTGCGACATCAACTTCGCGTGGCGCGAGTACTTGTTCGGGATCTTGTCCTGCGAGTGCCTTGAGTACGATCGGTGAAAAGAATTGACTTAGGCCTGCTTGCTGTCGCACCAGTGCTTGACTCGATCGCAAATGCGAAAACGTCGCTGCCACGATCTCGGTGAATTTCACATCATCGCGAATCTCTTCGAGCAGCGCGGTGGAGCTGACGAAGGCGGGTGCATCGAGCCGATCGGACAATGACACCTTCACTCGTCCCGCGACGTAGAGTGCCCAGCCGCGACAGCCGGTGCCGCGCAGGGGAGTGCAGTAGGCCCAGTCGTCGGGCGTCGAGTGCACGTTTCCTTTAGAGCTGGTGCTTCCCGCCGCTCGCTGCCAAGTGTGCAGAATCGACGTTTGCTGCTCCAGCGCCTCATGAATCAACTGCTCGCTGGGACGAAACTCGCCGCCGTCGGCACCGCGGCGATCCCAATGTCGAATCTGGATCGTGGTCGTGGGCGGTGCGTCGGGCAGCGTGAACTGCTCATCACTGGTTCGGGGAACGTCACGCGTGACGATGGCCGCGGCGGAGGCTCGCGGGAGTCCCGTGAGCAGGACATTGATGAGGCGAATACCAAGCTCAGTATCGTCACTTGCCCCTGCCAGGATTTCGGGTAGACGACTAAGGACGCCAAGTCGCTGGTTGGCATCCAAAAACGGCTGCTGTTTGAGTTCGCCGGCATCAAACGATTGCTGTTCCACCGGCTGCGGCAAATTTGCGATCACGCGCGCCGGTTCGTCGACCAGCGTGAAGGTCGTGGAGCCGATGACAAAGTGATCGCCGGGCCGGAGCTGGCATTCGTGTCGTGACTGACCCTGAAAAAAAAGCGGATTGGAGGCCTCGGGTAAGCGGCGCACTTGGAGTCGCTTGGAGTTGGCTTGCCACGTCAACTCGACATGGCGTCGCGAGATGTGATCATCCCACGGGACGCTCCAGTGCTCCGCCGCTCTTCCCAAGATGAGCGGAGCATGGTCGGTGAATTCCCGTCGCCACCGATGCTCGAAGGACAACCCTTGTGCAATCAAATCCGCCATTAGCCCGCTTCCTGCAGTTCGAGCAGCATGCGTAGATAGCTGCGCTGTTCGCGCGCTCGCAATTTCAATTCGTCGGAAAACACGATGATGAGTGCTGCGGAATAGGTGAGCTGATCTTCGGGCGCCACGATTTCAATTTCCAGAAATGTTCCTAGACCCTCGACCTCATCCAAGGCCAGCACCATCTCGCCGAGTCCCGCATCGTAACGGCCGGTGCGGCGCTTTTTCTTGACCGTGGCGAAGGGCTGAAAGCCGAGTGCTACGAGGATCTGGGCGAGGTTATCGGCGGAGGTGCCGTCGCTGGGAATCGGAATTTCGATTTCGCGGCGAGTTTTTACGGAGACGGCGAGCCGGGCACCTTTGTAGGTGAGAAACGCTTGGGGGCCTTCACGCCGCATGCGCAGCGCTTCGCCCGTGGTCGCAAAGTCACGACTGGGATGCTGGTAATAACAATCTATCTGTTCCACAGGATCACTTAATACGATTTTTCTTTTGTCAAGCTGTTCGTAGAGCGCGGACAAATCTTGTATCGCGAATTTTTGTTCGACTTCATACATAGGTTGAATGAGAGGGTTTTGAAAAAAATATAGTGAGGATGTATTGAAACACGGAGGAACGGATTTTATGGAGGGGGAGCTTCTGAAAATCACTAGGACTTGGGCAGTCGGTGCGCCCAGATGGCGGCCAAAATCATGCCGGTCAGTACGCAGCCGAAGGTGTAGAGTGCGGTGGGGACGGTGGCCGCGGGATGGTCTGGAAAGAGCTGGATCGCGAGGGATGTTCCCAGTCCCGCGTTCTGCATTCCCACTTCAATCGCGAGCGCTCGGCGCATCGATTCCGGTTGCCCGATAGCGGAACCAGCGGCGTAACCCGATGCGTAACCCAGGAGGTTTACGGCCAGTAGCGGGAGAGCAACGGTGAGCGTCCCGATCATCATCCGCTCGCGATTCAGGGCCACGACCGTCGCGATGATGGCGAGAATGAACAGGTTTGCCAGGGGCGGGCCAATCACGCCTCCTACGCGTTCGGCTTTCGGCCAGAGTCGCGTGAGCAAATAGCCTGCGAGTACGGGTGCGACGACCTGCTTAAAGAGATTCACTCCGACGGCAATGAAATCCCAATCCTTGCTGGTGCCCGTTCCTGTTCCCAACGCCAACCACAAGGTGATCGGAACAATCAGGGGCGAGAGCATCGTTGCGAAGGTTGTCAGCCCCACCGAGTAACTGGTGTGACCGCGAGCGTTCATGGTGATCACGTTGGAAGCCATCGCGCCGGGGACGCAGCCCACCAGGATCATGCCGATGCGATAATCCTCCGGGAGTCGAAACAGGTAGGCAGCCGCCCAGCCCAGCAGCGGCATGGTTGTGTATTGGATGAGTGTGCCGAAGAGCACATGCGGCCAACGCTCGCGCAATTGCCGCACCTCTTCACGCGGTAACATCACGCCGACGGCAAACATCGTGCAGGTGATCATCCACGGAATCAGCGGCTTGCAGGCGGTGAAGGGATCGAAGCGAGCGGTGCCAACCAGCTCTGGCCAAAATAATGACAGAGCGGAAACAAGCAGTAACCAAACGAGCAGCAAGCCTTGAAACAACCGAGTGCTCTCCGGAGGTGAATGTGGGGTGAGTGGCAAGTCACGGGGATGCGGGGATTACGGGGAGACGGGGATTACAAGCTGACCACGATCAATTGTTATTGCGTCCTTTACCGCGCGGAGTATCGTTGCCTCGTCCCGGTCCACCGGGGTTACGCGGCTGGGATGGCTGCGGCCGAGGCTGCGGGTCGGGACGTGGTTGAGCTCGCGGTGGCGGTTGAGGCTGCGGGCGTGGTTGAGGTTGCGGCTGCGGGCGTGGTTGAGGTTGAGGCTGTGGGCGCGGTTGAGGTTGAGGCTGTGGGCGCGGTTCGGGGCGCGGTTCGCGACGCGGCTCGGGACGTGGTTCTGGTCGCGGTTGCGGGCGTGGTTCGGGGCGTGGTTGAACGCCTGGCTGAGGATTGCGGGGATTTTCGATTCGACTCGGTGGATCGTTGCGGCGCGGAGTGTCGGGGCGACCTGGAGTTGGATCGCGCGGCGCCGGCTCGGCACGCGGAACCTCGTTGCGCGGGCGCGGTTCTGTTCGTGGTGGTCGTGTGGCCGCGGGTTTATCGGGACCGTCTGGATCGAGGTCGCGATCGGGTGGAGGCAAGTTCGAGCGATCCTTACCCACTCGACCTGGACGACCTTCATTGGGACGTGGGTCCGTGGGCTTGGGACGTTCCGTTGCGGGTGTACCAAGCCGCAACGGCTCCGACGTTACATCGGGTGACACGGCGGGAAGATCCGGTCGCGCCGGGCGATCACCGTTATTCGGCTTCACTCGATCGGGTCGACCTTTACTGGGCACAACTGCTGGCAGTTTGCGAACCGGCGAATCGTCTCGGACTCGATCTGGTTTTCCATCTGGTTTGGGATCCGGACGACCATTTGGTTTTCCTTCAGCGGGTCGTTCGGGTCGCACGTCATCTGGTTTGCCATCGGGTTTGTTGTTGGGTTTGCCTTCCGGTCGGCCGTCGGGCTTACCTAGGGGTCGGCCTTCAGGTTTGCCTTCAGGTTTGCCTTCCGGTCGGCCGTCGGGCTTACCAAGGGGTCGGCCTTCTGGTTTGCCTTCTGGTCGCAACTCGGGTT
>JBJSXJ010000081.1:0-3565 GCA_046086325.1 Planctomycetota bacterium | reverse complement strand
CACGGTGCTGACGGAGGCTCGGTAGGGTTTCGCACGGAGACGCGGAGACGCGGAGGCACGGAGACGCGGAGGCACGGCGACGCGGAGGCACGGCGACGCGAAGGAGGGAGATACCACCGGGTTGGCATCGATCTTCTTCTCCGATGTTGATTATTCGTTAAGATGCTCACGTGTCCCACAGAGCTGCTACTGCCTGAGAACTCGTGCGAGAAAAACGATGAAACGCAATGCCCCTTCCAGCGTCCCTGAGAACTGCTGGCGCTTGCTGCTAGCGAACGTCTTGGCTGGCGGGGCGAAATTTATCTGGCGCGCGATGTTTTTTGTCCTCGTGGCCAGCGGTGGTCGGATTTCGCCCGGGCAGGTAGTCGATAGGCAGGTGGCGGAGCCGCCGGGAGTTCCGCCGGCTGCTGCGGACGAGGCGGTCGATTTTTCGCGCGACGTGCGACCGATTCTCGCCCAGCATTGCTGGAGCTGTCACGGGCCGGATGAAACGACCCGCGAAGCCAGCTTGCGACTCGACAAACGTGAGTCGGCTGTGCTGGTGCGACCCGGCTCGCAGGCGGCGATTGTGCCGGGGCGGCCCGCTGACAGTCTGCTCATCGCGCGCATCGAATCGCATGATGCCGCGGAGGTCATGCCTCCCCCGGCTGCGAAGAAACCACTCACCGAGCTCCAGCGCGCTACGCTGCGGCGCTGGGTTGAACAGGGAGCCGAGTATGCTGGGCACTGGGCGTTCACGGGGCCGGTGGAGCGGCCGTGGCCGACGGTTCGTCAGCGCGCTGCGGTGCGGAGCCCGGTTGATGTTTGGATTCAATCCGCCTTGGAACGACGCGCGATCACTCCCACCTCACCTGCCCCGCTGGATTTGCTAGCGCGGCGAGCGGCGCTGGATTTGACGGGACTGCCGCTGGCCGAGCCGTTGTCGGATGAAGACCGGGCTGGGCCCGATGCTTATGAACGTCTGGTTGATCGTCTGCTGGCGTCACCGCGGTATGCCGAGCGGATGGCCATGCAATGGCTCGATGCGGCGCGCTACGCGGACACGAACGGGTACAACAACGACGAAGAACGCACGATGTGGCCGTGGCGTGATTGGGTGATTCGTGCCTTTCAGCGGCAGATGCCGTTCGATCAGTTTTTAACGGAGCAGTTGGCGGGTGATTTATTGGACTCGCCCAGCCTGGATCAACACGTGGCGACGGGCTTTCATCGCAATCATGCCGCCACGACGGAAGGGGGAATTATTGAAGAGGAGTATCGGGTTGAGTATGTGGCGGAACGCGTGCATACCACGTCGTCGGTGTTCCTCGGGTTGTCGCTCCAGTGTGCGCGGTGTCACGATCATAAATACGATCCGTTTTCGCAGCGGGAGTACTATCAGTTTTTTGCTTTTTTCAATCAGTTGCCGCAGGTTGGGGCGACGGCGGGGCGCGCGGGGGCAGCGGAGCCGACGGTGAAAGTTCCCACCACACAGCAGCTTCGGCAACTGGAACAACTGGCCGCTCGCCAGCAGCAGCTCAGCGCCGCTTGGGAAGCTCATCAACAGTCGCTGGATCAGCGTTTGGCCGCTTGGGAGGCGAAGTTAACGGACGATGAGCGGCAGAAGCTGGGGCCGAGTGATTTGCAACTGCACTTGCCGCTGGATGAACGAGACGGCGCGCCGGTGATGGATCGAGCCGCCATGCCGCCGCGAGCGCTGACGGTGGTCGGCAAAGCGCACTGGACCGAGGGACGTGTGCGGGGAGCACTCAAGCTGGATGGTCAAACGTATCTCGACGGTGGTTCGTCGGCGGCGCTGGCGGCGGATCGACCTTTCACGATTGCGATCTGGTTACGAACCGCGAATGACGGAGTGGCGGCGGTGTTGTCGAAGATGGATGACGCTGGCGCGTTTCGCGGCTACGACATCACGCTGGAAAACGGTCGCGTCGCCCTGCACCTCATCGATCACTGGCCTGACGATGCGATCAAAGTTCAAACGAAGAATAGCGTTGAGCAGCCCGGCTGGCATCAGTTGACGATTACCTATGATGGGTCGCGGCGAGCGGCCGGGGTGACGCTGTACTGGGATGGAAAAGCGCAGGAGCTGGAGTTGGTACGCGATTCACTTCGTGGCACGCTGGCCACCGATAAACCATTTCACTTGGGGCGTCGGCAAAGCTCACTGCCCTATCGCGGTGAGCTGGATGATTTGCGAATTTATGGACGAGCGGTGACGCCGGCCGAGGCGCTGGAGTTGGCTCAGGGCGCCGAGCTTTCGGCTTGCCAAACGTTGCTGGCCGTGAAGCCTGCGGAGCGAACTCCGGCGCAGCGCGAGCAGCTACGACGTTTTTATCTGGATCGGATTGACGAACAGGCGCGGCGGCTGCAAGCCGAACTGGCCGAGTTGCCGAAGCAGCGCGAGGCGATCGAGAAATCGGTTCCGCTGGTAATGGTCATGCAAGATCAGCCCACGCTGCGAGTCACGCAGATCTTGCGACGCGGTCAATATGATCAGCCGGGCGAGTCGGTCACGGCGGCAGTGCCGGCGGTCTTTGTGCCGCTCGGGGAAAAGATGCCCGCTAATCGATTGGCACTGGCACGCTGGCTGACCGCGACGGCACCGGCTCATCCGCTGACGGCTCGCGTAGCCGTGAATCGGTGGTGGGAATCCTATTATGGGCTGGGGCTGGTGGAGACGCTGGAAGACTTCGGATTAACGGGCTCGTCGCCTACTCATCCAGAGCTGCTGGACTGGCTTGCACGGCGACTACTCGATTCGGGCTGGGATACGCTGGCGATGCAGCGACTGTTGGTGACGACGACTGCTTACCGGCGATCCTCGCAGGCCACGGCGGCACATTTGGCTGTGGATCCGAAGAATCAATGGCTGGGTCGCGGTCCGAGATATCGACTGTCGGCGGAAACGGTGCGCGATCAGGCGCTGGCCGTGTCGGGGTTGTTCGTCGAGCGGTTGGGGGGGCCGAGTGTGAAGCCTTATCAGCCCGACGGGTTGTGGGAGGATGTGACGGTCGAGCGGCGTCATAAGTATGAAGCCGATTCTGGAGCGGGCCTTTATCGCCGCAGCATGTACACGTTTTGGAAGCGCACGTGTCCACCGCCGACGATGAGTGCCTTTGATGCGCCGTCGCGTGAGACGTGTACGATTCGGCGGGCGCGTACGAACACGCCGCTGCAGGCGCTGGTGCTGCTCAACGATCCGACCTATGTGGAGGCGGCTCGCAAGTGGGCCGAAGGCGCGTTGGCAGCGACGCCTCAGCCAGCGGCCGCTCGTGCCGCAGCGACAGCGACGTCGGGAGACAAGGCGAATGCGGGAGGTGAAGCGAGTGCGGGTGAGAAAGCGAGTGCTAGTGAAAAAGCGAGTGCTGGTGAAAAAGCGAGTGTGGCAGGTGGTGTGGATACTGAGTCGCTGCCGGACCGGGGAGCGATGGATCAAGCCCGAGTGCGCTGGCTCTACGAGCGACTCTTGAGTCGACCACCCGAGGCGGCGGAGGAAACCGTAGTGTTGCGATTACTGGCCGAGTCGCGGGCGTTGTTCGTGGCCGAGCCGGAGCGGGCAAGTCAG
>JBJSXJ010000080.1:0-36054 GCA_046086325.1 Planctomycetota bacterium | reverse complement strand
TCGCTACACCAGCTCCCGGCATCGCTACACCAGCTCCCGGCATCGCCACACCAGCTCCCGGCATCGCCACACCAGCACCCGGCATCGCCACACCAGCTCCCGGCATCGCCACACCAGTTCCCGGCATCGCCACACCAGCTCCTGGCATCGCCACACCAGCTCCCGGCATCGCCACACCAGCTCCCGGCATCGCCACGCCAGCTCCCGGCATCGCCACGCCACATCCGGCTGGCATCACGGGGCCGCCCACTGGCATGGCATAAACTGGGGATTGATCAACCGTCGACGGGGCCGCGCTGGCCTGGATACCGGTCGAACTCGGTACACCCGACACTCCCGCCACACTCTGCGCGACTGACTCTGCACGACGAACGTCGTATTCCCGTCGAGCCGCAGGATCTGTTAGGCAGCGCTTCGCGGCCGATAACTGATCGAGCAGTGCGGCCCAGGCGGCCGCCTGCGAGCCCGGCCGGAAACTACGCACTCGAGCAATCGCTCGATCGGCCGCCGCAGCAATCGTAAGCGTATCCGTCTCCGCACCAGTCAGTCCAAACAATTGATAGTGATCGGGAGCTGGCCCGTGGAACTGGTCGAGTCCGAGCCAAACTTGGTACGGATTAAAGGAGTCAGACACAACTAGTTCCCTCGACAAAATTAATTCGGCTGAGCATTCACCGCAGCGAATGAACCGCGCGTGACACTAATTATCCCTGCAACTCAACTCAGAATCGGCTCGACAACATGCCCATGCACGTTCGTCAGGCGCCGCTGAATGCCGTTGTGATAGTAGGTCAAACGCTGATGATCGACGCCCAGCAAATGCAACACGGTCGCATGAAAATCATACCAGCTCACCGGATTCTCAGCAGCTTTCCAGCCTAAATCATCGGTGGCACCATACGCGATACCTGGCTTCAAGCCGGCACCCGCCATCCAAACTGAAAATCCTGTTTGATTGTGATCACGGCCCAAACCGACCGAATTGGAATCCGACTGCGTGAAGGGAGTGCGTCCAAATTCCGACGTGAATAAAACGAGGGTGTCGTCGAGCATGCCGCGCGCGCGTAAATCGCGGAGCAGCGCGGCGACGGGTTGATCAATGCGTTGAGCTTCCTGGGAGTGATTCTGGACGACGTTTTCGTGTGCATCCCAGTTGATTCGTGGCGAACTGAAATCACCTCCAGAAAAAACCTGTACGAACCGGACGCCTTGTTCCAGCAGTCGACGACTTAACAAACAGGCTCGACCAAACTCAGCCGTCTCGGGTTGATGCAGTCCGTAAGCCTGCTGAGTGGCCGCCGTTTCAGCTTCCAGATTGGTCACTCGCGGCACCGCCAGCTGCATCTTGGCCGCTAGCTCATAGCTGCGAATGCGTCCCGCCAATTCCTGATCGCCTCCTCGGTCGACCAGATTCAAGCGGTTCAATTGTCCCAGCAATTGGCGGGAGTCCGCTTCTAGCTGTGCGGTCAACGTGCGACCGGGAACTAAGTCCGGAATCGGCGCACCTTTGGTACGAAACGCCACACCTTGGTGTCGTGGTGGCAAAAAACCGTTCGTCCAGTTGTTCGTGCCACCGGCAGGATAACCGCGCGCGTCGGGCAACACGACAAAGGTTGGTAAATCGTCCGTCTCGTTGCCCAGTCCGTAGGACAGCCACGATCCCAAGGTAGGAAACCCATTGAGGCGAAAGCCCGAGTTTTCTTGAAAGGTGGCCGGCGTGTGACTCGATGATTCCGCCACCATGGAGCGAATGACGGTGAGTTCATCGGCGAGTTCCGCGAGGTTCGGGAACAGTTCCGAAATCCACAATCCACTTTTACCGCGCTGTTTAAACGCCCAGTCATTCTTCCGTAGCAGGCCCACTTTGCCAAAAAAAACGTCCGGCTTTTCGCTGCTCGTCAGCGACTTGCCATGCAGACGTTCCAGTTCCGGTTTGTAATCAAACGTGTCGATGTGGGAGAAACCACCACATAGGCAAATGTGGATTGCACGCCGGGCCCGCGGTGGGTGATGCGGAGGTGGATCGCTCGCCTCGGGGGCCACCGCCGTTTTCGCGGCTGGTGGGGACTCCGCCGCACGCAGGCCGCGCCCCGAGCCTAACAGCGCTGCCAGGGCAGCACCTGCCAGGCCCCCACTGGTCCAGTGAAGCCAGTCCCGGCGCGAAAAACGATTCAGAGGCGAGCCGTGGAACTGCATGGAACCCTTCCTAAGATTTGGCGAGGAGCTACTTGATGAGCGCGATTCCGATGTTCATCACTTCCGCAGCAAACTCTACTCGATTGTGGTCCGCAATTCGCTTCCAGGCGTCATAAGTCGGCAGGGACTGGCTAACATGAGGATTCTTCCAATCGATATCATCCAGAAGCACAAGGGCGCCCGACTTTAAGTGTGGCAACAAGACATCAAAGTCCCTGATGTAATTATCGCCGCGATGATTAGCGTCGTGAAACACGAAGTCGATCGGTGCCATTCCCGCCGCAATGGTATCGAGCTGTTTTTCAATATCCGCGTTATGGCTGGTGACAGCGGATTGAAAACGGCTCTTCAGGCTCGAACTGCTAATTTCAAACTGTAATTCGGAGAATTCCACGGTATGCAACTGCCCACCCTCAGCCAACTGTTCTAGCTCTGAAAGAATGAAGTAGGCAGAGACACCGTAGCAGGTCCCCAATTCCAGGCAGGAGGTAGGACGCATCGCACGAATCGCGGCGGCGATGATTCGCCCCTTCGCCGGGTCGGATGAAGCACCAGAGGAATGAATACCGATATCTCCCGCCCAGCGAAAAAACTCTTTGTAGCGGCGAAGTTGGGAGATTGAATCAACATGCGAGGCAATGTCACGAGCGATGGCGAAATTCAGTATCGGCGTGCCTCTTTTCAGCAAATCAAGGTATGTCGCAAAGCGACGCTGACTGGTTGATTCAATACCCAAATTACCCTTGAGGATCTTAACGGGTACCGGGTTGTGGGCGAGGCTATCGGCGATGAATCTGACAAACGAGACGGGGTTTCCGACTTTTGACAGACTCTCGCCCAGAGCAGTGGCGACGATATTCCGTGCTATTGCTTGTTCGAGTTTCGAATTCGTCGCCACATCCACCAGGGCGGGATCTGAAACCTGAACAAGTCGACGCACGAAATTCTTTAGACCACTAATTAGACGTGCCATTAGGAACCCTCGATGCGTGCTAAAAGCCCTAAAAACCCACGATCAGCGAGCCGGATTGTGGCGTGCGTGCTAGCGTCCGTCAAGAACTTAAACCGCCCGCCGAATGCTCGTGGTACATCAACTGAATGCAGTCTACCACAAAGCAACCTTGAGTTTTGATTAGGGATCGATCGCCCCTCCTCTCTCGCCCTTGTCCGCTCCGACCGCTCTGCCGTAAACTTAACCCTCAGGACCTCCAATCTCCCCCCCTAACCCTCGACGGCTTCTATCGTGGCACTCGGTGACCTGGCGTTTCAACAATGTATCTCGCCGACATGCCGAGCGACGTTTGGCGTGGAGGAAGTGCACGTGGAATGTCCCCGCTGTGGGGATTTACTCGATGTTCAATACGATTGGACTCGACTGCCCATACCGAGTCGCTTGAGCGATTTCGAACGGCGCTGGTCGGAGCGGCATGAACGACTGCGATTCAGCGGCGTGTGGCGTTTTCATGAACTGCTCCCCTTCGCTCCACCGGAAAAAGTGGTGACCGTTGGCGAGGGCCAAACGCTGCTGCAAGAGGCCGATGCGGTCGGAACCTACGTGGGACTCAACCCCGGCCGGCTGCATCTGCAATATGAGGGAATGAATCCCTCCGGCAGTTTCAAGGACAACGGCATGTGTGCGGCGTTCACTCATGCACACATGATTGGAGCACGTCGAGCCGCCTGTGCCTCGACCGGCAACACCAGTGCTTCACTGGCCATGTACTGCGCCGTCACGCGTCTGATGAAAGGCATCATCTTCATCGGCTCCGGCAAAATCTCGTACGGCAAACTTTCGCAGGCCCTCGACTATGGTGCCCTCACCGTGCAAATCTCGGGCGACTTCGACGATGCCATGGCCCGCGTCAAAGAAGTCTCTCAAGAACTCGGCATCTATCTAGTCAACAGCGTTAATCCCTTTCGTTTGGAAGGCCAAAAGACTGTGATGTATCGAGTGCTTGAAGCACTTCGCTGGGAAATTCCCGATTGGATCGTGGTTCCCGGTGGCAACCTGGGCAACTCGAGTGCCTTCGGCAAGGCGTTTTCCGAGATGATGTGCTTGGGCCTGATTGATCGCCCCCCACGACTCGCCGTGATCAATGCCGCTGGTGCCGACACACTCGACGAACTCTACAACCGACATCATCTGCGCTGGCAACAGGGCCAAGGCGATATGTCGGCGGCTCATGCTTACTACCAGCAGATGGATGCCCAGCATCGCAAGGCTTCGACCATTGCCAGCGCGATCGAAATCAATCGTCCGGTCAATCTGCGAAAATGTCTCCGAGCGCTCGAAGTCTGCGATGGTGTCGTGCGCCAAGTGTCCGATCAAGAAATCTTGGATGCGAAAGCCAAAGTTGCTTGGGGCGGACTGGGATGTGAACCGGCGAGTGCCGCGAGTGTTGCTGGTGCACGCTTGCTGCGCGATGAAGGCGTGATCGCTCCCAGTGACCGTGTCGTATGCATCTTGACGGGGCACCAACTCAAAGATCCCACTGCGACGGTCGCCTATCACACCACCGATCAAGATCAATTCAATCAGGTACTGGGAAGTCGTGGAGTACGACGAGCCTCGTTTGCCAATCGAGCGGTGGCTGTTCCCAATAACCTGGATGAAATCGTGAAAGCGATCCGCCTCTATTCCTAAGCAGTTCCCGGAATACCCCTGACTCACCCTTTCATCGCTCAGACCCCAACGCAGTTCGTCGAGGAGGAACCTAGTTATGTCGAAGATTCGAGTTGCCATTCATGGTGCCGCGGGACGCATGGGAAGACGCCTGGTCGCCTTGGGCTGTGCCGACCCCCAGATGGATGTCGTGGCAGCGATCGACTCCCCCGCTCACCCCGATATCAGTCAGGATGCGGGTGGACTGGCCGGTTTGGGACCGATCGGCGTGCCGCTGTCGAGTCACTTGAATACGGGTGTCGACGTCGTGATTGACTTCTCGGTACCGGAAGCTGCGTTGCACATGGCTGCTTTGTGTGCCGAACGAAATATTCCGCTGGTTGTCGCCACGACGGGCTTCACGCACGAAGACAAAGAGCGACTCGCCAGCATCGCCCAAAAAATTCCGCTCGTCTGGTCGCCCAGCATGAGCATGGCCGTCAACCTGACCATGAAAATGGCTGCGCTGGCTGGCCAAGTGCTGCGTGACTATCCCCACGGCACAGACGTCGAGATCATCGAACGTCATCATCGCTTCAAGGAAGATGCCCCGAGTGGAACGGCGCTGCGATTTGGTGAAATCGTTTCCAGCGTTATGGGACAATCCCAGCATGTGCATGGTCGCTCCGGTCGCCCCGGCCATCGCCATACCCATGAAATCGGCTATCACGCCCTCCGCACCGGTGACAATCCGGGCGAACATACCATCGTCTTCGGGATGCTTGGGGAAACGATCGAACTGACCGTCAAAGCATCCAACCGCGACTGCTATGCTTTGGGCGCCATCGCCGCTGCTAAGTTTGTGGCCGGTAAACCGAAGGGACTCTACAGCATGGCCGACGTGCTGGGACTGTAATGGCACGCTGCGAAGAAGGCTATTTGTGTGATGTCTGCGGCCAAGACGTGGAATCGATCCGCGACAGCGACCTCTATTTGCGCTACGTGATCGGTCAAGTTGATGCCGCAGCACTCCACACCACCCCCGAACGCCATATTCGGTGCAATCCCACACTGGCTCAATTCATCGTTGCCAGCGATTTCACACCGGTCGTTTTGAGCGGTGATTTTGACAAACGACAACTCGATCCGGCTTTCGTGCAGCAGCGCGAAACCGTCGTCACTCAAGGTTGGCTACGCCTGCGAGAACTCGAAGGCCGCGAACAAGATATTCCGGTTACAGACTATCCGCTGAAGCTGAGTTGAACTGGAGTGCGGCCAGCGCCAAGGCACCATGCACGACCACTTCTTCGCCCCAGCGTGGAGCGACGATCTGGTAGGAATCGAGGAGTGGCGGAAAAACATAGCGTGCCACATGGCGTCGCACGGGCTCATAAAACAGATCCTCGCCCATCAGCGACACTCCGCCCCCCAATACGATCACCTGCGGAGCCAGCAAAGTGATCATTTGGGCGACAGCCCAGCCCAGGGCCTGCATCGCCTCATCCAGCACCTGCCGGGCGTCTGCTTGACCGGCGCGGGCGGCTGCCGCAATCTGCTTCGCCGTAAACTGCTCGGGCAGGTTGGCAAGGCCTCGGCGCACAGCCGCAGCGGCAATCCCAGGTCCGCTCGCCAATGACTCCACCGTGGCGTCACTGCGTTCTGCGGACAAGCCAGGACGCAGGTGGCCAATCTCTGCCACCGCCGGCCGATCGGCCCCGTGCAGTCGTCCATCGATCACCAATCCGCCACCGATGCCGGTACCGATCGTGACATAAAAAACGATCCGCGATCCACGACCAGCTCCGTAACATGCTTCCGCGAGCGCCGCACAATCGCAGTCGTTACCCAGTGCCGCCGGTAAGCCAATCGTCTGCTCACACCAACTCACCAGGGGCCAGTGATCCCAACCCGCAATCTGATGACTCTTGGTGACTCGCCCCGCTACCGCCTCGACCGGCCCACCAAACCCGAAACCCACCGCGCCGAGCGGAAATCGTCGAGCCAACTGTGTCGCTTCGCGCTCGATTTGCTCGAGTATGCCGGCCGCTCCGCGGCGCGCATCGACATCGCAGCGCACCAGTTCCACCAGTGGGCTACCATCACCGTGGCCTACACCAAGCTGCAGCTTGGTACCACCAATTTCAATTCCCAGAAACATATCGTCCTTCATGATTGATCCGGGCGAAGACATCGTTGAGCACCCAGTGAAACAGGCTGAGATGAATGCTTTCCACCATCCCCATGTCATCTAGGGCCACATGCAGACCATGCTGCTGCATGGCTTTGAGCTTACCACCCGAGTAACCGGTGAGACCAAAGGTGATCAGTCCATGGCGATTGGCCCAGTCCACCGCATTCAGAACATTGGGACTGTTGCCCGAGCCACTGATCGCAATTACAACATCTCCCGCTCGACCATAATTCATCAATTGCTGCACGAAAATCTGGTCGTAGGCACAATCATTGCCCACCGCCATGATCCAGCCCAGGTTGTCGGTCAGACTGAGCACTTTCAGGCGTTTCTTCGATTCATCATTCAGGTCTGAAGGACGGAGCGTGCTCTTCCCCAAATCTTCACTCATGTGCGAAGCGGTCGTCCCCGAACCGCCATTGCCAAAAATGTAGACCCACCGATCCTGCTCCCAGGCCTGATAAATCAAATCCGCCCAGGTTTGTAAATCGGCCTGATTGATGCGCGCTAATTCTTCCTGCAACCGCCGCAGATACGCATCCCGATCCAAGGTCGCTCCCAACATCGTACTGTTCCCATCCAAACAAAATGAACCACAAACGCACGGACCGAGCGCCTCAGCGCTCTTCCTCGCCCGCCACTCGGCAACGTAGATCGGCAGTCTAGAGTTTTCCGGCTGGTGGTGCCAAGTCCTGAGCGATCGGCAAGTACCAGGCGGCGACCGCCAACGGCAGCAAAATCAAGCCCACCAGCGCGAACATGGCACTATTCGGCCAGCCACACCAGCGGACCACGAGCGAGCCCACCGAATAGATGCCCGCCGACAGAAAAATCCCGATCCAATTAAAAAGATTCTGCGTGGCGATGACTTGCCCTTTACGACCATCGGGCGGTCGCGCCTGCAAAAAGACCTGCATCGGCACCGCAAACATCCCGGTAAAAACGCCTAGCACCAAGAGTGCCGCAACACTGCCCCAATAACCGAGCATTTGCTGCTGAGGACCTCCCGGCAGTGCTAGCATCATCAGGGACAACACCATCCCAGCCAGCGACAGTCGCGGCACCAAGCTTTCGCCTAACCGCCGCGCCACTAGACCGCTCAGTGGACTACCGATCGCAATCCCCAGACTGATCGTCATCACCAAGTAACTCGTCCATTCCTCACCCACGTCCAGCTGCTGTTTTCCCAAGGCATTGACCGACGGCTGCACCAGAGCCGCCACTAACCAGAAAACCGTCGACGCCGTCAAGGTATGAGCCAGCGGACGATCCTGTCGCAACAGCTCCCGTACCGTTCGTGGCACGCCCATGTTTCCTAGGGAAAATGGCATGTCTGGCACCATCGCCGGCGTGCGTCGAACGAGCAGGGACGTAATCACCCCGAGGAGCGCCAGTCCACCGCACACCCAGCCGGCCCGGGACAATTCCTGCCGCCACCAAGTCATCAGCAACCCGGCCAAACCAGTTCCCAAAATGATCGACAAAAACGTCGTCATGATGATGATCCCATTCGCCGTCTTCAGCACCCTCGGCGGCAGCAACTCCGGCAGCACGCCGTACTTGCTGGGTCCAAAAAAAGCACTATGCCCACCCATCAAAAACAAGACCAGCGATAAACCACCGATCACGGTCGTGGACAATTGCTGCCGAGTCAAAATCCAAAAGCACAGAGTGCCCAGCAGCATGATCAGCACTTCCGCCAGTTTGCAACTGCGGATCACCGTCGTCTTTGAAAAACGCTCGGATAAGAACCCGGCGTAGCCCGAAAAAAGAATGAACGGCAGCGAGAACATCAACAGTGCGAGCCACTGCAGATCGCGCGTTTCCGCCCCCGGCAGCGCTGACAAGTCCGCAGCAGGCACCGCTAGCGAGGCTGACACCGGCGCCGCAGACGGCGTCGCCGCGCTCGCCGCCCGCTCCACCCGCTCGCTGCTCGGAACGGGAACCGCCACGAACAGCAGCAGCACGATTTGCTTGAAGAGATTGTCGTTGAACGCGCCCAGAAACTGAGTCGCGGTGAAGCCCCAAAAGGAAAGCTGGCCCCACAGAGTTGCTGCGGAGTCTCCGGGGACAGGATTCCCGTCGCTTACGGCAATCGCCGCAGCGACGTTCTCTGTAGCTGGCACCTCCCCGCGATCATTCATGCGGCAACTACCGTGCGGTGGCTTCGAGCGTCACCACCGTCGCGGTCTCACTCACCGACTCCGACGAAACAGGCTCAATGGGCGCCCCGTCCGCACTCATCTTGCGAATGTCCTCGGTGATGCGCATCGAGCAATACTTCGGCCCGCACATGCTGCAGAAGTGAGCGCTCTTAAAGGTGTCTTGCGGTAAGGTTTCATCATGATAGGCACGAGCGGTTTCGGGATCGAGTGCGAGGCGGAACTGCTCGTTCCAATCGAACGCAAACCGAGCCCGGGACAAGGCGTCGTCACGATCACGAGCGCCGGGGCGATGTCGAGCGAGATCGGCGGCATGAGCGGCGATCTTATAGGCGATCACGCCTTGCTTCACATCCTCGCGATTCGGTAACCCCAAATGTTCCTTGGGCGTGACGTAGCAGAGCATCGCCGCTCCGCTCCAGCCCGCTAACGCTCCACCAATCGCACTGGTAATGTGGTCATAACCTGGAGCGATGTCGGTGACGAGTGGTCCGAGCACGTAGAACGGTGCACCCTTGCAGATCTCGATCTGCTTCTTGATGTTCATATCGATCTGGTCCATCGGAATGTGACCAGGTCCCTCGACCATCACCTGAGTGCCATTGGCCCAACCTCGTTCCACCAGACCGCCTAAGACTTCCAGCTCGGCAAACTGAGCGGCATCGCTGGCGTCGGCAATCGACCCCGGACGCAATCCATCTCCTAAACTCCACGTCACGTCGTATTCCCGCATGATTTCGCAGAGCTGATCAAAGTGGGTGTAGAGTGGATTTTGCTGGCGATGCGCGACCATCCACTTGGAAATCAAGGAGCCGCCGCGACTAACAATCCCCGTCACTCGGTTCGTGGACAGATGGAGATGCTCCAGCAGCACTCCGCAATGGACCGTCATGTAGTCCACGCCCTGCTTGGCCTGATGTTCGACCATGTCCAGGAAATGCTGCGCCCGCATGTCCTCGATGTTCCCCCCCAGCTCTTCCAGCATCTGATAAATCGGCACGGTTCCAATGGGAACTGGGGAAGCAGCGATGATCTCCTGGCGAATCCGGTCAATATCTTTGCCCGTGGACAAATCCATTACCGTGTCGGCACCGTAATGGACCGCCGCGTGCAGTTTGTCAAGTTCCTCGCCGACGTTGCTGGTCACGGCGGAATTGCCGATGTTGGCGTTGATCTTGCAGGTCGCGGCAATGCCGATGGCCATCGGTTCTAAGCGTCCTTGGAGATGCACTTTATTAGCCGGGATGACCATCCGCCCGGCTGCGACTTCCTGCCGCACCAGCTCTGCCGTCAGTTTTTCGCGGCGTGCCACAAATTCCATTTCTGGAGTAACCTGCCCGGCTCGCGCTGCTTCTAACTGTGTCATGAGACAACTCCTCGATCGCTAAAAAATCCCAACTCCAACCTTGAACCGTAAAGTTGGGGTCATCCTAACGACCGGCTTACGCCTGTCAATCGACCCCAGCACCAGACTTACCGTGACTTCCCCTGCCCCGGCTAGCCGTTTTTCATCTCGCCAGCGAACACGCTTCCCCCGAGCAACTCAGCCGGGCGGCGGTGACGGCTCGGCAGCCTTGGCCTTCTCCGGTGTTCCCGCCGCATCCACCACCACCTGCCCCGGTAAAAAATCCTCGGTGGCCAACGTCTGCGTAATCACCGGCTCTCGCTCGGCTGAATCACTCCGCGGTGGCAGTCCACAAATACGCTCGCGCCACCGATCCAGCTCCACTTGCGTCAACGTCTTAACTCGCACGATTTCCTGCTCAATCGGAATGGCTTGCCCCGGCACCTGCACGGTCACCGTGATACGTCCATTTTCGGCGTATAGAAAACGAACTTCGAGCGGAGTTTGGGCGGGCAGGTTCGGCGGCAATCCACGAATCTTGCACATCCCAATCTCCGAGCATTCCTCGGGCAACTGACTCTCACCTTCCACGATATGCAAATGCAGCGACGTCTGACCGGGCTTCGAGGTACGAAAGATTCGTTTCACGGAAGCTGGCAGCGGCGTGTTCCGCGCGATGAGAATCGCGTTCTGCTTACGCCCCGTCCGGCTGTCCGTGCCCACGATGCCTAAGCTATGAGAGTTCACATTCCGAATCCGAAATCGTGGCGGACGATCCCCAAATTTTTCCAGCAGTTGCCCGGCCCGTAAGGCCGCACCGTGCGCCACCACCTCATCCGGTGCCAGCGAGCTGTTCGGCTCTTTTCCCGTCAGATTCCGCAGCATCTCGACCACGGCTGGCATGCGAGTCGCCCCGCCTACCAACAACACATGATTCAGTTGATCCCACTTCAGCCCTGCGGCCTCCATGGCTTGGCGAGTGGTAAAGGCGGTGCGTTCCAGCAGGTCGAGTGTTAACTCCTGCAGCAAACTTCGACTCACTTCCAGCCGTAACGAATCGCCGTGAAACTCGCAGATAATATGCGTTTTCACACGCGCCGTCAGAGTGCGTTTGGCTTCCTCGCAGTCGCGCCAGAGCCGCCCCAGTATATTCGGGTCCTCGCGCGGATCCGTCCCAAACTTCCGCGTGAACTGCTCCGCAACATAATCCAGCAGACGCTGATCCCAGTCACGCCCACCCAGACGCACATCGCCATCGGTCGCTAGCGTGATGAAGTCATTTCCGCGAATCTCCATCACCGTCACATCAAACGTGCCACCACCCAGATCGTAGACCAGCACTCGCTCCACCACCGACGACGGTGCCGAGCCGAACTGACCACGCTGAAAAGCGTAAGCCAGCGCTGCTGCCGTCGGCTCATTGATCAAATCCAAGACATCAAACCCAGCCATGTAGCCAGCATCTTCCGTCGCCTTACGTCGATTTTCATCAAAATAAGCAGGAACTGTGATCACGACGCGACGAAACGGACCAATCTTGCGACTGGCATCCTGGCGAAGTTTGTTGAGCACATAAGCTTGCAAGACTTCGGGCGGCAGCCGCTGACCATCTAACTGCTTGTGATATTCGGGTTGCCCCAGTTCGCGTTTGGGACAGTCCGCCACCTGCTCCATCGCCACCGACATCGCCTTCACCGCCTCCTTGCCAACAACCACTTCATCTCCATCAAACAACACCATGCTCGGTGTGATCACTTCCCCTTCGCTGTTACTCAAGGCATGCGGCCGGCCCAGATCATCCAGATGAGCGACCACGGAGAACGTTGTTCCTAGATCAATTCCCACCGCCGGAAAACGAGACAGATGTGCCTGCGGTGCACTCTTCGCCGCAGAAATCCGCGCGACACTCTGGTCATCCGATTGCTCGGTGCGCGCATCCCCAGCACTCATGTCCGACGTGGCTTCCCGTTTGGACGGTACGTCGATGGACAAGGTGCGAGTGACGGCGAAGTCGAAGTTGCGGCGACCGCCGCGCAACGATCGCGAGGTGCTCGGCCCGGTAGTTCCCACCAGCGGCTCCAGCGCTTGTAACAGTTCCCCCATCGTCTGGTAGCGGTCGGCCGGCGCTTTGGCGACCATGCGTTTGTAAATCTCATCGACTGCCTCCGGCACATCCCTGCGCTCCGCCCGTAGCGACGGGATGGGACGAATACGGTGCGCCATGAGCGTCTTGAGCGGAGTGTCGGCTAGATAGGGTGGATGGCCAGTCAATAAGCGATACAACGTGCAGCCCAAACTGTACATGTCACTGCGGCGATCCACTTGCCCCGAGTCATCCGCCTGCTCCGGCGCCATGTACTCGACCGTCCCCACGATCTGATTCTCGCGCGTCAGCTGATCGGAGACATTGCTGCCGCTGTTCTCCACTTCATAATGCTCGTCGAATCGTGCCAATCCCATATCGAGTACGCGCACCGTACCTTGGCGATCAAGCAGCAAGTTGCCGGGCTTGATGTCCCGATGAATCACGCCCTTGGAATGAGCATATTCCAAGCCGCGAGCCGCCTGAGCGATGTAGGAGAGCGCTTCCGTCACAGTCAAGGGACCGTGCTGGTTGACGATCGACCCCAGGTCGGCACCCTCCACGAATTCCATCACTAAAAAGAAAATCCCCTTCGCTTCATCCGCGTCGTACGCCGTCACGACATTGGGGTGAATCAACTGCGCTGCTGCCTGGGCTTCCCGCTGAAAGCGGCGAATCGCCGACGTCGACGTCATCAGCGAAGGGCGTAACACCTTGACGCAGACCACCCGCCGCATCCGCCGATGCTCAGCTCGAAACACTTCCCCCATCCCGCCTTCACCAATCTTCTCCAGCAGGATGTTATTCCCCAGCACCAAATGCTGGTGCTTGCCCTCCATCAACCGCTCCGCTTGAAACGGTGTCAAACGTTGCCGCTGGAGCATCGCTTCGGCCATCGCGGCGCCTGTCGCCGGCCGCTGTCCCGACGGAAACTTCTGCCGGAACGACAAGATCTCGTCCGGTGTCATCAGCCCGCTCTCGACGAGCCGCTGGCAGAAATCTTTGAGGGACAAGTTGTCGGTCATAGGACTCAGAGTAGGCCGCAAGCAAGAAACGACTGCACCGCCCAGGCCCAAAGCGGTGTCTCCGGACGCTCCATCGGTCCTAAGTATAACGGGTTGTCCCAGAGTTAATCGAGAGAGCCTGGAAAATCCTGACCGATTAAACCTCGTAACCTAAGTTCGGTCCTAACCAGCGCTGGACCACGTTGAGGCTTTCGCCTTTGCGGCGAGCATAATCCTCGACCTGGTCCCGCCCCACTCGATCGACTGCAAAATAACGAGCTTCCGGATGAGCAAAATAGAGCCCACTCACGCTCGACGCCGGCTCCATCGCAAACGATTCGGTCAGCTTCATGCCCGCCTCCCGTTCTGGTTCCAGCAGTTCCCAGAGGCGACGTTTTTCCGAGTGATCGGGGCAGGCCGGATAGCCGTGAGCCGGGCGAATCCCCCGGTACTGCTCATCAATTACCTGCTCGGCACTTAACTGCTCCTCACGCCCATACCCCCACTCACTCCGCACTCGCTGATGCAGCCACTCGGCAAACGCCTCCGCCAACCGATCCGCTAACGCCTTGACCATGATCGAATGATAGTCGTCATGCTGCCGATCAAACTCCGCACACAAAGCATCGACTCCATGCCCCGTCGTCACGGCGAACGCCCCGACATAGTCCTGTCGTCCGGAATCGAGTGGAGCGACGTAGTCGGCCAGCGACCGAAAATCTACCTGCCCCTGCCGCTGCCACTGCTGCCGCAGCATGTAGAACCGAGTGAGTTCGTGCGTGCGCTTGTCGTCGGTGTAGAGCACCACATCGTCGCCGTCCGCTGCCGCCGGCCAGAAGCCATAGACCGCTCGGGCGGTGAGTAGTTTTTCTTTAACGATGCGGTCCAGCAACCGCTGGGCATCGGCGAATAGCTCTCGAGCCTGTGCCCCCACCACTTGGTCGTCAAATATCCGCGGATATTTCCCTTTGAGCTCCCACGTTAAGAAGAAGGGCGACCAATCGATCCAGGGAACCAGCTCCGCCAGCGAAACGGGCGGTAATGTTCGCCGCCCGAGAAACTCGGGGCGGTCAATTCTCACCGTCGCCCAGTCCGTCGCCAATCGTCGCCGCTTGGCTTCCTCATACGGCACCAGCGTCACCTGACGCTTTTCATACGATGACACCAGTTCAGCTTGCAGCTTGCGGTTGTCGCGCACAAAGTCACCCCGCAACTGATTACTCATCAGCCGATCCACCACCCCGACACAGCGCGAGGCATCCAAGACATGCACGACCGGCTGCGCATAGTACGGTGCGATTTTAACCGCCGTATGCTTGGCACTCGTCGTCGCTCCGCCGATGAGCAGCGGCTGCGTCATTCCCAGCCGTTTCATTTCCTGCGCCACATGTGTCATCTCGTCGAGACTCGGAGTAATCAACCCCGATAAACCGATGAGGTCCACCTGCTGCTCGCGCGCTGCCTGTAAGATCTTTTCACAGGGCGTCATGACGCCCAGATCAATCACTTCGTAGTTGTTGCAGCCGAGCACCACCGAGACGATGTTTTTGCCAATATCGTGTACGTCGCCCTTAACGGTCGCCAGCAATACTTTGCCGCGATAACTTCGAGCCACCTGTCCCTGACTCTCCCGCTCCTCCTCCATAAACGGCAGCAAATAAGCCACCGCCCGCTTCATCACTCGAGCGGACTTAACCACCTGCGGCAAAAACATTTTGCCCGCTCCAAACAGGTCTCCCACCACCGTCATGCCATCCATGAGCGGACCTTCGATGATGCTCAAACAGCGCGGATACTGCTGCCGCGCCGCCGCTAAATCCTCCTCGAGAAATTTATCGAGCCCGTTGATGAGTGCATGCTGCAGTCGCTGCGGAACGGTCGCCTCACGCCAAGATAAATCCTCCGCGGCCGCTGCCTTCCCTTTCCCCTTCACCGTCCCCGCATATTCAATCAGCCGCTCCGTCGCATCCGGGCGCCGATTCAAGAGCACATCTTCTACTCGGTCACGCAGCTCCCGCGGAATCTCCTCGTACACCGCCAGCTGACCGGCATTCACGATGCCCATATCGAGCCCAGCTCGAATCGCGTGATACAAGAAGGCCGCATGCATCGCTTCGCGTACCAGGTCGTTGCCGCGAAATGAAAACGAAATGTTGCTGACACCGCCCGACACATGCGCACCCGGACAGACATGCTTGATCCGCCGAGTCGCCTCGATGAAGTTCAGCGCATAATCGTTGTGCTCCTCGATGCCCGTAGCGACCGTCAGAATGTTGGGATCGAAAATAATATCGCTCGGCGGGAAGCCAACTTCTTCCGTGAGCAAACGAAAGGCCCGCTGGCAGACGCGCACCTTATGTTCCGTCTCGACCGCCTGGCCAGATTCATCAAAGGCCATCACCACCGCCGCCGCACCATAACTGCGCACCAACCGCGCTCGCCGCAAGAATTCCTCTTCGCCATCTTTCAGGCTGATCGAATTCACGATTCCTTTGCCTTGCAAACAGCGGAGCCCCGCTTCCAAGACCGACCACTTGGAACTATCGATCATCACCGGCACTTGCGAGACTTCGCCCTCACCCGCCAGCAGATTCAAAAACTTCGTCATCGCCGCTTCACCATCCAGCAGCGCATCATCCATGTTGATGTCGATGACCTGCGCCCCATTGGCGACTTGCTGCCGAGCAATATCGACGGCGGCCTCATACTGGTCGTTGCGAATCAGATTGGCAAACGCCCGTGACCCCGTCACGTTCGTCCGCTCACCAATCATCGTGAAACTCGACTCCGGTCGCAGCGTGTAGGGCAACGTGCCACTCAGACGGAGATAAGGCAGAGTCGAAACCAAGCGATGAGGCTGCGAGCGTGCTACTCGTTCGGAGATGGCGCGAATATGAGCGGGCGTGGTACCGCAGCAACCGCCCACGATGTTCAGCCAGCCATTGTCGGCAAACTCACCCACCAATTCCGCCATCTCGGTCGGACCCAAATCATACTGGCCCATTTCGTTCGGCAAGCCAGCATTGGGATAGCAGCTGATCCGCGTCGACGAAACTTGCGCCAATTCCTGCAAGTGAGGTCGCATGGTTTGCGGCCCCAAAGCACAGTTCATGCCCACCGCCAACAACGGGAAATGACTCACCGAATTCCAAAATGCCTCCACCGACTGGCTGGAAACAAACGTCACGCCTGCCGCACTGAAGGTTCCCGATACCACCACCGGCACGCGCACCGCATGCTCCACAAAATACCGATTGATCGCGAACAGACAGGCTTTTAAGTTGAGCGTGTCGATGACGGTTTCGGGTAACAGCAAATCCACACCGCCCTCCACCAGCGCCGCCACCTGCTCGTAATACGATTCCACCATCTGCGGAAACGTCACCGCACGAAAACTGGGATCATCCATCTTGGTCGAGATGGTCATTTGACGAGGCGTTGGGCCAATACTGCCCGCCACAAATCGCGGTCGATCCGGATTACGCTCGGTCACCTCATCCGCCGCCTGCCGAGCACAACGGACCGCCGCTAAATTAATCTCCCGCACCAGCTCGCGCGGTAAATCATAATCCTCCATCCCCACGAAACTCGCACCAAACGTGTTCGTCTCGACAATGTCCGCTCCCGCCTCCAAATACTGGCGGTGAATTTGCGTAATCGCGGCCGGCTGCGTCAGACAGAGAATGTCGGCAAAACGAGCTAAATCTTTGGGATGAGTGGCAAAGCGATCGCCGCGCACATCCTGCTCCGTTAACCGCAGCGCCTGAATCATCGTCCCCATGGCTCCGTCCAGAATCAGAATCCGACGGTCTAACTCTTCTTCCAGACGGGAACCCATCACTCGAACTTGCTGCACCGACTTCACGTCTATCTCGCTATCTAAGAGTAACGAAGATTGAACTGCTTCTAATCCGTTGCTACCCGCCCTCCGGGCCGGCCAGCCAACCACGCGTCTAGAAACTACCGCTGGGTATCATATTCGTAAACCGTGAACACTCGAAGTAGGCGCACCCGCCAGTAGTGGTACCGTTTGAGCCTTAATAGCCCCACCTGCCAGCAAGAAACCTAAACAACCTTCGTTTTCTGATTTCGTCTGCTTACAAACCTCGCGACGTTCTCCACGTTTCGCCCTCATCGCGGCAGCCACAAGTGACCTTCAGCCCTCCCACTAGCCGCTAGGGATGGAGGTCATTCCGGATTTCTTGTGGGTCGACGTCGAGCAACGACTCCGGTTAGCTGAGACCGCAGGATTTTCGGAGGCATCGCGCAGGTGTCCAAGCGTACATTGACCCTATCCCCGTGTGGGTGTAGAATTCTGCCGCCGGGAAAAACGGAGTTGGGCTCTGCGGGGACGCACCCCAACAAGGGATATCCCGGTCGCGGGTGCGCCAAAGCGCACGCAGCCGCTGGTGGAGTTTATTCGCCAGCGGCTGGTTTCTTTGGCGGAACCCTTTGGACACCTGCGCGATGCCTCCAAAAATCCAACAGCCTCACCTGCGGTCAAACCACAGGAAACCCGGATGGACCGGGACGGAAGCCGTCCTTCGGCCGTGATAGCTCTGGGAGGCTGCATGTTTTCTGACAGCGTCGATCGGGTTGATCTGGGATTCTCGTGGGTCGCGATCGAAGGAATCCCAGGGCGCGTCTTTCGCCTTCGCTGGAAAGCAGGGAATTCCGAAACCTGCAGAGGGCTCCATTTGAATTCTCCACTTTCAACTATCACGTTCAGCGAGGCCGAGTCGGTGCTACCATAACAGTCCCACGCGGTAGCAAGACCGCTCGGCTACCCGGCCGGGAACCCCTGGAAGCACTCGCGTAAAGAATTCGCCCCGACAGGAAGCCTGGTGGGGAGGCCCCGCAAGGGCGAGCGATAGTTAGACGGTATCGCGCACTACTTTATTGGCGGAACGAACACATAGGGCGGCCAATACTTATTGGTCCGAATTTTGTATACCTCGCCCTTTTTACAGACTTTTTGGAGCAGGTGCACTTCCTGGGTTTCTTCCGCCGGAACAGGGGGCCACTGGATCGTGCCGCACGGCGCCCAGCCTTGCTCAATCAGTTTCTCGCGCGTCATGGCGGTCTCTTTCCAGCCGCCGTCGTTCCCCTGAATCTTCCAGCTCTCGCCGAGCACCACAACCCCGGTCTTGTTCACCACGAATTCGATGGTAGCCAGATCCGTGTTCACAGACTTGGGCTTTTCCTGCCAGATAAACGCAATCCCGTTTTCCAAAAATTCAGGAACCTCCAGGTTGCGCGGAATCTGCCATGGGCGTTGGCGCGCTACGACCAGCCAAGCTCCCTTTGATTCGCCCGCTGCTTTGGGTTCGGCAGTCGGCTCAGGGGCTGCCGGGGCCGGAGCCGGAGCCGAGTTAGGTTCCTGCTCGGTTTTGCCAGGCGCTAGACCGGCGCCGGTCGGCGCAGGGGCTGAACGTTCGGGTTCCGGCGGGCGGGCCTGATCCGGCGGGATCGATTTCGAATCGGTGTCAGCTGCGGGTTGCCCCATTGGCGGCCGGGGTGTCGAGCTTGAACGAATGGCCGATTCGATTTCCCCCCGCGATATTGCTGGGGGAGTGAGACTGGTCTTCGGAGCTGCTACATCTGCAGCGCGTGTGACGACTTGGCCGACTGGAAACGATGCAGACTTGCTGGGCGCCGGTTCGGACTTAGCAGGCGCTGGCGACGCCGTCGCGACGACCTCCGGCATCGGCTTTTTCTTCTTCATCCCCAATATATCAACGTCCCAAAAACAGCTAAGCAGCAGGACTGCGAAGAACAGACCGAAGCTGCTCCCCAGCACAATTTTGATTCCTTCCGCGACTGGATTTACCGATGCGGAACGCTTCCTCGAAATATCGGTTTGGCTCATACACTCCCCTTAAGGTGTTATCGCATGCCCCACGTTGTGCGACTCTCATATCGGGAAGTCAATCGAAATCTTCCGGGAGGACTTTCCGCAGTGCCCTACCTAAGGCCGCCGCCTCTCACTTGTCCCGCTCGAACGCCAAAAAGTTTTGGTACCGACGCAGCGAACAGGGTGGTAATTATCCTGATGCTGCGGCGACGGCGCCCGACTGACGAGCCGCAGGTTTAGCAAAATGCGTACCCGCCAATGACCACCCAAATTACCCCCTCAGCCAACTTTGACTAACAGTCAAGATTCCGCTAACCGTTGCCGATAAACGAAGACACCGGTTGGCAGAATTGCCAGAGCACAAATCGATCGAATTCGAACTCGGCCTCAGCAAGGATGCGCAGGTGCCGCATGAACGACGCGCGAACCTCAAATCACGAGATCACTCCAGCGGACGACATGAGCTCCGCCGAGCCAGCATCTTCGCTGCTGGACCACGTGTCGCACTCCCACGTGTCGCACTCCCCCTTGCCGCTCATTGCGCGCTTGCCCGACCTCGGCTCCCGCACGACCGCGGCTGTCATCCTCGCACAGACCGCCGTCCCCAGCCCTCCTCGGATAGCTCCGCCATCCACCTCACCCAGTGGCGACTGGCGCGACGTGGCCATTCGCTACCTCAGCGTGGCCGTGCTACTGGTGGGAGTGCTCGCCATGGCGGTGCAGTGGCGCTATCACCACGCTTCCGCTGAGACTGCGCGCCAGCAAACTTCGGTTCCCGACCGACCGACCTCAACCAGGGAAGGCCAGCCGTGAGTTACCTCAATCGAGCGTTCATCCGTGCGTATGACCGCCAGCCCAGCGAGCTCCACCCCGCCGGCGTCCCCCTGCGCACCGTCAATCAGTTCCACATTCCCACCGCGAGCACTCAACTGTTAGCCGCCTGCGGACAGGCCCTAACTACCGCCACGCTGGCTCTATTCCCCTCACCCGTAACACCCCGCGGACTACTCTTCGTTCGTGGCACCCAGCCGCAAGCCGGTCGCACCACCGTCGCCATCTGTCTCGCCCAGTCGCTCGCCGCCCAGGGGCTGAAGCTGGCCCTGATCGATGCCGACCCGCGGCACGCAGGCTGCCGACAACTGCTCGGCGATGACACGTCAGCAATCGATCTCCGCGCCTGCTACTCGCACCGCGATCAATTCACGATCCTGCCCCTACCCGCTAGCCCCATGGCACTCACGCCGTTCTTCGACCTCCTCGTCGTAGATACTCCCTGCTGGTCATCTGCTGTGCCCGAGTCCTCGGCGGAATTCCAGTTGCTCTCCGGAGCAGACGAAACCGCCGATTGCGTTTCGCTCATCGTCACCGACGCGCGACCAGGAGCAATTTCCAATGTTCAACCCTTGATGCGAGAGCTGCAGCAAACGGATCAGACTCGTATCGGCTTGGTCGAAAACTTTAGCAACCACGAACTTCACTCACACTTCGTACCAGATTCCCACTGCGCCAAACTCCCCCACGCGCCGCCACTTCGGGAGGAACTCGTCCATGTATGAAGCTTACTGGGGATTGCAAGAGCGACCGTTCGAGCAACTGGCGGAGGCTCGTTTTTATTATCCCAGTGACGCTCATCAGGGAGCACTGCTGAAACTTCGTTATGCCATTGAGCATCGTCGTGCGGCTGCGCTGCTGACCGGACCATCGGGCAGCGGTAAGACACAGATTTTGCATAAACTCACCGACCTTCTGCCGGCCGCCTATCAGCCACTCGTACATGTCGTCTTTCCGCAAATGCCCGCTGATCAGCTCCTCGCCTACCTCGCCGACGAACTGGACTCAACCCACCACGATCTGAACGAGAACAGCTCGCTGCAGTGGCAGCTGCGGCGCATCCAGCAGTCGCTTCTCGCGCGCTGGCGTCAGCAGCGTCATACGGTCATCGTTCTCGACGAAGCTCATGTGCTGCGCTGCGCCGACTCGTGGGAGACCGTGCGGCTACTGCTCAACCTCCAACATCAAAACCAAATGCTGCTCACCATGATCTTGGTTGGTCAAAGCCCCATCCTGGCAGCACTGCGGGACTTTCCCGAATTGGAAGAGCGGCTGGAAATGAAATGCACACTCACCCGTTTTACCGCCACCGAGTCGTCAGCATATTTGGAACATCGACTGCGAGTGGCCGGAGCCAGTCGCTCGATTTTTACCCCCCCAGCACTTGATGCCCTGCATGATTTATGCGACGGGATTCCGCGTAAACTAAACCGCTTGGCCGATCTGGCACTCGTCGTCGGTTACGCGGAAGAGTCGCCGCAGATTGACGAAGCCCAAGTCCAAGCGGTCGCCGCAGACATGCTGATGCCGGCTAGCGACTAATATGCCAGTTGCCAGCAGCGCCCCTCAGCCCACCGATCCCGCCCCTGTGAGGCCGTCCACCAATCCTCACCCCAGACGCATCCTCGTCGCTCTCTTGGCGATCACTTTGCTGGGGTTAGCACTCCGAGTTCGTGGATTAAGCGAGTCCCTGTGGCTCGATGAACTCCATACCGGCTGGGTCATTTCCGCAGAAGGTGAAACCCTGGCAGCTCGAGCTCGCAGCGGCAACCAATCCCCCTGCTATTTCATCCTGGAACAAGCCTGCGACCGCCTGATCCAGCGCGGCTGCCAATGGATCGGTAACGCGCAATTCCCCTACGCCCAGGAATGGTCACTCCGCTTTCTATCGCTCCTGGCCAGCAGCTGCTTGCCGTGGGCGACCTATCAGCTCGCCAGACAGCTCGGTATCTCGCCCACCCTTGCACTCCTCGCACCACTGCTAACCACACTCGATCCACAGTTCATTTTTTACGCGCAAGAAGCCCGCTGCTACGCCCTCGTCCAGCTCGTCGCCGTCCTCCACCTCTCCTTTTCGCTCGCTCGTTGGCCCCAACCCAGGTCGGAACGTACCGCTGGCAGATTACGCTGCACCATCCAGCGAGTCGTCTGGATCATGAGCGCAATTCTGTTGTTCTATCTCCACTATCTCACGCTTTTGCTGTTAGTCGTGAACAGCGCCTGGCTACTACTCGGTCAGCTACTCGGTCAGTGGCGATCGTGTCAGGAAGAGTCAGCTCCCAGCATCGCAGCTGACTGGCAAACAAAAAGCCCAGCGGCCGCAGCTTGCACTCCTACAGCGCTCGTCGTTGACCTGCTGATCGTCGCCCTGGGGGTAATCGCAGGGAGTGATCATCTGGTGGCCGTCGCCGCTCGCCGACAAAACTGGCTGCGGTTTCTCCCTCACACGTCGTGGCAATCGGTTTGGGACTGGACGAGTTACCTTGTCGCGCCGCTGCTGGTGGCTGGCATCTTTTACAGCGTACGATGGGTCCGGCAACAGGTCCGGCGGTCGCGACTAAAGCCCGGTGCCGCTGTGCCGGACAGGGGCGAGAACATGATGAACGCCAGCACCTCACGACCGATGCTGTTCTTAACGTTTTACGTACTGTCGTGTACCTACCTGCCGCTGCTGGTGGCGGTCGTGGCCTACGAGCTCGCCCTGGGCCCACCGCTGCTCTTCCGCTATATCATCGCCTCTGCCACGCTCTTACCGCTCACCGCCACACTTCTGGCCGCTTGGTCCCCCAGCCTGCTTGGTCGCGGGATGGTCGCGGTCACAGCGATGGGCTTCTTGGTGAGCGGTTGTTATCCGGTTCAGGAATTACTGACCGGCCAACCACCTGCCCCCCAGCGCGGTGAAGATTGGCGCGGCCTCTGTCGTGAACTCGACGAGCAGCTCCGCGCCTTACCTCCCACCGCAGCGCGACCGATCATTTTGCTCTGCCCAGCCCTGGTCGAAGACTGGCAGCTATCACGAGCCACTCCGGCGCTAGTGGACTTTTGCCGCTTCCCACTTCGCTCCCGTTACTCGCTCCCACTGGCTGATTCGTCGATCTGGCCCCTACCCACGATCGACGCCCCTCGACTCACCCCAGAGCAAGCCACATCGCTAGCAGCGCATCTGCACGCGGGGCACCCCGTGACCTTAATCGTGCGCGGAGATGAAGCGATTTCCGATCAAGTAGAAGCCGACCTACGTTCGAGCCTCGCTCCGCACGACATCCAAATCCACTCCACCCGCGACCCCCGTTTCGCCGGACTCATTGTCGCCACGTGGCAACTGCGCTAAACGGCATCCGCTTCTCTGTGCTCTCTGTGCCTCTGTGTTTCAAATAACAACCTGTGTTTCAATCAACCACCCGCATTACGCTTCGCAAGGACATGCCCACGGAGTGCCGCTGGTGTTTTCTCTTGCCGCGCACGATCCGTTACTTCACTTCCAGTGGCGCGTCGGAGCCGGTGAGGCCGTGCGTCTGCAGTTCGCGCTGCAGCGATTGCCCCAGCACATTGTGACGCTGGCCGTACACGAAATAGATCACCAACCCCAACCACAACAAGACCGCCAAGCGGATCTACAAATCGACCGGCAAGAACGCAAAACTGGTGCCGGATACTAGGACAAAGATGGCGACATGTACGAAACGGGGGGAGAGCTTTGCATTCGAGACCACTCTGTCCGGGTTAAGCTATTTACGCCTAATCCGGGAATGGCGTTGCAAGGACTATCACGTGGGCCTTTTTTTTCTGTCTCTTCCCAGTGCTGAAATCGCGATCGCACGAGTAGCCGAACGCGTTCGCCAAGGTGGGCACGATGTCCCCGAACTAGTCATCCGCAGACGTTTCGCCGCTGGCCTGAGAAATCTTGAGCGACTTTACAAGGCGGCCGTAGATTCCTGGGCGGTGTACGATAATTCCGGTGAGTCCCCGATACCGGTTGAATGGAGTGCATCATGAATGCGAAAGATATTACCCAGGCCAAGGATCCCGATTTACGCGGCTCGTACGCCGCGCTGCACCGCGCCGCTCAACTGGCGCGCGAAACGGCAATTCGCACCGGCACGGATCTGATTATTGTTGAGAACGAAAAAATCGTTCGCATTTCCGCCACGACGCTCGCCAAACGTTCTCAGGATGCCCACTCCTCATGACCGATTTCGCACGATCCGTTACTTCACTTCCAGTGGCGCGTCGGAGCCGGTGAGGCCGTGCGTCTGCAGTTCGCGCTGCAGCGATTGCCCCAGCACGCTGTGACGCTGGCCGTACAGGAAATAGATCACCAGCCCCAGCCCCAACCAGACCGCTAAGCGGATCCACGTATCGACCGGCAAGAACAGCATGAGGGCGACGTTTACCAAAATCCCTGCCGGGGCCACGAAGTAAATCGCGGGACAGCGAAAGGGACGATGAGTTTCCGGACGAGTCCAGCGCAGCATCAGCACCGATGCACAGACCAGCGCGAACGCCATCAGCGTACCAATATTCACCATCTCCTCTAACTGCTGAATCGGAGTGAATCCCGAGAGCACGCAAATCACCACGCCCGTCAAAATTGTAGAACGATGGGGAGTCAGAAAGCGGGGGTGAATCGCGGCGAAAATACTCGGTGGCAACAAGCCATCACGTGACATCGCTAGGAAGATGCGTGCCTGGCTAAGGAACGATACGAGCAGCACGCTGGTCATACCGGCCAGTGCACCGGCGGCGATCAAACCAGCGGACATGTTGAGCAGCCCGCTCTGCTCCACCTCCGCGCGCCGCCGAAATGCGGCTGCCACAGCAGCGTTTCCATCAATCGTCGGATAAGGCTCCATGCCGCTGATCACCGCAGCCACCAGCATATACAGCACGGTGCAAATCGCCAGCGACAAGATGATCCCCAGCGGCACGTCACGCTGCGGATTCTTCGCCTCCTCTGAATGCGTGGAGATCGAGTCAAAACCGATGTAGGCAAAAAACACCAGCGCAGCGCCGACCATCAACCCAGAAATTCCATACGGCATGAAGGACGATCGTGCGCGATTGTCGAGCGGTTCGAGCCAGCGTTTGATACCGAGTAGGCCAAGTAATCCCCATTTGCGTCCTTCGGCGGGTAATTCGTTCAATCGCTTCACTTGCTCTGCCGACAACTTCTCTTTCAGTTCCGGCACGCGAGTGAGTAACTCCGCGCCACTCTCCAGCTCGCGCCACGATTCTCGCGGCACCAGCTCGTGCAGCTCGGGATTCCGCTCCAGAAAATCAATCGTGTCCGTCGAATGCCGCTCCGCGATCGGCACCTGCGTCCAGTTTTCGCCGCGTGTGTAATGCCAGCCGAGGACAATGACAAAGAGGACGACGGCGAGCTTCACCACCACGAGGATGGCGTTCGCCAGGGCGCTTTCGCGGATCCCCAGTACCAGTACGGCGGTCACGGCCGCCATGATCAGCATCGCGGGCAGATTGACCCAGCACGTCACCGGCTCCCCATCGACCGTGACCTTCGTAAAGGGATCGTTGAGTAGCTGGACGGGCAGGTGAATCCCCAAGAGCGCATGCAGGAACTCGTCGAGGTAATGTGCCCAGTGCCACGCGACGACTGCACAACTCATCGCATATTCCAGCACCAGGTCCCAGCCAATAATCCAGGCCCAGAGTTCCCCTAAGGTGGCGTAGGTATAGGTGTAAGCGCTACCCGCGACCGGTGCCATCGCGGAGAATTCGGCGTAGCACAGAGCAGCAAAGCCGCAGGCAATTCCCGCGACGATGAAGGAGAGCATGATAGCGGGACCGGCATCCGTCGCGGCCACTCGCCCCGTCATCGAAAAAATACCCGCTCCAATAATCGCGCCGACGCCCAGCGAAGTGAGTGCGATGGGGCCGAGTACACGCTGCAAGCGATGCTCGCCCGCCATCTCGGCAATCAGAGTATCCAGGGACTTACGCGCCCACATCTGCTTCCAACGCATCGCGGTATCTCCTGAAACGAGGCTGGCGCTTAACGCTTGCGACGACGTGGCGGCGGCATCTCGACCAACTGAATCTTCGTAAAGCCAGCCGTGGCGGTATCAACAACGATGCGTCCACCAAGATCCAGCTCGACCTCAAATTGGCGTGGTGCGAACGCGCCACGGATACTTTCTTGGTTACGCAGTTCCACCCAGCTCTCGCGATCACAGCGCCCCGGAATCCAAGCCGTGCGCAGCTGATCCAGCGCCAGCGGAATCGAGGCGTAGCTGGTCTGGAGTGCAATCGTATCGGTCACAAACTGCCCCGAAAAAGAATCGGTGTTCCCCAGGAGAAATACCCACTTGGGATTAACTCCCGCTGTCTCTTTTGGACGAGTTTGAAAAATCACCTTCACCACTTGTTCGCGAGTAAATTGAACCGTGACGCCGTGAGCCAGTTCAAACTCCAGGCTGTCTTCTTCGAGGACGCCGGAGAAGCGATCGCCCAGCACGCTGATCACCGCCGCTCGCCCCAGCGGTTCATTCCGCCAGGACAACGCGGCCAGCTTAGCGGTGTCAAGTTCCAGCCGAGTGTACGGGGTGCGGAGTGTCAGCCGTTCATTCTTGAGCTTCCCGTGAAGTCGATCACCGTTGGTGAGGAAGAGCACATCGTGGTCGGGCGAGCGCACTTCACTCAACACTCGACCGCCGATTTCCGTGGAGTTGGAATCGTTGCGATAGGGTCCCCAGATGTTCAGTTGAGCGAACCCCAGCGAGGGAATCAGGCAGCAACAGGCAAGCACGATCCCCCCAATTAACACCTGCTGGCAATAGTCGGTTCGAATCTTCATATCCATCTCTCCCCGTCGTTCTCGTTCCACGTCGCCCTGCGAGGCGCCGTTGGATTTCTACAGAAAGCGCCGTAGATCGGATATCGACTGACAAGAGAGTTTTCAGCGGCTTGGCTGAGCGGAAAGTGCCTGCGGGCACCGAGTTCATGTCGAGCACACGGGTGATACCTAACAGGCCGTTCGCGAAAGAAGCCCCGAATAGTTTAATTGGAGCGTCGTGAACGATTACAACGAAGAAGTACCAGAGGTGGGAGTCGAACCCACACGCCCTTTCGGACACAGGATTTTGAATCCAGCGCGTCTGCCATTCCGCCACTCTGGCCTGGGAACGTCATACAGTACTCCAAGTCGCCCAGTCTGGGAAGCGGTGACCAGCGTCCAGGCTGCCGTTCCCGGATATGTCTAGGCGAATTTCGCCGCTCGCGATATCATGCACCGCTTGCAATTTACTACAGCAATTGAAGTTTCAACGTCTCTTAACCTCAACTGACAAGCATCGCCATGAAGACCGACGAGCTGCGTGAAAAGTACTTGGCATTCTTCGAGACCAAAGGACATGTGCGCAAGCCCAGCGATGTGCTGGTGCCCACCTGGGATCCCTCGGTACTCTTCACGCCCGCCGGGATGAATCAGTTCAAGGACCACTTTCTCGGCAAAGTGAAACTTGACTTCACGCGCGCCACGACCTGCCAGAAATGTCTGCGCACGGGCGACATCGATAACGTCGGTCGGACCGCCTACCACCACACGTTCTTCGAAATGTTGGGAAATTTCAGCTTCGGCGACTATTTCAAACGCGAAGCAATCAACTGGGCCTGGGAATTCCTCACTAAGAAAGAATGGCTCGGGATCCCCGCCGATCGACTCACCGTCACGGTCTATCTGGACGACGACGAAGCTGCCAATATCTGGCAGCAAGATATCGGCCTCACCCCGGATCGCATCGAGCGGATGGGCGAAGATGACAACTTCTGGCCTGCCGGTGCTCCCAGCAATGGCCCCGACGGAGTGTGTGGCCCCTGTAGTGAAATCTTCTATCATCCCGGAAATGGGAAGTCGGTCGAGATTTGGAATCTGGTGTTCACGCAGTTCAATCGAGTGGGAGATCCGCCGCAGAATCTACGTCCGCTGCCCAGCAAAAACATCGACACCGGCATGGGACTGGAACGTACCGCCTCGGTACTGCAAGGCGTCGAAACGAACTTTCATATCGATATCCTCAAGCCGATCGTGCAAGCGGCGGCCGAGGTCTGTGGAGTGAAATACAACCCGGCGGACGATAACGGGCGACGGCTCCGACGCATCACGGACCACATCCGCGCTTGCTCGCTGGCGATTCATGAAAATGTCTACCCCGGACCCAAGGAAGAAAAATACGTCATTCGGCGACTGCTGCGCCGCGCCGTTCTCGACGGACGTCTCATGGGGCTGCATGAACCATTTTTGCACCAGCTGGTACCGATCGTCGCCGAAATGATGAAAGGTCCCTACCCCGATTTGAGTGGTACGGTTGATCGAGTGTCGGCCGTAGTCCGCACCGAAGAAGCGAATTTCTTTGGCACGATTGACGCTGGACTCGCCCACATCGAACGCCTCTTTGGCGATATGGTCAAAGCGGATCGGACCGTAGTCCGCGGCGAAGACGCGGCCTTCCTCTATCAAACCTACGGAGTGCCTCCCGAGTTGTTTGAGCAGATGTCGGCGGAACGAAATTACACGTTCGACTGGCCAGGCTTCCGCTCCGCGATGGAACAACACGGTAAGGACTCCGGGTCCGATCAGTTTGTGATCTTTAAGACCGGTCCCATCGAAGCGCTGAAGCGTGCCCTGCATCAAACCAATTTCTTGGGTTACGAAACGACGCAAGCTGAAGTCGAAATCAAGGGCGTTGTCGCAGCCGATAAGCTGTGTGACGAACTGATGGAAATCGGTCACGAAAATCCCGTCACGCTGGTGCTCGATCAAACCCCCTTCTACGGCGAAAGCGGTGGACAGGTGGGCGACTCGGGTTTCATCGTCGGACCAGACTTCCGCTTCCAAGTGACCGACACGCAAAAAGATGGCGATCTGTTTCTGCACATCGGACACCTGCTCAGCGGCAAACTGCGTCCCAACGTGAAAGCCACCGCCCAGGTGGATGGGGAACGGCGCAACGCCATTCGTCGCGCCCACTCGGCGACTCACATGCTGCATCACGCCTTGCAGAAAACGCTGGGCAAACATGCGCAGCAGCAAGGCTCCAAAGTCGATCAAGACTGGCTGCGATTCGACTTCACCAATATGTCACCAGTCACGCCAGAGCAATTGTCGACGATCGAAACCGACGTGCAAACTCACGTAGCACTCGCCGCTCCCGTATCATCGCGGTACCTGCCGCTAAGCGAAGCGCGGAAGACCGGCGCGATGATGCTCTTCGGTGAAAAATATCCCGACCCTGTGCGGCTGGTTTCGATGGGGAATTTCAGCTTTGAGTTGTGTGGCGGTACGCACTTGACCAACACGCGCGAAGTCGAGAATTTTGAGATCGTGGCTGAGGAAGGTGTAGCCGCAGGTACTCGCCGTATCATTGCCCTCACCGGTGCCAAAGCACGTGAAAATGAACAGCGCACGCGTTCCACTCTGGAGCAAGCTGCCACGGTCATTAACTGCCCCGCAGCTCAGGTGCTGGACGCCGTTCGTGGCTTAGTCACGTTCACTCGCGACCTGCGTAAGGCGGTGTCGAGCGGCAGTTCGGCAGCCGTAGTGCCCGAGTCTCCGCCGGCAGCTAAGGGCCTGAAAATCCTCACCTATGTGGAAGCGCGACACGCTCTGCGCGACGCCGCTCGACTGCTGAATGTCGCTCCGTTTGATGTACCGGAACGACTGACCGCTCTGCAGGCCGAAATTATTTCGCTCCAGCAGCAACAAGCTCGACTCGCCGCCGCCGGCTCCGTCTCCGCCGATACGCTCCTGGCCGATGCCCAGCAGCTTGGTGGCAGCCAGGTAATCGTCGCTGAACTACCAGGAGCCAACTCGAACCTGATGCGACAGCTCATTGATCAGATTCGCAAGAAAAGCGATTCTGTCGCCATCTTGCTGGCCGCTGGCCAGGACGACGGCAAAGTGACGCTCGTCGCTGGAATCACACGCGATTTGATGGATCGCGGACTCAGCGCCGGCAAGTGGGTCTCGGAAGTCGCTCCCGTGGTTGGTGGTGGCGGCGGCGGCAAGCCCGACATGGCTCAAGCCGGTGGCAAAGATGCCAGTCAACTTCCTGCGGCCCTCGAACAGGCCCGGCGCTCCATCGCCCAGATGCTCGGCTAAGCCGTGGGCTCCGGCCCGGCGGCTGAAAGACGTTTTTGGAGTTCCATTGATCTGGTCGCCAGTTGCAATTCATCCCACGATTCCAAAATGCTGGAATCGGTTGGAGCGAACCCTAAGAGCCCCTCCAGGATCTGGATTTTCCCGATCCACTTGCCTCGGGATAACCCCTGCGATAGACCCTGCGATAGACCCTGATTCAGGCCCTCAACTCGGGCATCGTAGAGCCGTGCTTCTTCGTCGAGCTTAGCCTTCAAACGCGCTTCGTACAGTTCACGAGTTTCGGGCGTATGCGTAATCATCTCTAGTACTCCCAGCGCTTCATGAAATTCGGGTTCCGGAAGGAGTCGACGCAACTCATCCGCATCAATCCGATGAGCTTGTGACAAGAAAAATGACCATCGCTCCAGTGGACTGGCAGCCTTTATATTATGCATCGTGACGGTTGATTTCGGCAACTGAATCAAATGCAATTGAAGTTCATCTGTCAACACCAAGCCAGTTCGATCACGTAGTAGAAAATCAAAGTGCAATTGCGGATTCTCGGGAAACAATGACTTACTTAGAACACAAATACTGATGGCGGAACATAGCTGTCGGTAGGCCATGCCTTCGTGCAGTTGACTGCAGTAAAGCCTGCCCGCGTAGTAAAGCAAACGTTGTTTCAGGCTTCCCGCTAGCGACGTCTGCATCTCAATGTCAAAGAATCGTCCAGACTCATCTTGAGCCTTAACGTCGAGAATTGCGAGCTTATCTTCGACTGTTTCCTTTTCCAGAGTGGGATTGAGGATTGTGACTTGGCGAATGCTCGGGGCACCCGCCAGTACCGCATTCAAAAAATGAACCGTTACCGCAGTATGCTCGTTACTCCCAAGCATCAGTCGAAATGCCAAGTCCACGGTCGGTTGAATATCAATGATCATAGCGGGATGCTCCACCGAGGTGACGATTGCGCTGCCCTCTGATCCGATCGGAATTCAGACTAGAAACCGGGCCTGACAATTCTCGCGATGGAGCCGCTTCCAGGACTGACGCGATGACCGGCTACGGCGACTCGGGGTCAGCTTCCAGATCGACGGCCGACTGATTGGGGTCGTCGCGGGTTTGAATAAAGAGCGCCTTCTTTTCCCCTGGCAGCGTAAAGTCGAAACCGCACGTCCGAAAGAAGGCTTCATTCGACGTGATCGCCATCACCTCCAGCACTCGAGTGCGGCGCGCTAAATCGACGCAGGCGCTGACCAGCTGTCGACCAACTCCTCGCGCTCGATACTCCGGTGCCACCACCAAACTCCGCACCTCGGCTAACTTAATGGAGTAGATCTCCAGCGCACAGAACCCGACCACCTGATCGCCATCCCAGGCCACAAAGCTGGTCGGTAACAACTCAAAAAGCTCTCCTTCCGTGCGCGGCAACAGAATACCTTGCTGCACGAGCGGAGAGATCAGCTGGCGAATTGAATCGAGATCCTGAAAACGCACGGGCCGAACCTGGAGCTCGGATTCAGCCTCGTGCGCCATGTCTAGTGTTCCTCGATTTTCACGCCGACTCTCAGCAGCCTTACACCAGCGACTTCAGCGCCGCCAAGGCGGCATCATAATTCGGCTCGCTCGTCACCTCACCCACCGTCTCGGCGTAAACCACTTTGCCGGTAGCGTCGAGTACGAAGGTGGCGCGGGCCAACAACTTCAGTTCTTCAATCAACAGGCCCCAATTGCGGCCAAAGTTGCGATCCATGTAATCACTGCCGCTCCGCAGATTCTTGATGCTCTCCGCACCGCAGAACCGATTCATCGCGAACGGCAAATCCAAGCTGATCGTGACCGCATTGATCTTGTCAGCCAGTGCTCCCAGTTCGTCATTAAATCGCTTGGTCTGCTTCTGGCAAACGCCGGTGTCGAGCGAAGGGACGACGCTGAGAATCGTAGGCTTGCCACGCAAATCGGCAAGCGTGATGGTCTTCAGTCCACCCTCGAAATAATGCACCGTGAAATCGGGTGCCTGCTGCCCCGCTTGTACCGCTTCGCCCGCCAACGTCATTGGCGTTCCCTTAAAGGTGACCGCGCCCGAACGAGCCATTAGCTGACCCTCCCCAAATAGATACTCCAATCCTCGACGACGTCACTCGACGTCGCCCACCGGACGCTCAGTATCTAGACCAACTGGCACGCTCACAAGGGGATAGCAACTCCAAGCCAATCACGACCACCAGCGAATCGTGACTACATCGTTAGCCACGGCGGAGATTCACCCGCCGCCGGCATGGAGATCACTTTCACCAAGCGAACGTCCGGCTGCCGAGCAACCTCGGCAATCGCCTCCACCGAAGGAATACTATCCAAATTCAGCACTCCCACCGCCTCGCCCCCCGGAGCATCACCCGCTCGCCCCACCGACATCTGCGCGATGTTCACCTTGTGCTGACCAAAAATCGTGCCCACTCGTCCAATGATCCCCGGCACATCCTGATGGACAAAAACCAGCAAGTTGCCATCCAGATAGGTTTCCAAGCGATGTTGATCCAGGCGAATGAGGCGCGGCATGTTCGTACCAAACAACGTGCCACCCGCCACAAAACTACGCCCCTGACAACTCACCTCGGCCGTAATACTCGAACTGAATGCTCCCGGCTCCGTACGCAACTCCTCGCGCAGCTCAATCCCCCGGCCGCGCAGCAGCACCTCCGAGTTCACAATGTTCACCTCGTCCGCCAACGCTCCCTCCAACAGACCAGCACAGAACGCCGCCGTCAGCAGCCGAGTGTCTTTCTTGGAAACTTCACCCCGATACTGCAAGTGGACGGAAGACGTCCCGACCTCATTCCACTGCGCCAGAAACCGACCTAGTCGATAAGCCACATTCAAATAGCCTCGCAAGGCATCCAGAGCCTTGGGGTCGATCGAGACCATATTAACGGCGTGACGCACTTCGCCCGTCGTCAAGAAGTTCACGAGTAACTGCACCGCTTCCACCGCCACCTGCGTCTGCGCCTCCTCAGTGCTAGCCCCTAAATGCGGCGTACAGAGCACTTGCTTCAGTTGAAACAGCGGACTGTCCGTGCAAGGTTCGTTTTCGAACACGTCGAGCGCCACACCGGCAATCTGGCCAGACTGCAGCCCCGCCAGCAGCGCCGCTTCCTCATAGATGCCACCCCGAGCACAATTGATTAAGCGCACACCAGGCTTGAGCAGCGCCAGCTCCTTCATGCCGATTAAATACTTGGTTTCTGGAGTGAGCGGAGTGTGGACAGTGAGGTAATCAATGCGCGACAACATATCGTGCACCTGATCAACTCGCTCGATCCCCATCTTCGTCGCCTGCTCAGCCGAAAAGAACGGATCAAACCCGATCACCCGCATTTGAAAAGCTAATGCCCGCTTGGCCACCTCCTGCCCAATCCGCCCCAGACCGACGATGCCCAGCGTTTTGTCGGCCAGTTGAGCCCCCATGTAGGCGTTGCGATCCCACTTGCCATCGGCCAGGCTACGATGAGCCGCGGCCAGATTGCGGGAGAGCCCGAGCATCAACGCGAACGCATGTTCGGCCGTGCTCAGCGTATTCCCGGTCGGCGTATTCATCACCACGATGCCTTGGCGAGTGGCTGCGGTTTTATCGATGTTGTCCGTCCCCACACCGGCCCGCACGATCGCCTTGAGTCGCCGATTGCCTTCCAGCGACTCCGCCGTGATCTTCACGCCACTCCGACAAATCGCCCCCTCATACTCGGCCAACGCCGCTTTCAACTCCGCACCCTTCAGTCCGGTGCGCACGTCATAAGTTATTTTCGGAGCAGCCGCGTCGAGCAGCGCCAAGCCCTCTGGTGACAACGTATCCAACACAATAATGCGAGCCATAAGCATTCCACCCATCATCCAGCACAAAACAAGTTTCCACGAACCGATTTCCACGAACTAAGCGAACTAAGTGCCCAGCCACCAGCCCTTAGTTACTCCGGCGAAATTCACGCATGAAATCGCGCAGCGCCACCACGCCCTCGGGCGGCATGGCGTTATAGATCGAGGCTCGAATTCCGCCCACACTGCGATGACCTTTCAGGTTTCCTAAGCCGCGTCGCGGTGCTTCCGTCAAGAAGGCCTTTTCCGTCGCCGCATCGGGGAGCTGGAACGTAACATTCATGAGTGAACGACTACCAGGTTCCGCATGCCCACGGTAAAAATCGGGATGCGCATCCAGCAGCTCGTACAGCAGCGCCGCCTTCTCCCGATTCCGCTCCAACATCTTCGCCAGTCCCCCCACTTCATCGCGCAGCCAGTGCGCCACTAACCCCAAAAGGTAAATGGCAAAGGTCGGCGGTGTGTTCCAAAGCGAGTTCTCAGACGCATGCGAGTTGTAGTTCAGGTAACCCGGCAGATTCTCGGGCGAACGAGCCAGTAAATCCTCGCGAATGATCACTACCGTCACCCCGGCCGGCCCCGCATTCTTCTGCGCACAGGCATAAATCATCCCGTAACGCTCGATCGGCAACGGCCGACAGAGAAAGTCAGACGAGGCATCGCATACCAGCGGTACGCTGCCCGTATTCAGCTCGTCCAAAAACTGTACCCCTTCAATGGTTTCGTTGGAGGTGACATGGACGTAAGGAGCGTTAGGATTGAGCGTCAGCTCGGACGCCTGCGGCAAGCGGTTGTAGCGACACGCCTGACCATCCCAAGCCACTCGCACCTCCCCCTCACGCTGCGCCTCCTTCAACGCCGTCTTGCCCCAAGTGCCTGTCAGCACGTAATCGGCCGCCTGGCCCGCACCACGGAGCAGATTCATCGGCACCATCGAAAACTGCAGCCGTGAACCACCCTGCAAAAAAAGCACGCGATAATGAGCTGGAATTCCCAGCAAATCGCGGAGGCTTTGCTGAGCGTCGGCGAGGATATCCAGAAACGCCTGATCCCGGTGGCTCATCTCGAGAATCGACAGCCCCTGGCCTGGCAAACAGACCAGATCACGTTGCGCTTGCTGCAGGACGGGGAGCGGTAATACGGCCGGTCCCGGTGAAAAGTTGTAAATCCGCTGTTCCACCCCACCATTCGACATCGCCTTGATCTCCTTCACTTACCGGCCTCGACCAGCCTATCCAGCTCCGTACAAACCAAACCGAGATTTTACGGAACGAAGTCAAACTTGACTATGAGGCTTGGGGAACTCGGAACCCCGCCCACCCGCTGCAGACCCTAAGCAGAACAGCGCGAGCTAGCGGCACGGCGTCAGCCGTCCGGCCGGAGCAGCATAAAGCTAGCGGCACGGCGTCAGCCGTCCGGTTCCGAAAAAGCTAGCGGCACGGCGTCAGCCGTCCGGCCCCGAGAAAGCTAGCGGCACGGCGTCAGCCGTCCGGCCCCGAGAAAGGTGCTCTTTTCTGCGAGTCTCGTTTCCTTTGTTGACTGCTCCCTTCTCCCCCGCAGGAAAAAAGAGTGATCGTCGCCTTGGCCAAACGAGTTTCCTTTTTTTCCTGTGGGGGAGAAAGGGCTGGGGATGAGGGGGCCATGGTGGGCTGATAAAAACTCCGAGAAATTGCCCAATTGGAGTTGCTCGAAATTAGAAAAAGTGTTGCGATCCCTCGTGTGTGTGTATCGGATGAAGCATCCAAAGCGAAGGAGCGCAACGGTGTTATCATGGTCGGCGTATTGGGGGTGTTGCAAGTCCAGGTTGTCGGCAATCAGCC
>JBJSXJ010000079.1:0-10407 GCA_046086325.1 Planctomycetota bacterium | reverse complement strand
TCAGCCGTCCGGCACCAGCATCCAAGTAGCGGCACGGCGTCAGCCGTCCGGCCCCAGCAGCCTAGTAGCGGCACGGCGTCAGCCGTCCGGCCCCGCCCCGGACACCCACGCCCCACCACTCAGCCGACTTCGTCGTCGCGGTACGTGCCTTACCCACGCTTTTTCCCGCGGCAGCGCTTGATCTGGGTGAGTCTCTGCCTCTTATTGGCCGGCTGTCAGCCTGCCCGAAACGAAACACCGACTCGAGCGGACATCCACGGCGACCAATCCGCTGCGCCTAGTGAAGAAGCCAAAAGGCCCTTGCGAGTGGCGGCAGCTTCGGATTTGCGACATGTGTTCGGCAGTTTGAAGAATGCCTTCGAACAGCGAGTTTTAACTCTGGAACTCGTGCCCACCTTTGGCTCCTCCGGACAACTAGCTGCCCAGCTTCACGAGCGAGCTCCTTTTGACCTGTTTTTGGCGGCCGATATCGACTACGCACGCAGAATTGCGGCCCTGGACGAAACGGCAGGGACCCAAGTTTTTGCCTATGCGCGAGGATCTGTTGGGCTCTGGTGGCCCGCGAAAACACCGCCCGAAATCGTAGCAGCCGGCCCGCGCGGATTGCTCGCCGACACAGTTCGGCGCATTGCTATCGCCAACCCACGCCACGCGCCTTATGGTCGCGCTGCCGAAACAAGCTTGCGCAACTTAGGACTGCTCGACCGCGTCGCACCGCGATTTGTCATCGCTGAAAATGTCGCTCAAGCGGCTCAATTCGTCGAATCCGGGGCCGCCGACGTGGGGTTGATGGCGAAGTCGCTAGCACTCAGTCCCGCTCTGCGCGAACGCGGGGCATTTCAGGAGTTGCCCGAGGATTCCTATCCACCGCTGATTCAAGGCGGAGTCGTCGTGCCGTGGAGTGACCGGCGAGAGGAGGCGCGGGAATTTCAGCAGTTTCTGCTATCGCCAGAAGCTCGAGCTATTTTCCAGTCGGCGGGGTTCGGCGATGTCGACGTGGTCGCCGTCCCCAAACCGTAAACGTTGCTGAGCTCGTTCGCTCACCACCGTTTACTCGTAACCATAACGATCAAAGTAGGTCGCCCAGCGCTGGCGGATGCGCGCCTTCAGCTCTGGATCTAACTGGTGAACGTTGGTGCGATAGTCTTTCTGTCCCGCAAAGTATTGCGTGATCTTGGGCTGCAGCGTCGCGAAGGAATCCAATCCCAGCTCTTCATAAACCCGCGCCAGTTCGCCCTCCGGGTTCTTGACCAGGTCTTCGTACTTTAAGTCGCAGAGCTGGGTGGCGCTGAGCTGCGAGCGCTGCTGTTCTAAACCGTGATACATGCGTTCCAAACAAGCAAACACATATTCAGCACGACTGCCGTTGTGATCCTTGGGCGGATAAAACCCCTGCGCCTCGTCGAGCGCATCCCAAAGTCGCAACGTGGAGGAGAACAGCGAGTAGGGATTGCGAGCGATATGAACAAACTTTGCGCCTGGAAACAGACGCGACAAAAAACCAACTCGACCCGTATGTGGCGGGGACTTCAGCAGCACCTGCTTGTCCCGTGATTGAAAGGCGATGAGTTTTACGAGATAGAGCATCGCTTGTTCGAACTGCCGCAAGGCCGCCGGTTCGACGTCTGCCATGTCGAGCAGATTCATGTGGACGGGGGGATCATTGGGAAAGGCCATTCGCAGGTATGGCGTAGGCGCGCCCAAGGTGAGCAGCGCGAATTCATCTTCCTGCGGTCGGTCCCAGCCAGCCACCATGTTGTCCATCGGACGCTGCCGAGGAAGGATGAATTTAAGCAACTTGGGCAATATCCACTCGCTCACTAAACAATGATGCGGCGTGAAGCACTGATAGGTGTTGGGAGCGGTAAAGCGTTCATCTAAGTACATCAGTTCATGCAGCAGCGAGGTCCCGCTGCGCCAATGACCAATGATGAACATCGGCGGCTGGGATAATTCAAAATCCGCAATCTGTCGGCCATATCGCCAAGCCTGGAGGCGAGCGAGCACTGAGTTAAATGGGGTAAACCCGGTAAGCAGACAGGCCATACCGAACCGGAGCGGATGCGTGCGGAATCCATGCCCCGCCCATAATTTCATCCAATCACCCCACCGCATCCCATGCCAGAAACGTGGGCTCCAAAACGGATATGGATTGAATTTTGCCGGACTGGGCGCGGGAGTGGCAGGCGACTCTTGGGGCTTTGGCATGCAATTCTTTCCTAGGGAAATTGGGTTGGCATTGTAAGGAGAGTGCCGTGTTGGCTGAAATAGCAAACATTGCGGATAAACGCGGTCGTCCGGTTCCCTTTGGTTCAATACCCCGCTCCCCGAGGCCGATAACCAACGAATGAGTGCTGGTCGACAGGCTCGTTTCCTTGGCCGAACGAACCACCGCCGTAACCTTGTCTTCACCTCGATGAACTCCCACTAGCGGGTATCTCACGATGCGCGGATCGCGGCGTCAGCTCGTTGTCGTTCTGGTTTTGGGCTGGTCGCTCCTGTCGCTCACAGGCTGTCAGCCAGCCACGGTTCAGCGCTCGTCCAAAGAATCGGACCGCGAATTAACGTCGGCAAGCCGTTCTCGGGAGCAGTCTGAGCCCCAACCCGAGCAAGAACCAGCGCTGTCGGCAGAGCCGCGTCAGCAGCAGCTTGCTATTCAGCCACTGGCCGCTCTGCCCGAAGCTGCAGAATCGTCGACCGAAGAACCTTCAGCCGCGTCGTCAGCCGTGCCACCAGCCGTGCCACCAGCCGCGTCTTCAGCCGAATTCTCAGCCGTGCCTTCAGCTAACCCGAGTGCCGCTCAGCGCATCGTGAAGGTGTTCTATGGCACGGATCGGTTGGCGCTGCGGTCGCAGCACGGCCTGTGGCGCTTTCCTACCTGGTGGCTGGTGACCGGCTTCGTGGTGACGGTAACGGCAATCTTCGCCGCAGCACTACTCCCCAACGCTCGCGGGACCGCCCTCGCTGCGGCTGGAGCGAGTCTGCTGGTGACCATCGTCCTGGCCACCTTACAAGCTCGACAAGCCGGTGACGGCAACTTTCATTTGCGCCCCGGTTCGGTGGAGTATGGCAACGAGCGGGGCGAGTTACGATTTGGTGAGTGCGAGGTGAGCATACCTGCCAATCACGAGTCGGGAGAGGTGGAGCGTCCATCCATCTGGCGCTTGGAACTCAGCGAACGCGAGGACCGGCATGTTGTCTTACAGCGTGTCACCGCGCGCGATTCACAAGCTTTCTTTCGCTCTCTGCGCGAGCAGGTCAGTGAGTCGCCGCGCCGCGACCTGTTTGTTTTTATTCATGGCTACAACGTGTCGTTCTCGATGGCCGCGCGGCGCACCGCTCAGATGAAATTGGATTTGGGATTCGAGGGTGCGGCAGTCTTCTATAGCTGGCCGTCTCAAGGAGGACTGCTGCGTTACACGGTCGATGAAAACAACGTCGCCTGGACGACGCCGCACCTCAAACAATTCCTCCGCGATGTCGCTCAGCGCAGTGAAGCGCAGTCCATCTATTTGATCGCTCACAGCATGGGCAATCGAGCGCTGGGAAGCGCCATGTGCGACTTAGCCGACGACGCTCAGCGTCGCAGTGATGCACGCGCGGCAACGCTGTTCACCGAGGTGGTGCTGGCAGCGCCTGATATCGATGCAGATGTTTTCGAGCGCGATGTGGCGCCCGCGATTCTCAAAACCGCTCAACATGCCACTCTCTATGCCTCAGCCCGTGATCAGGCGCTGCGAGCTTCGAAAGTCGTACATGGCTATCCCCGCGCGGGTGACGCCGGGGAAGAACTGGTGATCGTGCCAGGCATTGATACGATCGACGTGAGTGCAGCGGATCTGAGTCTGCTCGGGCATTCTTATTATGCCGAATGCGGACCCATCGAAAGTGATCTGGAGATGCTGCTGAGCGGCCAACGGTCCACGAACCAGCGCGGCTGGCTGGAGCCCAGTGAGCTGCGTGGTAAACGCTTCTGGACGCTACGCGATCGTCACTTGTCGCTCAGCGATAGCCGTTGGCGCGGCAGCAGCAGAGCAGCGGCCACTCGAGCGACGGATGAGGCGAAGAAGAGATAAAGATAGTTGTCATACTCGTGGCCGACGCTTTTCAGCCAGAGGGCGCCGAGCAGAGCACCGGCCACTTGGGCAGCCGAGTTACCCAGGTTGTAGACCGTGAGTACACCGGTGCGTTCGTCTCGCGGTATCGTCTCGAAGAACAACAAAAAGAACGCGAGTTCGTAAGCCGCCCACATGATGCCGCCGGTGAATTGCACGCAGGCGAGAAACCAATAAGCTTGGCTAATCATCCAGAGTCCGGAAATGGGGATGATCGCGAGGCCGCCGACCCAGAGCAGTCGCAGCGCACCATAGCGCTGAGCAAATCGTCCCCAAAGTCGCATCGCCACCACTTTGCCGATGAAGTTTAATCCCATCAGCAGCGCGTAATCGCGATACTCCACGTGCATGTGCTTGAACATGAAAGGCACAAAGTAGGGTCCCGAGATATAGACCGCGACCTGCACGGCGAAGAGGTAGATGAGTAAGCGTCCGCCGCCCGGTGTCGCATTGGGGCGAATGAGGGAACGGAGCGACAAGGCGCGATCGGGCAGTCGCTGCGTCGGTCGCTCAGACTGGCAAGCAAGCAGCACGGCTGACAGAAAGCGACCGGCGGCCGACAACAGGAAGACCAGCGTGAACCAGAAGAGCGGCTGCGATTGCTGTTTGCCGTACTGCAAGCCGAATCCGGCGATGAGAAAACCGAGTAGTTGAGCGGCCTGCGCAATGCGCACTCGCAGCGCGAAAAACCGAGTCCGAATCTCGCGCGGCACGATACTTTCAATCCAGGTATTCCAAGCGGGACTCGAAGACATACCCGCCGCCCAGTAGCCGGTGACCGCGGCGAACACGAGCGGCACGCCGGCGGTTCCAAACCAGGCCGCCAGTGGTAACAGCAGCACGCTGCAAGCCTGCAAGACGGCCGTGATCACCACCCAGGAACGATGGGAATTCAGTCGACTTACGGCCCAAGGTGTGACGAGTTGCAAGATGGCACCCGTCAGTAGCGGCCCCGTTGTGACCAGTCCGGAGGCAATTTCACCTCCGCCCAGCTCCAGCACGTACGCCGGAAAAAAACTCTCCGCCATCCCCACCATCAAACTAAAACAGGTCACATCGGAGACACTGAGAATCAAGTTGCGCTGGAGTTCGGGACCGCTTGATTCCGGAGCGGCACAGTCAGGTTCCGGGATCGTGGGAGTTACTTGCACAGGAGCATGACGGCCAGAATTGAGGGGCGACCAGGCCGTTTGGCCGCTTCTATTACCGGGAATGGTTACGCTATTCTACTCACTGCGGTTTGCTGCTCGTAGGGCGGATACTCATGACAAAAACTATGACTGCCGACAACACGGTTGAGACCGTTGATAAATCGGGACTCCGCGTGCGGCGGATGTTCAGTGAAATTGCTCCGAATTACGATCGCATGAACCACCTGCTGTCGATGCAGGTCGATCGTTACTGGCGGTGGCGAACTGTCCGCCAAGTGCCTCCGCGCGGTGAGGCTCCCATCCTTGACCTGTGCACCGGTACCGGTGACTTAGCTCTGGCTTACTTTCGAGCCGCGGATGGTCGAGTGCCGGTCGTGGGAGCGGACTTCTGTCCAGAGATGTTGTCGTTCGCTGAGAAAAAGCGGATTGCCAGCGGCCTGAGTGACTCCCTTACCTTTCAAGAAGCGGACGCTCAGAACCTGCCCTTCCCCGATAATCACTTTCAGATTGTCTCGGTCGCCTTCGGCTTGCGTAACGTCGCCGACACCGATCAGGGGCTGCGAGAAATGGCTCGCGTTTGTCAGCCGGGTGGCAAAGTCGCCGTGCTCGAATTCTCGATGCCCCGCTGGCAGCCGTTCAAGGCGTTTTATAGCTGGTACTTTCGTCATATTCTCCCGCGCATCGGTCAGTTCCTGGCACGTAACTCATCGGCCGCTTACGAATATTTACCGGCCAGTGTCGGTGAGTTCCCTTCGTATGAGCAGCTGGTCGATCGGATGCTCGCCGCTGGTTTGCGGGAAGCGAAGTTTTATCCACTCACGTTTGGTATCGCCACGCTCTATGTCGGAACGAAGTGACCTCCTATGAATCGTCCTTTGGTTGTCGCCTTATCGGGTGCTAGCGGAGCGCCCTACGCTCATCGCCTGCTCGATGTCTTGCGACAGCTTGGTCACGACGTGCATCTCACGATCAGCCCTTCGGCCTGCCTGGTCTTTCGCCAGGAACTCGGCATCGCACTCGACGTGAACCATTTTGATCCCGCCGACTTGAAGCTATCGGAGCGTCTGAATCCACATCCGCATGATGAACGACCCGCGCGACTGGGAACCATCACCTATCACCATCACGGTGACTTCATGGCTCCGATTGCCAGTGGTTCATTCTTGACCGGCGGCATGGTCATCTGCCCGTGCTCGGGTGGTACGCTGAGTGGAGTGGCGACGGCGGCGAGTGGAAATTTGATTCAGCGGGCGGCGGATGTGCATTTGAAAGAACATCGGCGACTGATTCTCGTGCCGCGCGAAACGCCGCTGTCACTGATTCAGCTCGAGAATATGACGAAGGTGGTCCAGGCTGGAGCGGTGTTGCTGCCCGCGATGCCGGGTTGGTACCACGGAGTGCAGTCGACGATGGACCTGGTCGATTTCATCGTCGCCCGCATCTTGGATCAACTCGGCGTTTCCCATCGATTGATGCGGCGCTGGGGAGCGGAGACGACCTGATGTCGAAGATCCGCCACCTGCTGGAAATGATCCGCTTCAGTCACACGGTATTCGCCTTACCGTTTGCTTTGTCGGCGGCTGTCATGGCCTGGTTTAGTCCGGTGCCGGAGTCGATCACGTTGTCGTTCGGTTGGCGGCAGTGGCTCGGTATTTTGCTCTGTATGGCGGCTGCACGGAGCGCCGCGATGGCCTACAACCGCTTGGTCGATCGCGACATCGATGCGAGCAATCCGCGTACGAAGAATCGGCATCTGCCCGCAGGTTTGCTCACCCCGGCCGGTGTAACGCTGTTCATTATCCTCTCCGCCGCTATTTTTGTTGGCGGCACGCTGCTCTTCTGGCCCAACCGCTTGCCGCTTTTCCTCAGCATTCCGATTCTGGTTTTCCTGTGCGGCTATAGTCATGCCAAGCGTTTCACGTCGCTGGCCCATTTCTGGCTCGGCGTCGCCCTAATGCTCGCGCCGATTTCCGCCTGGATTGCACTCCGCGGTGAGGTCGTCCAGCAAACGCCCAGCGACCTATTGCCGGCTGTCTGCCTGGGACTAGCAGTCTTCTTCTGGGTCGCGGGATTCGACATTATCTATGCGTGCCAAGACCAAGCGTTCGATGTACAGCAGCAACTGCGCAGCGTGCCCGCACGCCTCGGAGTGCCACAGGCACTCAAGGTCGCTCGTGCCTGCCACGGTGCGATGCTCGGGACCCTATTCGCATTACCGAGAGTGGCTCCGCATCTGCCACTCTCGTGGATTTATTACTGTGGAGTAGCGGTCGTCGCACTGCTGCTGCTCTACGAACATGCACTTGTGAAGCCGACCGATTTAAGTCGAGTGAATCTTGCCTTTTTTCATGTCAATGCGGTTGTTAGTATCGGTTTATTCTGTGTGGTGTCGCTGGATTTGTACTGGTAGGTGAGTCGAGAGCAAACGTTCTTCAGGGACCGATTCGCTGCAGTCAAATTCTTTGCACACACTATTTATCACTACTGGGATTAGGAACGAACGTTATGGTGACTGCTGCCAAGCCGTCGTTGGAATCGATTCGCAAGAAGGTGCTGGGAGGTGAACGCCTATCGTTCGACGACGGCATGTTCTTGGAACGCCCAGACACTCCGCTGCAGGAGATCGGCGAGCTGGCGAATCTGATGCGCGAACGAATCAATGGCAATGTTGGTTACTACAACATCAACACGCACCTCAATGCGACGAATGTATGCGTTTATCGCTGCACGTTTTGTGCGTTTCGTTCCGACCTGCGCGATCCGCGTGGCTTTGTCATGTCGGATGAACAGATTCTGGCACGCGGTCGCGAAGCAGTCGAAAACGGCTGCACGGAAATGCATATCGTAGGAGGCCTGCACCATCAAAAGAAATATGAATGGTATGTCGAGGTGGTGAAACTGCTACGCGATGCCTATCCAACTCTTCATTTGAAAGCTTGGACGGCTGTGGAAATCAATTGGTTCGAGTTCCTCACGAAGAAATCCGTGCGCGCGATTTTGGAAGATATGGTGGCGGCCGGACTGGGCAGCATGCCGGGTGGTGGAGCGGAAATCTTTCACCCCGAAGTGCGCAGTCAGATTTGTGAACACAAGGCTGATGCCAGCAAATGGTTCGAAGTGCACCGCAACGCTCATCAACTTGGTTTAAAGACCAATTGCACGATGCTGTACGGTCATATCGAACGTGATTTTCATCGCATCGACCATCTGGTGCGATTGCGTGATCTGCAGGACGAGACGGGTGGGTTTCAAACGTTCATTCCGTTAGCATTCCATCCCGAAAACACGGGGCTCGCGCATATTAAAAAGCCGTCGGCACTCCAGGATTTGCGCACGATGGCTATCTCTCGTTTGATGCTCGACAATATTCCCCATATCAAGGCCTACTGGATCATGCTCGGCTTGGGCACCGCACAAACGGCGCTCGCCTATGGCGCGGACGACATCGATGGCACGGTACGACATGAATTGATCTATCACGATGCCGGTGCGACCACTCCTCAAGCCCTGTCGGTCGATCATATCCGTCGCCTGATTACCGAGGCGGGACGAGAACCCGTGGAACGCGACACCCTGTATCGACGCGTGCAGCGGGATGCTCAGGGCCAGTGGCAAATCCCGGAATTGGTGACTGGTTGAGTGAAGTCGAGAAGTCTCCGGTGAAAATAACTGGCAATACGAGCCAAATCCGCCGAATTGCCTCACGGACGTTCGCAAAAATGCCGATAACCCGCTTGCCACAGCGATCACGCTACTCTATTCTCCATCCATCACACCCGTCGCACCGCTCCCTTCTTCGGAAGGTGACGTGCATCAAGGACGGGTTCTTTTTTGCGCTCATGCGGGAACTGTCTAATCATGAGCGTTCCTCCGCCTAACTCTGGGCAACCGTACTTAAAGCCGTGGCTGTCGCATGCCGACCAAGTCGCGAGGCTGGTTGCCCGTGGTTTGACGATCGTCGATCGACCGGCAGCGGAGCGGTTCCTGTCGCACGTCAACTACTACCGATTTGCCGGCTACTGTTTGGCCTTCGAGCGACCTCGACATGTCTTTCCGCAAGGCGTGACGTTCGAGGACATTGCGGGAGCCTATCACTTCGATACGATCCTCCGCGATCTACTGACCGAGGCCTTGGAAGTGATCGAAATCGACGTCCGGGCCTGGTTGGCTTACTACTTTGGTCAAGTTCACGGTGGATTTGGTCATATGGATGCGCACAACTTTTTTCCTCGTTTCAATCACCCCGATCTCGTAAATCGGTTTCACGAAGAAGCCAACCGGTCGAGCGAGCTATTCATCAAACACTTCCAATTGAAGTATTTGGAGTATCCCAACCTGCCGATCTGGATGTTGACCGAGGTACTGTCGTTTGGCACGTTTACACGCATGTTTCGTGGCATGGACCGTAAGGACCAGCAAGCGATCGCCGCCCGCTACAGACTTCAAGCTCGTACATTTGAGACGATCTTGCTCCACTTGGTATACGTTCGGAATCTATGCGCCCACCACGCGCGACTGTGGGATCGCGGCTGGTCGGTCAAGCCAACGCTTCCGCAGGGAAAGATGTGGCGTCCGCCGCACTTACGTGGAAACGATCGACTTTTTTCAACTCTGTGTATCATCCAACATCTGCTCAATCGGTGTCCTGCGACCAGCACCTTTGCTAGTGACTGGCGTCACCGTTTGCATCCGTTACTACAAAATCCACCAAATACCCAACAAGCCCTCCATATCATGGGCATGCCTGTGACTTGGCAGCAGCATCCCGTTTGGTAACGAAAGCCACTAATAACTACTAGCCAAAGTCTTCCACCACCTACCAGCTGCCGAAAACTGACAGTCCGATGCCGTCACCCACGATCGACGGCGCCCAGAGCAAGCGGTACTGGCCGACTTGCGTCTCGTGTACCGACTGCGTGGAGACGTAGGCAATCCAGAGCCCAAGGAAGACCTGCGACGAGTAGTGTTTGTCGTCGTTGAGTCGCGAAAGGCCGGGCAAGGTTGAACCGGCATAGAGCAGTGCTTTCCAGCGCCAGTCGTCGGTCATTTGCGCCGCGGCCATGAAGGGGACGGCACCTGTAAAGGCATGGCCGGAGACTCCGTTACTATCGGCGAACGGATGCCATTTCGAGCCGTGATCG
>JBJSXJ010000078.1:0-6159 GCA_046086325.1 Planctomycetota bacterium | reverse complement strand
ATAAGAAAAATAAGGTGGTTATCCATTATGTGATATCTATTTATTTTTCTTATGGGGGAGAAGGGACGGGGATGAGGGGCCAGAGCGCCGCTGGCAGCACGCACACCAGCTTGATCACGGCGTTGAGTGCGAACTTGGATGGCATCTACTCAGCTAGTCTCATTCACGATTTTGCGGCCGACAGAAAGAATTGCTCGTGCGATAAATCAACCACCAAAACCTGCTGGCTGGTCTGCGAGCTGCGGACCACAATGGCCCCCTCATCCCCAGCCCTTACTCCCCCACAGGAAAAAAAAGAAACTGGCTTGGCCGAGGCGACGAGCACTCTTTTTTCCTGCGGGGGAGAAGGGAGCAGTCCAGGAAAGAAGCGAGTGTCTCAGAAAGATAGACCTTTAAAACGCTGGACTTCCGCGCCAAACAAAACGCGGGCCGTTGGCCCGGCTGGGGGGCTTGAGGCTCGCGGTACCCAGCCCGGTGGCCTGGGCTAGGTGAGTGGCTGGGCCTTCGGCCCGTGATGGGGGCTCGCGATTGGACGAATCGGCAATCATCAGGCGACTCGCGGTGCAAGCACTCGGGACCTTGCGTGCTCGTTATCGCTATTCGAGACCGTTTGCACTCCGAGTCCACGGCGGCCGGACGGCTTACGCCGATGCCGTTACATCCTCCCACCGCGGCCGGACGGCTTACGCCGGTGCCGTTACCTCTCGGCGCGATGCCGTATTTTTTAGCGGTATGGGCGTCAGCCCTCCGGCAGCGGTCGAGAGCGGCCCGGGTTAACAGTCTTGGACTCTTCGGGTACAACTGCCACTACCTTAAAACTTCGCGAACTGGTAAACGACTCGGGCAGTCGTCGTCACGCAGGCTTCGCCAGGATCATCCTCTTATGGCCGATACGGACAGCGACACTCTCGATCTGGTGGCATCGCTGGATCCCGCCAAGATTTTGAATCCCGCAGCCGTTGAGCTGGGGCGATTAAGTCCTCACCAGCCCGTCCTCGTCATGCTGGCCGCCGGCATGGGAACTCGGTTTGGCAGTCAACCGAAATGCATTCAGCCCTTGGCCGGCACGCCGCTAGCGCGTCATTCTCTCAATGCCTTTCGCACGCTGAGCAGCGCCCCGGCAGTTTGCTTGGTCGGCTATCGCCACGACGAAGTCGCGCCGGCACTCGGCTACGAAAACATCCTCATTCGCTCCGATAACTTCACCGGCGGTACCGCCTACGCCGCCTACGAAGCGTTTTCGGTACCAGAACTCGAACGCCTCAATCCACTGCTCGTCGTCACCATGGGTGATCGAGTGGTACCAGCGACCATCTTTCGCGACTTGCTCCGCGAACACCAGGCGGGTGGAACCGAAGCCAAACTGACGATGCTCACCGCCATCTACGACGCTCCACGCAATCAAGGGAAAGGCCGAGTAATCCGCGACGAGCAAGGGACGATTCGGGCGATTGTCGAACAGCGTGACATCGATCGGATCGAAGACGAAGCGGAGCGGCTGCGTCTCCAGAATCAAACCGAAGGCAACTGTCCGTTGTATGCGATTCGAGCGGCAACGCTGCGCCGCTACCTGGCACGACTGGATCGGCGAAACGCTCAACAGCAGTTCTATTTCACCGATATCATCGCGGCGATCCATCGTGAACGCGGTGAGATTCGCTCGCTCACCGTGCGTGCCACCGATTCCGCCTACGAACTGCTCTGCGCCGATGTCACTCGGCCCGCCGATTTAGAACGTCTGGAAGAGGTGCTGCAGCGTCACGAGGTCGCGCCGGTCGAAGCCGCGCACGCCGCCGAATTAAGTCAGGAGATCATCTCCCAGCGCTCGTTCGAACAGAGTGTTTCGATCGCCGCCCAACTGGAAGAACTCTGGGAATCCTCGCGGACCGCTCATTTTCCCTGGGACGCCCAGGCACCGCTCGGGATCGGAATCGCCGGTGGACGGCTACGCATCGCCTTCATGCATCCCGACATGGGACGCTTTTACGGACCTGCCTGGCAAATGCCGATCGGAGCGGGGCGAGTGGAGGGACGTGAGCAGGTGGTCGTGTTGATGCAAACCGCCAGCGACGGCCAGTTACGACTGCACACGGCCGATCCACTCTTCCGCGAAAAGATCGATCGAGTCGCCGCCGACGATGAGTGGATGTATCCCGGCGCGGATGTTTCCGACTGGTACTCCTACGAAGACTTCGGCACTCGCATGGCCACTCAATTACTGCTGTCACTGGGCTATTTCAGTGACGAAGAGTTAGCACGGCGCCGCGAGCAAAAACTGCCTCTGCCACCGGCAGCGGTGTGGGCCAGCAATAATCTGCGGCGTCCCTTTTCGCTGCTGGCCAATGCCCTCGCCTCCATTCGCACCTTGCGCGAAGGGAATCTGGGTGAGAAGGTCCAGGCGGCCTTGGGACGAGAACGATTTCACGGCTTGCGCGTGATGTCGACAGGTCAGATTCCTCAAGGCGGATTTTCCAGTTCATCGGCAGTCACAGTGGCAGTGAAAAATGCCCTCAATGCGCTGTTCGATTTGGGTATCAGCACCTCCATGATGGTGCAACTGGCCTGCCAGGCGGAATATGGAACAGGCGTGCGAGCCGGAGCACTCGATCAAGCCACCGAACAACTCGGCCGCCACGCTCAAGGCACCCTCATCTCGTCCAATCCCCGCGATCAGTATCGCATTCTCGGCACATTTCCCGTTCCTACCGACCGCTTCCGCATGCTGTTTCCATATAGCGTCGAACGCGATCGGGAAGCGTGGCGCTGGTCGGCTGGCTCCTACGCCGAAGTGACCGGAGAACCTCAGCTGACCGCCGCCGAGTTTCGGAAGATGACGGGCAAGGCCGCTGAAATTGCGGCACTCCTCGTCCAACTGCCACTCGATCAAGATTTCTTCCCCCAGATTCAGGCTGATCTGATCGATCGTGGAGAGCTGAGTGCGGCCAATCAGCGCTGGGTAAACGAATTGCTGCTTAAGTTACCGCTGCGAGTTTCCTGTGAGGAACTGCGGCAGCAACTGAGTGAGCGGCAGGCTTGGCTCGCGCAGCAGTTGATGCATCAATCGACCTGCACCCCAGAGGCGGCCAGCACAATGGCCTTGCATACCATCGAAGCACTCTTCGCTGGCTGGCGGGAACCAACGCTGCGGCGCACGTTGCCCAGCGGTGAAATCGTGAAGGAGACAGGCGTACCGCTGCGCGCCATGGTCGCATATCTGTTTGCGGAAGTGGCCAAGAATTGCTACTTGATGCATCATCCCGAGGAGTGGATTCGCTGCGTCACGAGTTCCCAACGGGGCGACTGCTGCGTGACGATCGACCCACAGCAACTGCCAAGCCAGCAGACGCTGCTGAAAATCGCCGACTGGGAAGCGAGCTACGCCGGGCCGGCACTGTTAGAACAGTGGCTCAATCGCTGCCAAGCGAAACCCCATGATTTCAATCGTGGGTTGAGCAACGAAGAGCTTTTAAGAACTCCCGCTACACCTTGGCAACTGGCACCGGGGACCAGTTTTTTTCGCGGCTTGCCGCTGATCGATCTGGCCGAGGCGATGCTCAAGCGGGCGTTTGGCGAGGAGGCCGTTGCCGTCCGCGTGAATGCGGCTGGGCAAGGCGACTTTTTCCAAGTGCATGTGGATACCAAACTGGCTGACCCAGAGGAGGTGAAGCGGTTTTTAGTCCAGGCGTTCTATCGACGCTTCGGACTGCAACCCAGCCAGGAATTTGTGGAACCCTATCCGGGCGGCGGGGCGGTCGGCATTCGCCTGCCCCGCTACCGTGACCTGCCCGATCTCATTCGAGCCATTCGGGCTCAGGCGATCTATCGAAAGTCGACCGCCAGCGGCAGTAACTAGTCAGCCAGCGGCATCACTTCCACCTTGCGAATGCTCACCTTGCTACCGGGATCATGCTGCTGGAAAGCAAAGTGACCCTGCTTGAAGGTGAGTGCAAAATCCAGGTACTCGTACAGTTCGTTGCCATCCACGGTGACCTTGATGCGCGTGATATTCTTGCCGCGCCACACATCATCCTTCACCTGCAACTCATACGTGAACCACGTGTCAGGCTTGACGAGTTGCTTGTAGACGTGGTTCATGCCATAGAGCGAACCGGTACGGATCGGGTCCGTGTGCGTGCTGTCAATCTGAGCCTCGTAGCCGTCGGTGAACCCGGGCTTACGAGTGGTGCGGAAATAGAGACCGGAGTTGCCACCATCGTTGATTTTGATTTCCGCTCGATAACGGAAATTCTTGTACGGTCCCTTGGTGCAGACCAGCATCGATGCAGGACCTGAACCGCGAATCTCCCCGTCCACGACCTCCCAGACGCTCGCCTGATTCCCTACCTTCTCCCAGTCGGCCAGCGACTTGCCGTCAAACAGCGGCGTCCACTTATCTTCGGCGGATGCCACCGGCATCGATGACACGCCCGCGATCAGCGACAGCACGGCAAAACAAACGGGAAACAGCACTCCACGCACAAACGACAACTTCATCGGACTTGTTCCTCAACAGGTCGACTGCACCAGCATTACAGCAAAGAAACCGAGCACCCGCCTGATACGACCGCTCAGCTCCCACGGATCAGACGACGATCCGTAACGCGCCACAGTGTACGATGACCGGTCGCTCGATGCTACGACCAATGGAAGTTATAAAATGCCCGGCTCCATGGGCCTCTGCGGTGGGCTAATCGCTACGGTGCCCTGCGCGAGATTGCCAAGTTCATCCGACACGACATAAGTCGCCGTCTGATAACTCAACCAACGATAACCAATCAGCAGACCTCGAGGCGTGAACAGGACCTTCGTACCGTCTTCGTTCACACTCCAGGAGTCTTCACTATGCCCCACAACCTGGACGGAAACGAGTCGCAAGCTGCCACCCGTGACACTGCGATCATTTGCTAACACATCCAGCTCAATGGGGCCGGGTAGATTGGCTAGCATTTCCCGGTCCAAAGGCCCGCGAAAATTGGCCGGATCGATGGTAAAAAAGTCAGGAGCGGTTATCGGTGCGAGTGGAGATGGGGTCACGATCACATTCAGCGCGCCCGACTCATACTCCTTCGATCCGCTGTTCTTGATATACAAGAAAGCAGAAACGTTGAGCTTCACTCCCTCAGGGGCTGAATAACCGACCGCCGGAAGGTACTCGACCGATGCCAGAATCTGATTCACAGCGGGAATCGTTCCGTAAATCCAAGCGGTTCCGAATGCCGTCGGGTAGAAGGTGGCGTTGAGCGAAATCAGGTCCTCTGTCAACTTGCCGCGATTGCCGATGCCGTACGGCGGCTCGTTGAACTGCCATGACAGCAGCACACCCACGGTCGCCGACTCCGTGCCGTCATACTGGACGACGATGAGTCCGTTTCCAGCGGCATCCCGGAGCGGAATGGAGCTGGCGGAACTACTCCCCGTCACCTGCTCAGCAACGGTCAGACTGAACGACGATCCGGTGGAATCGTCACCTGTGCCGTCATCCACGATGCCGTCATCACCTGTGCCGGCATCACCTGTGCCGTCATCACCTGTGCCATCATCACCTGTGCCGGCATCGGTCGAGTCGCCGATGTTGCCAGAACCATCGTCACTTCCAGCATCACTTCCACCGTCATCGTTCAGGCGATTGACCACTCGGAGGGCGTCGAGTGGAGTGACCCAGCGGTCGCCATTCACATCGATGAATCGCCCCACCAGCTCGCCACTGGCCCGCGACGGCAGCATCTTGATGTCGCTGCTGTTGAGGTAATTGATGACGATGAGGGCATCGAGTGGAGATTCCACACCGTCATCATTGGTGTCATTGGCATTGCGCACGTTGTGGAAATCGGTCACTTCATAGTCGGTGAATTCGAGCTGCTCGCCGTGCCAGACCACGTCCCATTCCTGGCCGTCGATTTCCAGCACATAGCGCTCGGGCAGCGGAACAACCGGCGGATCAACGATGGGAGGATCGACGTTCGGATCGAAAGTGGGGTCAACGACGAGCGGCGGATCGATTGCGCGTAGCGTTGCGTTCGCATGGCGGCTGAAATCGACTCCCAGACGACGTTCGGCCTGTCGAGCGATTTCGGCGGCGCCTCCCCAGCGGGCAGAGAAGGTGGGATCCTCCGGCGCCGGTAGCTCACACACCGGCAAGGTATGGACCGGGAAATCAGC
>JBJSXJ010000077.1:0-9572 GCA_046086325.1 Planctomycetota bacterium | reverse complement strand
GAATAATGACCAAACAAGATCGAACGTTCATCATCAATCGCCTCGACAGAGTAATTCCCACGGCCATCATATAGTATCTTGGAGGCGGAATCCGAGATACGGTGAAAAGAGCTACGTCCGTGCGTGCTGTCTGGTGTTATGTTCGTATGCGCTGAGGCCCGGAGTGGTGACGGATGAAGGAAAGGTTGTCGATGCGACTGATCAATCGATCTCATACGAAACGGCTGCAGGGTCATTGTTATCGAGAGCTCGCCCTGGCGGCGCTGCTGGCACTCGGCTTACTGGCGTATCAAGGGTCGTGGCTGACGAGTGGGTATACAGGGACGGGCGTACGAGCGGATGAAACTCAGAAGGAAGGTCAGCAGGAAGCTCAGAAAGAAACTCAGAAGGAAGCTCAGAAAGAAACTCAGCAGGAAGCTAAAAAACCCGAGCCGGTCACGTTTGAGGGGCGCATTACGACGATCTTCAAAGAGCGCTGCTGGAAGTGTCATGCGGGTGCGGAACCGCGGCACAATTTGCGTTTGACCACTCGCCAGGAACTGCTCAAGGGTGGCGATGGTGGACCTGCGATTCGCATTGCGGCGGCGGAGTCGAGTTTACTGTGGGCGAAGATTGTGTCCGACGAGATGCCGGCCGGTGGTCCGCCGCTCAGCAAAGAAGACAAGGCGGTGATTCGCACTTGGATCAACGATGGTGCGAAGGGAGCAGAGGCGGGCGCGGACGGTGATTCGCTGATGGATGCGAACGCTGGGGAGACGGCGCAGTTGTGGTCATTCGTACCACCGGTGCGTCCCGCGATACCGGCAGTTCGTCAGACGGATCGAGTGCTCAATCCGATCGATGCATTTATTCTTGCCAAATTGGAATCGCAAGGCTTAACGCTTTCGCCGGAAGCGGATGCTGGAACGCTGCGGCGGCGCTTGCACTTCGATTTGCTCGGCTTACCACCTGCAGTGGATGAGTTGATGGATGGCGAGAACCAGTCGAGTTCGGGCAGCGGCCCGGAGAACTCGCTGGAGGGTTGGGTGGAACGTTTACTGGCGAATCCGGCTTATGGCGAACGCTGGGCGCGACACTGGCTCGATGTCGCTGGCTACGCTGACTCGGCGGGAGTCCTCGCGGAAGATCGCCCCCTGCCGACCGCTTATCGATATCGAGATTACGTCGTGCGGGCGTTCAACAAAGACAAGCCGTACGATCGATTCTTACAAGAGCAATTGGCGGGGGACGAGTTATCGGATTACTGGACGGCGGATGCGACCAGTGAGCGATTGTCGGACGAGGTCGTCGAGGCGATTACGGCGACCGGCTTTTTACGCTGTGCACCGGATTCTAGTCGACCGGATTTCAGTACGATCAAAAACGCCGACGCACAGTATTTCTATCCAACCTTGAATGACACGCTGCAGATTGTCGCTTCGTCGACGATGGGTGTCACGTTGCAATGTGCTCGGTGTCATAGCCACAAATATGATCCAATTCCGCAGGTCGATTATTATCGTTTGCAAGCGGTGTTTATGGCTGCGCTGCGACCCACTCAGTGGATTCCGCAAATGGAGCGGCGGTTGTTGGTGGCGACGGCTGCGGAGCGTAAGCGTGCGGCCGATCACAATAGTCAGCTCGACGCCGAAGTGACGCGGTTGCAGAAAGAGCAAACGGAGCGGCGCGAGGCGTTCAAGCAGCGATTGTTTACTGACCGGCTGAATACGCTACCCGAGGTGATTCGTGCGGATGTGCAAATGGCGGTGAAAAAGCCAGCGGATCAGCGTAGTCCCGTGGAAGTCTATTTGGCGGAGAAGTTCGCCGCGCAGCTTCAGCCCGACAACAACGCCCTCGATAAACAGTTGCCGGAGAGTTACCCCGAGTACAAGCAGGCGACCGCGGCGAATGCGGCGGCGGTGGCTGAGCAGCAGCGGCGACGAATCGCGTTTGATGAGATTCGAGCACTGTATGACGTACCGGGTCCAGTCGTCACTCCGCTGCTGCGTCGTGGTGACGCGCTCACACCCGGTGCCGCCGTCGAACCGGGTGTGTTAACCGCGCTGAAGGCTCCGGACTCTTTTCAGTGGAAGACGCCAGAACCGACGGCGAAGACGACTGGCCGTCGGTTAGCGTTCGCTCGCTGGCTCACTCAGCCACAGCATCCGTTAACTGCGCGGGTGTTCGTCAATCGATTGTGGTTGCATCATTTTGGTGAGGGGTTAGTGGCGACGCCGGAGGACTTTGGGACGATCGGAGCGAAGCCCAGTCATCCCGAACTGCTGGATTGGCTGGCGACGGAATTGGTGCAGAGCAACTGGAGCGTCAAGCATCTGCAGCGACTGATTGTCACGTCGGCGACGTATCGCCAGCAATCGCGAGTGGAAGCGCAGTCGACGCTCGCTCGCGACGGTGCACGAGTCGATCCCGACAATCGGCTCTTGTGGCGACAGCGTCTGCGTCGATTAGAAGCTGAGCCGGTCCATGATGCGGTGTTGGAAGTGTCGGGTTTATTAGATCGGCGCATGTTTGGCGCACCCTTACCGGTGGCGCGGCAAGGCGATGGGGAAGTCACGGTGGCGAACCCGGCAGCGGATCGTCGTCGAGCGATCTATATCCAGATTCTGCGTCTCAATCCTCTTACGATCCTCCAGGCGTTTGATCAGCCAGTCATGGAAACCAATTGCACTCGACGCGTGCGTTCCACCGTATCAACGCAGGCACTGACGCTCATGAACAGCGAGCTACTGCAGACGGCGGCGACGGCGCTAGCGGATCGAGTCCTACGTGTGGCAGCGGGGCAGAGTGACCCAGCAAAAAGTGAAGCGGCCACGGCGGTGTGGCTCGCTTTTGGTCGACCGATCGCGGCGGCGGAGCGGGAGCAGCTGGTGGCGTTTCGAGAACGGCAGGCACAGCAGTATCGCGAGTCGGGTGTGACGGCCGAGCTGGCGCAGCGTCAGTCACTGGTTGATCTTTGTCACATGCTGATGGCGGCGAATGAGTTTATTTATATCGACTGAGTTTGTGTGCGGGAATTTTGGCTGGAGTTTATTGGCCGAGTTTGGTGGTTGGAGTTTGGTGGTTGAAGTTTGTTCGCTGATATCGTCTGAAAAAAATCGAGTGTCCAATGATGCATCGCACCCAGAGTGATTGTCCTCACATGTCGAATGACCAGCACGGATTGAATACCGCGAGTGGCTATCAGCCGACGCGTCGCGAGCTGTTGCGGCAGGCTGGTGGTGGCATGGGGACACTGGCCCTGGCGATGTTGGGGTTGGGTGGTGACGTGGTGAGTCGCACTGGGGTGGCGCGGGCGAATGAAAAGGGAGTGGCGTTTGATTTGCGTCCGCGAGCTCCGCATCATCCGCCGCGTGCGAAAGCGGTGATTCAGCTCTTCATGCACGGCGGTCCCAGTCATGTCGATTTACTCGATCCCAAGCCGCTGCTGAATAAATACGACGGACAAACTCCGCCCGGTGAAGTGGCGGATGATGAGAAGCGAACGACCTATTTACTGGGGAGTCCGTTTAAGTTTCAGCGGCATGGGGAGAGTGGTATAGAGGTGGCGGATGTCATGCCGCATGTCGCGCGGCATGTCGATGAATTGGCGGTGATTCGGTCGATGTATACGGAGCATCGGAATCATGAGCAAGCGATCTGGATGGCGCAGACTGGAATGATTGTTTCGGGTCGGCCCAACCTGGCGTCGTGGGTCGCGTATGGACTGGGAACCGAGAATCAGGATTTGCCAGCTTATGTGGCGTTGCCGGATCCGACGGGATCGCCGACAGATGGAGCTCGTAACTGGTCGAGTGGTTGGTTGCCGCCGCTCTATCAGGGCACTGCGATTCGATCCGAGGGCTTGCCGATTCTGCATTTACAGCCGAAGGCCGTGCGCGCGGCGGGAGTGGAGCGAGGCCGGTTGGAATTCCTCCAGGCGCTCAATGAGCGGCATCGGCAGCAGCGGCCGGGCGAGCTGGAACTGGATGCGCGGATGGCGAGTTTTGAGTTGGCCGCGCGCATGCAGCTTACTGCGACCAGTGCACTCGACATTCAGCAAGAGTCCGCCGCCACGCAGCGGCTCTATGGGCTCGACCAGGATGTCACGCGCTCCTACGGTCGCCGCTGTCTGATGGCGCGGAGATTGGTCGAGCGGGGCGTGCGATTCGTACAGATTTTCATGCGTGGACAGCCGTGGGATACTCACAACAACAACACCGAAGGCACTCGCAGTTGCTGTCAGCAAACCGATCTGCCCGTCGCAGGATTACTCACTGATCTCAAACAGCGGGGACTATTCGATGAGACGCTGGTGATTTGGGGCGGGGAGTTTGGTCGGACACCGGGTGCCGAGCAGCGGGACGCGAATAAGCGTGGCACGGAGGGTCGCGATCATCATCCGTACGGGTTCAGTATCTGGTTGGCGGGCGGTGGTATTCGTGGTGGTCAGGTATATGGAGCGACGGATGATTTCGGCTATCGAGCGCTGGTGAACCGCACTTCGATGGCCGATCTGCATGCCACGATCCTGCATCAGCTCGGTTTGCACCATGAGTCGTTGACGTTCGCTCACAACAGCCGCGACGAACGACTCACCGATGTCTATCCTGCCAAAATCATTCGGCCGCTGCTAAGTTGACGGGGCGGCTTGATTCATCGGCTATCGGTTTGCTTCGCGTACGAGGTGCCCGAGTTCGGGAATGATGAGCTGGTTCAGGGCCAGCCGCACGGCGTGGGGTGATCCGGGCATCGTCATCACGACCGTTTTATGAATTAATCCGCCGATCGCTCGACTAAGCATCGCTGCCGCTCCAATCTCCTGATAGCTCAGCCAGCGGAAAAGCTCTCCATAGCCGGGCAAGGTTTTGGTCAGCAGGCCACTCACCGTTTCATACGTTTGATCACGGCTACTCAGGCCGGTCCCGCCGGTCATGAGGATCGCGTCAATGTCGTCGCGGTTCGACCAATCGAGGAGTAGTTGCTGGATTCGACCAGAATCGTCTGGAATGAGCTCTCTCGCAGAGATAACATGACCGGCACCGCTGAGCAGGTCGATGGCCGTTCTTCCGCCGGTGTCAGTATCGAGGGTGCGAGTATCGCTGATGGTTGCCACCGCGCAGCGAACAACTGCCGGAGCGGTTTGACGGTGTTGCTGGACGGGATCATTCACGGGATGGACTCCGGGATTTCTCTGTAATTGGTTCCGATTATGCGGACTGTTTGCTCGTCGGCCAGGAGTTTAGGAAGTTTTTCCGCCAACTCAATTTTGTCAGGTAGGTTACTACTACCCCTTGGTCTGTGCGGCTGGGAAGATCCAGACGCTTATTATCAGGAAGTAAGGTCCAGGCGGGGGCCGGTTGAGGTGGATTGGGGAGCGGAGTTCAGCGAGCACAATTGAAGGACAGTCTCATGTCGGATGGCCAGGAAAAGCCCAATATCGCTCGAGCCAAAATCACCATTGGCGAGGATTTACCCCGGCCTGCGACCAATCGATCCGCCCAAATTCGTTCGCTCCGTCTGCCCCCTCCGAACTCCTCGGGCTCCCGCAACACACTGGTGGCCTGGAGTTTGGTCCTGCTGTTCGCCGGTATCGCCGGTTTTCTCATCGTCGATCGCCGCCGCGTGGAAGAACAGTTGACGCTGCTGGAAAACGAACGTGAAGATGCCACCTTGGCTGAGATTCTGCCGGCTGCTCCTGGCCTGAAAACTCCAGATAAAGCCAGCGATGTGGGCGAGATTGCTCTGGAATCAAAAGGTTATGTCACCCCTGCTCATCAAATCCTGGTAAGTCCCCAAGTCAGCGGACGGTTGACGAAGTTGTATGTGGAAGAGGGACGCCGCGTGGCTCAGGGTGAAGTTCTGGGCGAAATCGAAACGACGGAATATCGAGCGGACTATCAGCGGGCTCAAGCCACTCATGATCTTTGTCGACAGCGGCTTTTGGAGCTGGAAAACGGCAGTCGTCCGGAAGAAATTGACCAAGCCAAAGCCGAATTGGCAGAGAGTGAAGCTCAGCTGGTGCAATTAGAAGCGGAGTGGCGACGGGGCTCGCAGCTCGTCATCGGCAAAGTCATCACCACTCAAGATTATGAACTCATCGATAGTCGCTATCGCATGATGCAGCGCCGCGTGGATCGCTTGCGGCTCTCCCTGAAACTCGCCACCGATGGCCCCCGCCTCGAACGGATCGAAGTGGCCCGAGCGGAGGTGAAACAGGCGGAAGCGGATATTGCCAAAACCAAATGGCGACTCGACAATTGCCGCATCCTGGCGCCAATCTCTGGGACGATCCTGAAGAAAAACGCCGAGGAGGGAAATATCGTCAATCCGATCGCATTTAATGGCTCCTACAGCGTCTGTGAAATGGCGGACCTGTCCGACCTGGAAGTGAGCCTCGATGTGCAAGAGCGCGATATTGCCCGAGTCTTCAAAGGACAGAAATGTCGAGTGCGTGCGGTGGACGCTTTCCCGGACCGTAACTATGAAGGAGTTGTAGCGCGCCTCATGCCGATCGCGGACCGAGCCAAGGGAGCTATCCAAGTGCGCGTGCGACTGCAAGTTCCCGCCGATGAAGAAGGGGTGTATTTGAAGCCTGAAATGGGTGTCACGGTTTCTTTTTTGAGTGGTCCGCCTAGCGACAAGCCCGTCGCCGACAAGACCAACTCGAAACGCTGGAATTGAGAGTCGGAATCAAGCGCCAGTATTAAGCGCCCAGTATTAAGCGCCGGCATTCAGCGCCGGGACGAGAGGTACAAAACATTGGCTAACGCGATTGTGCAGGTCCAGCAAGTTCATAAGTATTTCCAGCGCGGTAGCGAGCGCGTCGATGTGCTCAACGGACTCACGCTGGATGTCGGTGAAGGCGAGTTTTTAGCGTTGATGGGGCCGAGCGGTTCGGGCAAGACGACTTTGCTCAATCTCATCGCCGGACTTGATCAGCCCTCGGAAGGTGATGTGTTCGTCGGGGATCAATGCATCTCACGCATGTCCGAAAGTCAGCTCGCGGCGTGGCGCACTCGCCATGTCGGCTTCGTCTTTCAGTTCTATCATCTCATTCCCGTGTTGACGGCTTACGAAAATGTGGAACTGCCACTGCTGCTGTTGCCACTTTCCAAAGCTCAGCGCCAACAGCAAGTCAACACCGCACTCGACCTTGTCGGACTCTCCAATCGACTCCACCATCGTCCCGGTCAGTTGTCAGGTGGTCAGCAGCAGCGAGTGGGTATTGCGCGCGCGATCGTCACGGATCCCACATTGATTGTGGCCGACGAGCCGACGGGCGACTTGGATTCAAAGTCCGCCAGTGAAATCCTGGATCTATTGGTTGAGCTGTCCAGTTCTTTGCAAAAGACGATCATCATGGTGACGCACGATCCTCGAGCGGCAGCGCGGGCTCATCGCGAATTACATCTGGATAAAGGTGTCTTAGTGCAGCGTCCCGATGAAGCCTCCACTCTGTAGGAGTCTAAGCTCATGAAATTCTTGCTGCTGATCCTGAAGAACATGCGCCGCAATTTGCTGCGCAGCATCCTCACCGCGATGGGCACCATGATGCTGGTTTGCATCGTGACGCTCGTTTGGTCCGTACTCGATTTTCTCGATCAGGCGATGTCCGAGAAATCACAGAACTTGAAAGCGATTGTCACAGAACGGTGGCAGATCCCCAGTCGCATGCCGATCGCCTACGCGCGGCGCTTGTCCGAAGGTGCCGCTCGCAACGATGTTGATATCCGAGTGGCGGATCAAGATTCGATGACGTGGCAGTTCTACGGCGGCACACTCGATCCCAAAAACCGTACGGCCGAAAACAATCTGTTCGCGATCGCCATGGATCCCGGCAAGATGACCTCCATGATGGACGACCTGGACAGTCTGCCGAATGATCAACGCGGTACGTTCCAAAAAGTCGTCGACAAAATGGTGCAAACAAAACAAGGCATCGTTCTCGGCAAAACTCGACTCAAACTCATCAACAAAAAAGTTGGAGATCGGATCAAGATCTACAGCGTGAATTATCGCGAGATCGATTTGGAATTTGAAATCGTGGGGTTGTTTCCAGATGGTCGGTACGACTCGAGTGCCGTCATTCATCGCGACTACTTGAATGATGCGATGGAGCAATATGCGACGACGCATAAGGGGCAGAAGCATCCAATGTCAGATAAGAGCTTGAATTTGGTCTGGCTGCGAGTGCCGGATCGAGAGGCATTCGCTCAGGTTGCCGGTCAAATTGAATCGTCACCGGAATTCGCAGCGCCGGCGGTCAAATGTGAAACTGCATCCTCCGGCATCGCGACCTTTTTGGAAGCGTATCGTTCGCTGATTTGGGGTATGGGCTGGCTGGCCTGGGCTATTATCGGCGTGTTGTCGCTGGTTATCGCGAACGCCATCAGCATCAGTGTGCGCGAACGTCGCACGGAGCTGGCCGTGCTGAAAGTGCTGGGTTTTCGACCAACTCAGATTCTGGTGCTCGTGCTGGGCGAGGCCTTATTGCTGGGCGCGACCGCTGGGCTGGTCAGCGGTTTAGCGACCTATGGACTGATCAACTATTATTTTGGTGGCTTGAACTTTCCGATTGCCTTCTTCTCGACATTCTTAATCCCCGGGCGATCCGTCGCGTGGGGATTTGCTATCGGATTAGTCGCGTCACTTTTGGGTAGTTTGCTACCCGCGCTGTCTGCTCGGTCAGTCAAAGTGTCTGAGGTTTTTTCGAAGGTTGGTTGAGGTTGGATGATGTTATTCGCGCAGTCGACACTTGCATCGTTGTTGGTCTTCGCTCCGCTCGTGGCGATTGGGTTGATCATTATTGCCGTCGTGTTCGGACGTATTCCGCTGCGCTACAACTTGCGGAATCTGGTCGTGCGCTGGCGTACAACTCTGGTGACCGCCATCGCCTTTACCGCGGTCATCGGACTGCTCACCGCCATGCTGGCGTTCGTAAAGGGGATGTATCAACTGACGGAGGGTAGCGGTCAACCGGGCAATATCATTCTGTTATCGCAGGGAGTGACCGATGAAGCCTTCAGCAATCTTGGTTTTTCCGATACGGGCGACATCGAGCGACAAAAAGGAGTGCGGCGAGGTGAAGATGGTCGGCCGCTCTGCAGCAAAGAAACTTATGTGGTGGTGAATCAGCCGATCATCGGAGCGCCACCCGGTGCCGCCCAACGACGTTTCGTGCAGGTGCGTGGCATCGAAGATCCGCAGCTCTCCGCGGTTGTGCATGATGTGGAACTGTTTGCGGAGGGTCAGTGGTTTTCACCCGCTGGTGTACGGTCCGCCGGTGTACGTGCCGCCGGTGTAAGCGCCGCTGGTGGCACTGCAGGAGAGAATGATGAAGCGGCTGATGAAACGGCCGATGAAACGACCGGTGAAACTACCGATGGAACAGCAATGACCGGTGAAACCTCGGTCATTGAAGCGGTGCTCGGCGAGGGCGTAGCGCGAGAACTGGGCCGTGACAAAGCTGCTCAAGAACTAACCTCGGTCCGCGCCTTTGGCCGGCTCGATACCGGCGATACGTTTACGCTGGGAGGTCGAACGTGGTTAATCACGGGCGTCATGAAGTCATCTGGTTCGACGTTTGATTCCGA